>JAFXJH010000044.1 GCA_017532425.1 Clostridia bacterium | reverse complement strand
GCGGTGCTTTGTAAGCCCTGCAGGAACTACAGACACGCTTGAGATGGCGGGATAGAGCGCGTAAAGGTCGCTCATCGTGCGCGAGAGCTCGTCTTTATCGTTGAGCCCCTTGCAGAGCACTATCTGACCGTTTATCGTTATCCCTGCTTCTGCGAGTCTTTTAAGATATCCGAGCGACTGTCCCGCAAAACGGTTTTTCATCATTTTACAGCGGAGCTCGGGATTTGTGGTATGCACCGAAACATTTATCGGCGACATATGCATTTTTATAATTCGGTCGATATCGCTGTCCTTTAAATTGGTGAGAGTGATATAATTTCCCGAAAGGAATGAAAGACGCGAATCGTCGTCCTTAAAATATATAGACTCACGCATACCGCCCGGATTCTGATCGATAAAGCAGAATACGCATCCGTTGCGGCAGGAGCGCTTTTCATCCATAAGATAGGTTTCGAAATCAAGACCGATGTCCGAATATTCGTCCTTGAGTATTTTAACCTCAAAAAGCTCGGGACCGCGGTGTATAAGCAGCTTCAGAGAATTTTCCATAATATAGAAACGGTAATCAAGAACGTCGCTTATATCGTTTCCGTTTATAGATATGATTATATCACTCGGCAGGATACCCGCGCGGTCTGCGAGCGAGCCTTTTTTTACCGAAGCTACCGTTACCATAAAAATTCTCCTTGCTTTTTATTTTTTGTGTGTACCGACAAATAATTTTGTCAAAAAAACACACCGCCTGTTCGGCGGCGTTTGTTTTTCAAATCTGCCCGCCTTTGTCGGGATACGGCAAAACGTGCCTTGAAAAAAACGATAGGGTATGTCCGTTTTCCGCGAACATACCCTCATTTGGCGTTAAGCATCAGCCTTGTTTACCTCAATGATAGTCTTGCCGTTGTATGTGCCGCAGGCGCTGCAAACCTGGTGCGCAGCCTTATATTCGCCACACTTAGGGCATTTCTGAATTGCGGGTGCATCAATCTTCCAAACGCTTGAACGTCTCTTGTCGCGTCTTGCTTTCGATACTTTTCTCTTTGGTACTGCCATTTATAAACACCTCCCGAGTTTTTTCTAAAATTACCTAAATTGTATTATACACCAAATATTTTTATTTGTCAAGTAGTTTTGCGAGAATTTCGAGTCTCGGATCGATTTCTTTTTTATTACACGTGCATTTTTCGTAATTCAAGTTCTTTCCGCACGATGAACAGAGCCCTGCGCAGTCCTCTTTGCAGAGCAGTCTTGACGGGAAATCGAGTATAACAGCCTCGCTTACAGGAATATCGCAATCGATAGAGTTGTTTTCTATCAGAATGTAATCGTCTGTATCCTCATCGCTGAGTACACCCTTTGCGGCAAGCGGCTGATCGATATCGGCCTCAAACACTCCGCGTACCTCCTCAAGGCATCTTGCACAGCTTGATACGTAAGGAAGGGAAGCATGAAGAGAGAGCGTCATATATCCCGCACGGTTTTCGACCTGCCCTGTTACCTTGCAGCCTTCTGTGAACGTTACGTCGGGCACGTCGGGCATATCGGACATTTCATATTCGATTTTGATAAGAGATGTTTCTCCGCGTAAGATCGGACTGAGGTCGATGATCATATATACTCCGTTACTTAGTTAAAATATGGTGTATGCGCTTTCCTATTTACAAAAAGGCGCAAGGTATATTATACACATTAGTGGGAATTTGTCAATAAGGAAAAAGAGAAATTTACAAATTTTCGTCAAAAATAAGCGAAAAAGCTTGGAAAAGTGAAGTATAAATGGTAAAATTCGGCATAATTTCTATCATACCCTCAAAGAGCCTTGCGCAAAATTTCCATTATTTTCTTTTCCTCGCGAGACACCTTTACCTGCGTTATCCCGAGAGCATCTCCCGTCTGCTGCTGTGAATACTCCTTGAAGTAGCGCAGCCTTACTATCTCCTGCTGACGGGGAGAAAGAGTGGATATAGCCTCGCGAAGAGCGATGCTGTCGGTCAGCTTTTCAAGCAGATTTTCTCTGTCGGCTATGAAATATTCGAGCGAGGTGTTTTCTCCGTCCGATCCGACGGGCTCGCTGAGCGAGCGCACGGGACCTGCTGCATCAAGCGCAAACGCCACCTCCTCGACCGTCATATCGCACATTTCGGCAAGCTCCTTCACGGTAGGCTCTCTTTCTGAGGAAGACATAAAATTCTCCCTTGCGCGCATTATTATCCCCGCAGACTGCTTTATCGAGCGTCCGACCTTTATAAGACCGTCATCGCGCAGAAAACGCCTTATCTCGCCGACGATAAGAGGAACGGCATACGTGGAAAACATACATCCGAAGGAAAAATCGAAGCTTCGTGCCGCGCGCATAAGACCGATAGAGCCTATCTGCACGAGATCCTCGTATTCCGTCCCCCTGCCGCAGAAGCGAAGCGCTACGCTTTTCACAAGTCCCATATTCTGAGTGACTATTTCGTCGAGTGCGCTTTCATCTCCCTCGCTCAGCTTTTTTATAAGTTCGTTGTTGTCACAAGCTTTCATAAAACAGACCTCCGCTTTTCCTCGGCGGTATTAAATGCCGAGCTTTATGTATATATCAAGCGTAGTTCCTTTTCCGGGCTCCGATCGTACGTGCAGTTTTTGCGAAAGTCCCTGCATTATGGCAAAGCCCATACCGCTTCGCTCGCCCTGCTTGTCTGTGGTATAGAAGGGCACCATCGCCTCCTCAATATTTTCTATTCCGCAGCCCTTGTCCTTTATTTTTATGTGAATGCTTCTGTCGTCGTAGCATTTTACAGACACAAATACGTCGCCGGGCGCTTTTCTGTAAGCATGGACGACGCAGTTTGTCACAGCCTCCGAAATTATTATCCGTATATCGGAAAGCTCCTCAAGTGTCGGGTCAAGCTGAGCGCAGAATGCGCAGACCGCTTGTCTTGCGAAGCTTTCGTTCTGCGACAGTGAGGAAAAGGTCAGAGTCATACTGTTTTTTAAATTTTTCTTTGATTGTTTCATTTCTTTATCCTTTCTTTTGAGTGTTAATTTGACACGCCCGAGCTTTTTATTATCGGTATAAGTCTTTCGATGCCCGCAAGCGCGAGTATCTTTTCGATATCCCGCGATGGGTTCACGATCTTGAGTATTCCGCCGACCTCACGCACGCTCGTATATCTGCCGAGGATAAGTCCGAGTCCCGACGAATCCATAAAATCGACGTTTCCGACGTTCAAAAGTGCTACCTGCGGTCTGTAGTAGAATATCGCCTTGTCTATTTCGCTTCTGATATATTTTGCGGTGTGATGGTCAACGTCTCCTTCTATTTCTATCATAAGCGTGTCCTTCTTCATTACGCATTTTACACCTGCTATTTCCATACGCCTTGTCCTTTCTTTTTTTGTTCTTTTGGCGTTGAGAATAAAAAATGCAGTATCCTCAACCCCTCTGGGATAAGGATACTGCACTTAGTATGAAAAATTTGTCAAAATAAGGTCAGTTTTTAAATTTTTCGATCGCGTTCATTATTTTTTCAAGAGTATCGCGATATTTGGTCAGCTTTGCTCTTTCTCCTTCGACAACCTGTGCGGGAGCCTTTGCAACGAATCCTGCGTTGGAAAGCTTCTTTTCGAGTCTTTCGATCTCGCCGATGGTGTTCTTTCTTTCGCCCTCAAGACGAGCAAGCTCCTTCTCGAAGTCAATCATTTCGGCAAGCGGAATGTAAACCACCGCATTTTCTGTAACCGTCTGAACAGACTTCTCGTCGTGATACTCGGGGAGAACTGTGAGCGAGGAAGCGGACGCGAGCTTAACGAAGAAGGCTTCTGTCTTTTCGTTATAAATATCGGTACGCTCGGAAACGATCGTGAGCGCCGCCTTCTTTGACGGAGGAACGTTCATTTCGCTGCGCAGATTACGGATAGCACGGATGGTCGCGATAAGCGATGCCATACGCTCCTCGTCCTCGGAGAAGTCGAGAGCACTGTCGAACTTCGGATAATCGCTTATCATGATGCTCTCTCCTGTGTGAGGAAGCGACTGCCATATTTCTTCTGTGATGAAGGGCATAAACGGATGGAGGAGCTTGAGCGTTTCGGAAAGAACGTAAACGAGAACGTTCTGTGCAACGATATTGCTTTCGCTGCCCTTGTCGTTAAGACGGGGCTTTACAAGCTCGATGTACCAGTCGCAGAATACGTCCCAGATGAAATCGTAGAGCTTTGAAAGGCTGACGCCGAGCTCAAAGTTGTCAAGGTTTGTAGTAACCTCGCGGCAGAGAGTGTTGAATCTGGAGATTATCCACTTGTCTTCGAGCTCAAGCTTGTCGCTGCTCGGAAGAGCTGCCTCGTCGATAGTGAGATTCATAAGAACGAATCTTGCTGCGTTCCATATCTTGTTGTTGAAGTTACGCGCTGCTTCGATCTTTTCGCTCGAAAAGCGCATATCGTTTCCGGGGCTGTTGCCCGTAGCAAGAGCAAATCTGAGAGCGTCCGCACCGTAGGAGGCGATTATCTCAAGCGGGTCGATACCGTTTCCAAGCGACTTGGACATCTTTCTGCCCTGCGCGTCACGTACAAGACCGTGAATGAATACGGTAGAGAAGGGCTTTTCACCCATATGCTCAAGTCCGGAGAAGATCATACGGGAAACCCAGAAGGTGATGATATCGTATCCGGTAACGAGTACGTTTGTGGGGTAATATTTCTTGAGGTCTGCCGTGCTTTCGGGCCATCCGAGAGTAGAGAAGGGCCAGAGTGCGGACGAGAACCAGGTGTCAAGCACGTCGCTGTCCTGATGGACCTTGCCGCCGCACTTCGGACATACCGTGATATCTTCCTTGGATACCGTCATTTCTCCGCAAGTATCGCAGTAGAATGCGGGAATTCTGTGTCCCCACCAAAGCTGACGGGAGATACACCAGTCAAGGATATTGTTCATCCAGTTGAAATAGTTCTTCGAGAAGCGCTCGGGAACGAACTTGATAGATCCGTTCTCAACAGCCTCGATAGCAGGCTCTGCGAGAGGCTTCATCTTAACGAACCACTGATCGGAGGTAAGAGGCTCAACTGTTGTGCCGCAGCGGTAGCAAACGCCTACGTTGTGGTCGTGAGGTACTACCTTTACGAGATATCCTTCTGCTTCAAGATCTGCAACAAGCGCTTTACGGCACTCGTAGCGGTCCATACCCTCGTATTTCCCGGCGTGGCTGTTCATCGTAGCGTCGTCGTTCATAACCTTGATCTGCTCGAGATCATGACGCTGACCTACCATAAAGTCGTTGGGGTCGTGTGCAGGTGTGATCTTAACACAGCCCGTACCGAAGCCGATCTCAACGTAATCGTCGGCAATAACAGGGATCTCTCTGCCTACTACGGGGAGAATGAGAGTCTTGCCGATGAGATGCTTCATATTTTCATCCTCGGGGTTTACTGCAACAGCGGTATCACCGAACATCGTTTCGGGACGTGTGGTAGCGACCTCAACGTAGCCGTCCTCGCCCTTGATAGGATACTTGATATGCCAGAAATATCCGGGCTGATCCTTGTATTCAACCTCTGCGTCCGAGAGAGCTGTAAGACATCTGGGACACCAGTTGATAATTCTGTTTCCGCGGTAGATAAGTCCCTTGTTGTAGAGATTTACGAAAACCTCGCGGACAGCCTTGGAGCAACCCTCGTCCATAGTGAAGCGCTGACGGCTCCAGTCGCAGGATGCACCGAGCTTCTTGAGCTGACCTGTGATTCTGTTTTCGTAGGTATCCTTCCACGCCCAAACGCGTTCGAGGAATTTTTCTCTTCCGAGGTCGTAGCGTGTGAGCTTTTCGTCAACGCGGAGTCTTTCCTCAACCTTTATCTGTGTAGCGATACCCGCGTGGTCTGTACCGGGAACCCAAAGTGTGTTAAATCCCTGCATTCTCTTGTAGCGGACGAGAATGTCCTGAAGAGTTTCGTCGAGGGCGTGTCCCATATGGAGCTGACCCGTTACGTTAGGCGGGGGAATGACGATAGAGAACGACGGTCTGTTGTCGTTTACGTCGGGAGTGAAGTATCCGTTGTCATTCCAAATTTTATACAGCCGTTCTTCAAGCTCGGACGGCGAATATGTTTTGGCAAGTTCTTTTTTCATTGCTTTTTCCGATCCTTTCCCGGCAGTCCGCAGTGCATAAGGACGCGCCGGATGTCAAATTATGAAATAATAAAACAGTAAAATGATAATATTTTCCGATTATTCTTCTATGTTATCACAAAATATCTCTTTTGTCAATCTGTTTTTGCTTTTTTGAAGCTCATAAGGCATAAAAAATCCCCGCGCGGGTGCGCGGGGGATGATTATTTTACTGAAGGTTTAAAATGTTTATAAAAACAGAATCACCTGTTCTGATACCTTCATCGGTGTCGTACTGTATTGTTATTCTAAGGAACGCTTCGCCGGACGTGTTTGTTACAATATTGTGAGATGTCATGGACAAATTTGTCAGTTCCAATTCTTCTAATTTATTCTCAAGTTTTTCTTTAGCTGCATCGATCTTTTCCTTTGTAAGCTTAGATATGAGTGTGTCATATTTGCCAAAATTATGCGCAACATATGCATAAATCTCACCATCGCCTGTCACAACTACGTATACGTATTCGTCGGTTGCATATCCCCCTATAAAGCGTGTATAATGATATGTGAAAATACCGTCCATATTACCAAAACGTGTTGTAAATACACCTTCATTAAATTTAGACATTTCTTCAGGTGTCAGTATGTTTGAAATGAATTTTTCAGCTATCCTTTTACATTCAGCTGCTTCCATAGTCTTATTTTTAGGTCGTAGGTTTACTCCGCCTGCCCTATAAAGCGTTAAAATATCAGTATCATGTAAATAGTTAGCATATGTTCCTCCTTCTCCTCTATAACGATCATAGATGCTATAGAAATCACCGTATTCGTCTGATTTGTTTGTTTTAAATCGACAATCACTATAATCATAAACAAGGGCCCCTGAACCTTCAAACGGAGTTTTTTTCTTACCTTTGAGCTCATCAAACACTTTATTCTCGGATTTTGTACCATGATCAACGCCATAATCATTTATGTGTACAAATCCGGTCGAGCTGCTCGGAGCATTTTCGTCACCCGGAACTCCCTGACCTGGTGAGTAGAAGAAGATATATTCTACAGGCTTGTTTTCATCCATCGGTGTTTCTTCGTTTGGTGTTTCTTCGTTTGGTGTTTCTTCGTTATTGCTTTCACTTGAACATGATGTGATGCACATAACTATTGTAATTAGTGCCATAATCAAAGATATTAATTTTTTCATATTTGTTTTCTCCTTTGTAAATCGGTCCTTTTTCATATTAATTTAGATATTGACTTGCGTCGCCAAAGAATTCCGCAGGATAATGTACCGGATAACCTTCAGCATCTGTAGATACCGTACCGGCAGCGATTATTCCGCTACTGTAGCAATATGACAAATCTTCTCCCTCGCGTACATCATCTAAAAATCCTTTAAGGAAATTAGTGGAATCTTTGTCTGTAACTGTCGACGTTGTACCAATAACGAAATGTGCGCCTTCGTTATACGTTGCCTTTGCCAAGTTGGCGTTTCCGTAATCAGTTGCGGTGTTACACGCCAAATAGAGCACGCATCTGAGTGATGCTAACGCATTACTTCCGTTTGAACTCAGAGCGGGTATAGAATATCTATTGCTACTTGCAAGGTTGTCTGTCGCTACTATTCTGCCACTTTCAGCTCCCGTAGAGGTGTAGAAGTATAGACTTCCATTACCACCATCACTACCTTGATAGTGACCGTTAAAAACGAACACATCATTCGCAATCAAAGCATTTTTTCCGGCTGTTGAAGTTGCATTATTGTTAGAAGCAGAACTGTAACCTATTGTTCCGAATGTTTCTATAAACGCATTATTTTGTCCGGTTGAATCAAAGCTATTTCCTATCGTAGTCACATAATCAAAAGAAAATATATCTGCTTCACCTTTTTCCACACGTGACAAGGACCAATAGCAGCTGTCACTGAGGGTACTTGTGAGACTGACAGCACCGGAAAACGTAGCAGCTAAATATTTTGATCCGTAGCATATAAGATACAAACCATCGAATGGGTTCTCGTTGATTCGCCTTATCTCAAATTGCGTTCTGCTTGATCCTAATAACGTATACAAAGATACGTCATTTGCACTTGAGTTTACGTACAATCCTTTAGAGCTTGAAGTGTATATGCTTGCAATAGTATACATACCTGTTGACTGCTGTGTAAGTCTCCATTGTTTGGTTGTGGACGTAGAGCGTGCAGACAGATTTATGTCAGTATTGTTTGCCGTGGATGCACTTGCAAGCGAGAGCAGAGTATCATATTCTGCATTCATTATATAATATTCTTCGCCGTTGACAATACCACGGTTATCGTAAACCGTTATATATGTTGTATACTCCTCTAAAGAACCGTCCGAATAACTACAAGTTGCGTTTATCGCTGCAGTTCCGCTAGATACACCTGTAACTTTTCCTGTACTACTATTTACTGTTGCTATGTCAGTATTGAGGCTTCTCCAGAGTACATCAACAACTCCGGAAACAGAAAGTTGTATACTCTCGCCAACATACACCCAAGACTGTGGATAACTAATCGATCTTGTGTTTGCCGATACGAACATAGTCGAGAATGACAGTATCATTATCGCTACTAAAAATAACGATAATATTTTTTTGTGCTTCATTACATTCTAGTCCTTTCTTATTATTTTCCGACAGAAATAAATCAAAGCGCAAAAGCCGTCTGTCGATAAATTTCGACTTCTGCGCTCGCCCTGTTCATTTTTAGTTTTTGCTTCCACGAAGAACACGGCGAAGTTCTGAAAAGATTTCTATGTTTCGTAGGTATAATATCAAACCTCCTTTGTGTTGTTTATGTTAACAATTTATCACAAAATTATGTACTTGTCAATGGTTTGATGAATAAATTATTGACAAATTATTAACTTCGGCGTATTGCACATAAAAATATTCATTTTTTATTCACTTTTTATTAAAATTTACATTTTGACTTTTTTACATTAATATTAGATCACGTGTAAAAATTTACAAAAAACCTTTGACATACGGGTGTGCTTGTGCTATAATAAAACGATTAATGTGGGTATTTATCCTTTAATCTTTGATCTGAGCGAAAAAACGCAAAAAGGGAGGTCTTTTCTTGATAATTCTCGGCATAGACCCGGGCATAGCAATAGTCGGCTACGGTGTGATAGAATATACAAATTCAAGATTCCGCGCGCTTGCCTACGGTGCTATCAGAACTCCCGCACATACACCCGTCGAGGAAAGACTCAAAACGATTCACGAGAGGCTTTCCGAAATAATAGAAAAATTTTCGCCCGATGAGATCGTTGTCGAGGAGCTCTTCTTCAACAGCAACACAACGACGGCGATAGCGGTCGCAGAGGCACGCGGCGTTATCCTTCTGACAGCCGCCGAGCACGGGCTTAAAATAAACGAATATACCCCTCTTCAGATAAAGCAATCGGTCGTCGGATACGGAAAAGCAGAAAAATCGCAGGTCATGCTGATGGTCAGAACGATTCTGAATCTCAAGGATCCTCCGAAGCTTGACGATACAAACGACGCTCTTGCCGCCGCAATATGCCACGCGCACACAAGCGGCTCGAGAGTAAAGCAGTTCTATAATCTTAAATAATTTTGAACGGAGACTCTGACTATGTATTACTATATTTCGGGTATTCTTGCCCTCTCTACACCGACTATGGCTGTCATCGATTGCTCGGGCGTCGGATATAAGCTGACTATAAGCGCAAATACTCTGTCAAAGCTTGCGGGCAAGGACGGAACGAAGGTAAAGCTCTACACCTATTTCTCGGTAAGAGAGGACGCGCAGGAGCTTTACGGATTTTTCACCGAGGAGGAGCATCTTGCCTTCACGATGCTGATCTCGGTATCGGGTGTCGGACCGAAGGCGGCTATCGCCATACTCTCTGTGCTCACTCCCGAAAAGCTCTCGCTTGCGATATCCACGGGCAACGCCAAGGAAATATCAAAGGCCCAGGGCGTCGGTGCAAAGACCGCAGCAAGAGTTGTGCTTGAGCTCAAGGACAGCGTAGGCAAGCTCGCGGGCGAGGGCGGAGATATCTCGGATGACGATGCTTTTTCTGCCTCCCCCTCCGCAGATTCCAAGCTTGCGGACGTCGAGGCGGCGCTCACCGTGCTCGGATATTCGAGAAGCGAGATAGCATATGCGCTCAAGGGAGTGGACAAGAGTCTTGACGCTGAAGAAATGATCAGACTTGCACTCCGCAACCTTATGAAATAAGGGTTTTAACGATTTTATTGAAAGGAAGCTCGCAAAATGGCAATAGATTACGAATACGAAAACAGCGACGAATTTGAGTTTGAAAACCGAATACTCGACGCTGAATATTCGGAAAACGACGTCGATACAGAGGTGACTCTCAGACCTAAGCAGCTTGATGACTACATCGGCCAAAGCAAGGTCAAGGAAAATCTTAAAATATATATAGAAGCCGCAAAGCAGAGAGGGGAAATGCTCGACCACGTCCTCCTTTACGGACCTCCCGGACTCGGTAAGACCACTCTCGCGGGAATTATTGCAAACGAGATGAACGTTAATATCAGAATAACGTCGGGTCCCGCTATCGAAAAGCCGGGCGACCTCGTTGCACTTCTTACAAACCTCAGCGATAACGATATTCTTTTTATCGACGAGATACACCGCCTTGCGCGTACCGTCGAAGAGATCCTCTATCCCGCTATGGAAGACTATGAGATCGACATCATAATCGGTAAAGGACCTGCGGCACGCTCATTTCGAATGAAGCTCCCGAAGTTTACTCTGATCGGAGCAACCACCCGCGCAGGACAGCTCTCAACTCCTCTGCGCGACCGCTTCGGTGTGCTCTTCAAGCTTGAGCTTTACTCCCCCGAGGAGCTTGCGACCATCGTTTCGAGAAGCGCGCGCATACTCGGCTTCGACATTGACGACAGCGGTGCATATCAGATAGCATCCTGCTCGCGCGGTACGCCGAGAATCGCAAACAGACTTCTTAAAAGAACGCGCGATTTCGCGCAGATAAAGGGCAACGGTATTATCGACGGCAAGATCGCCAAGGTCGCACTCGAAGCACTTGAGATCGACCATCTCGGTCTTGACAACGTCGACAGACGTATGCTTGAATCGATAATAAAATACTATAACGGCGGCCCCGTCGGTCTTGAGACCCTCGCCGCTACCATCGGCGAAGAGGCTGTTACCATCGAGGACGTCTACGAGCCTTATCTTATGCAGATAGGATTTTTAAGCCGTACTCCTCGCGGTCGCTGTGTAACCAAGCTTGCATACGACCATCTCGGTATCCCCTTCGGCGGGCAGACTACACAAACGAGCTTGATTTAGGGGTTTCACCCCTATGACCCCACCAAGGAAACTTTTGTAAAAGTTTCCTTGGAACCTTCAAAACTTCACTGAAAAGGAAACTCTTGAAAAATTCCTTTAATAAAAGTTTTTGGTGGATTCTAAAGGTGGCGATTTTCAGGGGTTTCACCCCTATGACCCCCACTCAAACCCTTTTTGTAAAAAGGGTTTGAGAATCCCAAAAACTTTACTGAAAAAGATTTTTCAAATTGCAGACAAAATCAATCGGCCGGACTGAGGAAAGGGGAAAACCATCTCAAACGCCGAAGTTTTTCCCCTTTCCTCAGACTCCT
>JAFXJH010000043.1 GCA_017532425.1 Clostridia bacterium | reverse complement strand
GCGCAGTACCTGCTCCCACCGACGAGACCGCAGGCGACGAGACCACGGGTGACGAGACCACCGAACCTGCTCCCGAAGAGCCGAAGATTCCCGATCCCGTATTAAGACAGTACGAGCTCTGGTGCGCCAAATATAAAATAGTATAAGAGACGAAAGAGCGTTTTCTTGGAGGGCCGTTTAACGACGTCCCTCTTTGAAATAATGACAAAAGATGCTTGATCTGGTAATAGAAAATCAAAAGTTTCCGTCAGAGCGTGCGCTATACAATCTCACGTCGTCGCTCGTAAGAAACTGCGTTTTTGCAGGCGAGGAGGACGGCGAATCGGCGCTCAAGGAATGTCGCGACGTAAAGCTCGACAGCTGCAAATTCGAGCTTCGTTATCCGCTTTGGCACGCAAAGGGATATGAAATGACGGACTGCGAAATGGCAGAGACTGTCCGTGCGCCGATCTGGTATTCGGATAACGGAATTATAAAAAACTCGCGTATCACCGGAATAAAATGCCTGCGCGAGTGCCAAAATACCTTAATAGATAATTCGAATATCGTGTCTGACGAATTCGGCTGGCTCTGTAATGGAGTCAAGTTCGAGAATACCGAAATAACGTCGCAGTATCTTCTTTTCCAAAGCAAAAATATCGAGGCGAAGAACCTTAAAATGAAGGGCAAATATTCCTTTCAGTACTGCGAAAACGTAGTGATAGAGGACTCGTTCCTCGATACGAAGGACGCATTCTGGCACGCGAAAAACGTGACGGTCAAAAACAGTGTGGTGAAGGGTGAATATCTCGCCTGGTACTGTGAGAACGTTCCCTTTGAAAATTGCGTTATTATCGGAACTCAGCCTCTTTGCTACTGTAAGGATCTGACGCTTATCAATTGCACGATGGAAGAGACCGATCTCAGCTTCGAGTATTCGGATGTAAAGGCGGATATCAAGGGTAATATCGTGTCGGTCAAGAATCCTGCGTCGGGCTATATAAACGCCGATAGTATCGGTGAAATAATCCTCGACGGCTCAATAATGGAATGCCGATGCGAAATAAAGGAAAAAACAAAAATCTTTTCATAAAGAGAGGTAAATAAAAATGGCAAAGGAACTTAAAGGAACAAGAACGGAAGCAAATCTTCTTGCAGCATTCGCAGGCGAAAGCCAGGCAAGAAACAAGTACACCTACTTTGCAAGCGTAGCAAAGAAGGCGGGCTATGAGCAGATCGCGGAGCTTTTCCAGAAGACTGCTGACAACGAAAAGGAACACGCAAAGCTGTGGTTCAAGGAGCTCGGACTTCTCGGCGATACCGCCGCTAACCTCAAGAGCGCGGCAGAGGGCGAAAACTACGAGTGGACCGATATGTATGCAGGCTTTGCAGACGTAGCTGAAGAGGAGGGCTTCACGGTTCTCGCGGCTAAGTTCAGAGCAGTTGCACTTATCGAGAAGTCTCATGAGGAAAGATTCCTCGCGCTCCTCAACAACGTCGAAATGCAGAAGGTATTCGAAAAGGCAGAGGAAACGATGTGGGAATGCCGTAACTGCGGACACCTCGTTATCGGCAAGAAGGCACCTCAGGTCTGTCCCGTCTGCGTACATCCGCAGAGCTACTTCGAGGTCAGAAAAGTGAG
>JAFXJH010000042.1 GCA_017532425.1 Clostridia bacterium | reverse complement strand
GGTCCGTTTCGAGCGCAAATCTAATTTAGCCTTCTCCAAAGGAGAAGGCTAGTTTAGTTATCCTTCAAGTTTTTGAAGATCCCAAA
Organism: Clostridia bacterium; assembly: GCA_017532425.1. GTDB lineage: Bacteria > Bacillota > Clostridia > Oscillospirales > CAG-272 > SIG672. Next base: position 17,646 of record JAFXJH010000042.1, on the reverse strand, counting down.
GAAACTTTTTTCAAAAAGTTTCTTTGGTGGGGTGCGGGGCAAAGCCCTGCAAAATTAGTCCTTCTCGATAGTATCCGCGAATCTGAAGCCTGCGGTTTCGGATACGGGGAGCGAGAATACGAGCGCGTGAGCCTTGGAATCGGGGCCTGCGTCGTGGATTATCGCCTTCGTAATATCCTTCTTTTTAGCGCTTGACGATACGATAAATACCATTTCCTTTTCCTCGGCGAGAGTAAGGCCGAAGAATTTTTGTGCGCCGGCACCCGTGCCTTTAGCGCGAATTGTGGTTCCTCCGCCTGCGCCTGCTGCTCTTGCTGCATCCATCACCGCATCGGTGTATCCTTTTTCATATATTGCTACAATAAGCTCGTAATCCGATTGCATTTTTTTCTCCTCCGTGTTTTCAGCGTTTGTGGGCTGTGTTTCTTGCGTTGCGGTAAAGTATTCAAGTGTTCTTACACCTGCGATTCCCGAAAGCGGGACCGCCATGGCAACGCCTCTGTCGGGCAGGTCTATCTTCATATCTCTTGAGAGCTTTTTGCAAAGAGACTTGAGAGACTGCTCGGTTACTACCGACATAAGCATTGATTTTTCGGTTTTTTCAAGTCCGAAAAGGTCAAGCGTTTTTGCGTGAGCCGTACCGTTGCAGGGGATGGTATAAATTATTCCGACACCGTCAGACTCGTAAAAGGTTTCATATTCTTCGCTGTCTGAGCGGCGTATTATCGTTATCAGAAGATAAAGATTATTCATTTGTTACCTCCTTAAAACTCAATGATGTCGTCATCGGACGAATCGGGAGTAATGATGATTTCTTCGATCACAGGCTCCTCGACAGGTGTGTCGGCGAGCTCTTTTTGCGTTTTGTTCAGCTTGATCTTATAAATCAGACCGAGGATCTGAATTGCTATCAGTGGAGTCATGGCGACCATTGCAACGACGCCGAAAGCGTCGGTAACTATGTTTCCGCCGACTGCCGAGCAGGCACCGACTGCAAAGGGAAGCAGGAAGGTGGCTGTCATAGGACCTGAAGCAACTCCACCCGAGTCAAACGCGACCGACGTGAACAGATCGGGCACGAAGAACGAAAGAACGATCGCGATAAGATAACCGGGAATGATTATCCAGAGAATAGAGATTCCCGTGAGAACTCGAAGCATAGCGATTCCGACCGATGCGGCAACGCCGAGCGAGAGTGAGAGCGAGAGCGCCTTGCCGGGAATCGTTCCCGATGTGGCTTCCTCTACCTGCTTTGTAAGAACGTGGACCGCGGGCTCTGCGGCAACTATAAAGTAACCGATGACCATTCCCAAGGGAACGATTATCCAGGAAAACTCAGAAGCAGCCAGCTCGTGTCCGAGATAATTACCTACGGGCATAAAGCCTACGTTTACTCCCGTGAGGAAGAGCACGAGACCGACGTATGTATAAGCAACGCCGACGAGAATTTTGCCAACTCCTTTTTTACCTCTTCCGCCGCGGATAAGTCGGAAGACGAGGAAGAATATAACGATGGGGAACACCGCGATAGCGACTTCCTTGAGATAATGGGGAATATCACGGACAAAGAGCATAGTAATGTCTCTTGACGTGTCGGCATCGGGCATACCGTAGTTGCTGACCACCTGCGCGTCAACGTCAAAGATAAGACCGAGCAGCATTACCGCAAGTATCGGACCTATTGAGCAGAGAGCTACGAGACCGAAGCTATCGTCCTCGGCTCCGTCGTCGGAACGGATAGACGCAACACCGACACCGAGTGCCATAATAAAGGGAACGGTCATAGGACCTGTCGTAACTCCGCCCGAGTCAAACGACATAGGAATGAAATTTTCAGGGACGAAGAAAAGAAGTCCGAAAACTATCGCATAGAAGAAAATAAGCAGATATTTGAGCTTTATCTTGAAAATTATGCGGAGCATAGATACTACCAGCATAATTCCCACTCCTATAGACACGGTAAGAACCAATGTGAAGTTAGGTATTGACGAGACCTGCTCCGCGAGCACCTGAAGGTCGGGCTCGGAAATAGTTATCATAATACCTACGAAGAGTGATACAAATACGATGAGAGGAAGCTTTTTAGACTTAGTCATCTCAGAACCGACGTATTCTCCCATAGGTGTCATCGAGGTCTCGGCACCAAGCGTGAATAGTCCCATTCCTATAACGAGCATTACCGCACCTATAAGAAAGGATACCAGCATAGCGGCGGGCACGGGCACTATCGTTACGAGCAAAAGTAAAACTATGAATGTAACGGGCAGTACGGACTTTAGCGATTCGACTATTTTTTCAGTCAGAATCGTGTTTTTGAACAAGCTCACTTTCTTCTCCTTTCGAAAAAATCACATCATAATTGTTTCATTTAGTATATCATATCGGTACCGAAAAGTCAACGGAAAACAAAAATATAATCAAATAGTTCATTGACAACAAAAGCGCGCTGTGATAAAATAATTTTAGTAAAAAGTGAACTAACGGCAAGCCCTTTGCATATACTTTAATGCGCGGTCAGCGCGAAAAAATCGGAAGGCGGAGTGTTATGAAGAATCTCGGATATTATAACGGAAAATACGACCTCATAGAAAATATGACGGTGCCTATGAACGACCGCGCCTGCTATTTCGGCGACGGTATTTTTGAGGTAGCATACAGCCGTAATTATAAAATATATTCACTCGACGAGCATATGGACAGACTTTACGACAGCGCGGATATTCTCGGCATCAGAATACCGATAAGCAAAGAGGAGTTTTCGTCGCTTTTGTATGAGCTGTCTGCCAAGGTCGATTCGGGTGAGCAGCATATCTATTGGCAGGTCTCGCGCGGAACCGAGTTCCGCAATCACGCGCCGGATAAGTCGCTTGTGGCAAACATCTGGGTAATGATACGTCCTATGAAGATCAAGGATATATATACGCCTATGAAGCTTATAACTCTTGACGATACGCGCTTCTTGCACTGCAATATGAAAACGCTCAATCTTATTCCCACCGTGCTTGCGTCCGAGAGGGCAGTGGCGGCGGGCGCTGACGAGGCGGTGTTCCACCGCGGCGGCAGAGTTACCGAGTGTGCGCATTCAAATATATTTATAATCCGTCCGGACGGAGCGCTTCAGACCGCGCCTGCGGATAATTATATCCTTGCAGGAGTCGCAAGAGGGCATCTTATCGCGGCGTGCAAGCATTTCGGTGTGGACATTTTTGAGGAGCCCTTTACGCTTGACGAGATGATGGCGGCAGACGAGATAATCGTTACCGCTTCGGGTACGCTCTGCCGACCTGCCGAGATGATAGACGGCGTGCGCGTCGGTGGTAAGGCGCCTGAGCTGCTCAAGCTGCTTCAGGATCATTTGATGAATGATTATATCGAAAAGACCAACTGATAAAAAATCAGCCGAGGCTTCGGCTGATTTTTTTGTTTGCAAATTCACCGCAAAAGTGGTACTGAATTGAACTAAAAAAGCGATTTTGAACACTTAAAAAGCAAAAAAACGTTCATTAAATGCTCAAAAAACAATAAAAAATGAAAAAACTGTTGACAGAGGCGTATATATATGATATAATTACAAAAAAATAACCCTTGTAAATCAAAGGCAAATAAAGCTTGCTATCTCAAAAAACGTGTAAACCTGTTGTTGTGATCTGCGCCCCTCGGTCTGTTAAAATTGAACACAGACCTTTTTGCGCACCCAAAACAGAAAAAAGCGAAAAAAAACGTTTCAATTTAAAGAAAGACAAATATCATTTTGAACGCTCGAAAGGAGAAATGAAAAAATGGAACTCACAAGAAAGCAATTCAGCATTCTCGAAGCGCTTGCAACTACGCCGAATGCGCTTACCCAGAGAGATCTCGAAAAGATCACCAAATATTCCCTCGGTACGATCAACCGCGCCGTAAAGGAGCTTTCGGATCTCGGCTACGTAAAGGACGGCGCAATCACCAATCGCGGAATCGATGCGCTTGAGCCGTACAGAGCAAAGAGAGCAATATTTATCGCGGCGGGATTTGGCTCGCGTCTCGTGCCCCTGACCTTCAATACACCCAAGCCTCTTGTCCGTGTTCACGGAAAGAGAATGATCGATACTCTGATAGACGCTTGTCTTGAGGCGGGAATCAACGAGATCTATATCGTTCGCGGATATCTTTCGGAGCAGTTTGATCAGCTTCTTTATAAATATCCCATGATCAAGTTCCTTGAAAACCCCTTGTATAATGAGGCTAACAATATATCGTCCGCGCTCATAGCGCGCTATATGCTTTCCAACGCATACGTTTGTGAGGCAGACTTGCTTATATCCAATCCCAAGATCATCAAGAAGTATCACTATACGTCCGATTTCCTTGCTATCAAGATGGACCGTACTGACGACTGGTGCTTCGAGGAAAAGGACGGGGTAATTGTTGAGGAAAAGGTCGGCGGTGAAAATTGCTGGCAGGCGGTTGGTATCTCTTATTGGAGTGAGGCAGACGGCCACAGGCTTTCTCAGGATATTCCCGACGTTTACGCTGAGCCCGGCGGAAAAGAGCGTTATTGGGAGCAGGTACCGCTGGTATACCGTAAGGCAAACTACAAGGTTGCCATTCGCGAGTGCTTTGCAGAGGACATCGTAGAGATAGATTCTTTTAAAGAGCTTAAGGCTATAGATAAAACTTACGATATATAATAACGAAGGAGATAATAAAATGAAAAAAGTAGCAAAATTAATATCTATAATTCTTTGTGTATGTATGCTTATTCCGGCACTCGTAGCATGCTCGGGCAAGAGCGATGAGAATACGGTAATTGTATATACAAGTACCGAGGATTACAGAATAGACGATTTTAAAAACGCTGTAAAAGAAAAGTTTCCCGATTATACGATAAAGGTAGAATATATGAATACCGGAACGATAGGCGCTAAGATCAAGACCGAGGGAACAGGAACAGAGTGCGATATCATATGGAGCCTTGAGTACGGATATCTTTCTCAGCTTGCCGATGAAAAGGTCCTTGCTGACGTTACGAGCTACGATCTTTCCAAATTCACCGAAGATGTCAACATTTCAAATAATTTTGTCGTTGACGTTCGTAACGGCGGTGCTATAATTGTAGATTCCGAGGCGTTGGCTGAGGCGGGACTTCCCACTCCCACAAGCTACGAGGATCTTCTCAAGCCCGAATATAAGGGGCTTATCTGTATGCCCTCTCCCAAGTCCTCGGGAACCGGCTATATGTTCTTAAAGAGCCTTGTAAACGAGATGGGCGAGGAAGCGGCATTTGAATATTTTGAAAAGCTTAACGAGAATATTTATTCTTACACCTCTTCGGGATCGGGCCCTGTAAACGCGCTCTTTAACAAGGAAGCGGTTATCGGTCTCGGAATGATCTCCCAGGCTGTAAACAAGATCAACGACGGAGCAGATTTTGATATACTCTTCTTCGAGGAAGGCGCTCCCTACTCGCTTTACGGAAGCGCTATGATCGAAGGTAAACAGGAAAAAGCTGCCGTAAAGGAAGTTTTTGACTTTATCGTAAACGAGTATACTAAGACGACTAACGAAAAATTCTTCCCCGAGAAGATATTTAACGATTATACGCCTGTCGTAGAGAATTACCCTACTGATATCGATTATTCCGATATGAGCAACGATACTATGGCAGAGAAGGAAAGACTTCTTGCGAAGTGGAAGTATTGATTATTCGGAGGACACCTGAGGCTTATGGAAGATAAGATTTTAACAGTAGAGCACGTTTGTAAATATTTTGATTCGCAGACCGCGCTCGATGACGTCAGCTTTGATATAAACCGCGGAGAGTTTCTTTCGATACTCGGTCCCTCGGGCTGTGGAAAGACCACGATGCTCCGTATCCTTATAGGCTTGCTTGCCTCGGATTCGGGAAAGATCATCAAGGACGGCGAGGATATCACTAATGCGCCTGCGTCCAAGCGCGGAATGGGCATAGTTTTCCAGAACTACGCGCTTTTTGAGAATATGAGCGTGCTTGAAAACGTTCGCTATGCGTTGAAAATAAATAAGGAAACGAGAGCCGGATCGGCAGAGAAGGCGAAGGATATGCTTCAGAGAGTAGGACTTGGCGAGTATATCAAGAAAAAGCCTTATGAGCTTTCGGGCGGTCAGCAGCAGAGAGTTGCTATCGCGCGCACACTCGTTCTCAATCCCGATATTATTCTGTTTGACGAGCCTATGTCAGCTCTCGACGTTGCAACCCGTCTGTCGCTTCGCAAGGAGCTTAAAAAGATCCAGCGCGAGTTCGGTACGACGATGATCTATATCACGCACGACCAGGAGGAAGCTTTTGCGCTTTCTGATCGAATTATGGTTATGGAGGAGTCGAGACTTTCTCAGATCGACACACCCGAGAACATTATCAAAAATCCCGCAAACGATTACGTAAAGAGCTTCGTTATCGACAATCTTCGTCAGAAGATAGATTCGCTTGCTAAATACGCGAGCGTTGACGGAGGTGCCGAGGCATGACAGCTCTTGCTAAAAAGAGAAGCAGTGTAAGGCTCGATCTTGTAAAGCTTTTGCTGGCGATAATATTTATATTACTTTGCCTGCTGCCCCTTGCAAGAATGCTGTTCTTTATCGATAAGGAGACCTTGACGAAGGTCGTCAGCTCCGAATCGTTTGGAAAGTCGGTGCTCAACACCCTGCTTGTCGGAGTTACGGCAACGGCTATCTCGGTTACGCTTGCGCTTCTGCTCTCCTTCTCACTGCAGAGAACAAAGGTCAGAGGCAAGAGTGCTTTCTCGATGATATTCTGTTTGCCCATGCTTATCCCGTCGATATCTATCGGCTGGGGTATGGTAATACTTTTCGGTACTAACGGTGTGCTCACGAGACTGTTTTCGCTTGAAAATTCGATATACGGTTTCTGGGGGATCGTTATCGGATCGGTAATTTACGCGTTTCCCGTTGCATTCCTGATGCTTAACGACGTGCTTAAATATGAGGACGGTCTGCCCTATGAGGCGGCAGAGGTGCTCGGATTTTCCAAGTGGAGAAGGACCTGCGCGATCACCATTCCTTATCTTAAAAGACCGCTTATCTCCGCGATATTTGCGACCTTTACTATGATAGTTACCGACTACGGTGTTCCGCTCGTGCTTGGAGGTAAATTCAAGACTATGCCCGTTCTCCTTTATGAGAACGTTACCGGTAGCCTTGATTTTGCTGCGGGCTCGGTAATAGGCGTATTTTTGCTTGTGCCCGCAGTGGTTGCGTTTCTTTTCGACCTGTTCAGTAAGTCAAAGGGAAATACCTGCTTCGTTCCCAAGCCTATGCCTATAAACAAGGATAAGATACGCGACGCGGCGGCATATTTGCTGTGCGGCGCGGTGGCGCTTGCTTCGCTTATTTTCGCGGCATCCTTCCTGTTCCTTGCGATAGTAAAGAAATATCCCCGTGATCTTTCGGTTACATTTGATAACTTTGTAAGAACGTTTGAGCTCGGCGGAAGTGAATATCTTGTCAATTCGTTGATAATCGCGCTTTGCACGTCCGTTCTCGGCGTTGTGGTTGCGTTTATTACCGCATATTTTACGGCGAGAGTTTCGTCCAAGACCTCGAGATTTTTGCACCTTATGTCAATAACCTCGCTGGCTATTCCCGGAATGATATTGGGACTTTCTTACTCTCTGACCTTTAATAAAACGCCCATATACGGAACTATTGCGATCCTTATCCTCGTAAACACGATGCACTTCTTCGCATCGCCCTATCTTATGGCGTACAACTCTATGAGCAAGATGAACGAAAATCTTGAAAACGTAGGTGAAACGATAGGAGTCAGCCGTTGGCGCATTATAAAGGACGTTATACTTCCTCAGAGCCGTTCGACGCTTATCGAAGCCTTCGCATATTTCTTCGTTAACTGTATGATGACCATATCCGCAGTTTCGATACTGACAAATACGAGCACAAAGCCGATCTCTTTGATGATAAATCAGTTTGAGGCTCATATGGCGATCGAGTGTGCGGCGGTAGTATCTTTGTTGATCCTTGTTATCAACCTTTTGATGAAGGGAACAGTTTTGTTCTGTCAGAAGCGTTTCTTCGACAGAAAACCCAATAATACACCGTAACAACAATAACGGCGGGAGACAACGTCTCCCGCCGTGTTTTTTTGTTTTAGATTAAAGTGCGGAAAGCTCTGCAAGATCAAGAATAAGTCGCTCGGTCTTTTCCCAGCCAAGACAGGGGTCGGTGATGGACTTTCCGTAAACGCCCTCGCCGATCTTCTGTGCACCGTCCTCGATGTAGCTCTCGATCATAAAGCCCTTGACCATAGACTTGATCTCGCTCGAGTGCCTGCAAGCGTGAAGCACCTCTTTGCAGATCCTTTCCTGCTCAAGATATTTCTTTCCCGAGTTCGCGTGGTTAGCGTCAACGATAAGCGCGATGTTCTGCAGGTTGCGAGCCGAATAATCCTTGTAGAGACCGTAAAGATCCTCGAAGTGATAGTTGGGGATAGATTCTCCGTGCTTGTTTACGTATCCGCGAAGGATCGCGTGAGCGAGCGGGTTACCCGAGGAAACGCACTCCCATCCACGATAGAGGAAGGTGTGTGAGTGCTGCGCGGCGGTGATGGACTTGAGCATTACAGAGATGTCGCCGCCCGTGGGGTTCTTCATTCCGACGGGAACGTCGATCCCGCTTGCGACGAGACGGTGCTGCTGATTTTCGGTAGAGCGCGCGCCGACAGCTACGTATGCGAGCAGGTCGGAGAGATATCTGTAATTTTCGGGATAGAGCATCTCGTCAGCGCAGAAGAAGCCTGTTTCTTCGATAGCTCTTGTATGCAGGCGGCGAATCGAGATGATGCCCTCGAGCATATCTTCCTTCTTGTCGGGGTCGGGCTGATGAAGCATGCCCTTATATCCGTCTCCTGTCGTACGGGGCTTGTTGGTATATATTCTGGGAATTATCAGAATTCTGTCCTTGACCTTTTCCTGAACCTTAACAAGCCTTGAGATGTAATCGAGAACGGGGTCCTCGTGATCGGCAGAGCAGGGACCGATGACGAGAACGAGTCTGTCGTCCTTGCCCGTAAAGATATCGGCGATCTCACGGTCGCGCTCTTTTTTGAGCTCTGCGTATTCGGCTTTGAGGGGATATTGCTCCTTTACGTCCATAGGAATGGGAAGCTTTCTGATAAATTGCATATTGTTTTGCATAGTGGTTGCCTTTCGCGATTGGAATAATATAATGTAATATTATATCAAAGAATCAGGGGCGATTTTTTACAATTTTCTAAATTTTTATTATTTATCTTGTAACAATTGGTCAAAATAAAGCTCCCGTCTTGACGAAACGGCATTTTTTTGGTAATATATAAATATAATGGAGTGGTATTGTATTATATCACAAAGGAGAGATCTTATGAATAACGAAAAGCTTTTTGTGGAAATATCCCCGGCTGAGATCGGAAATGCTCCGAGACTGATCAGCGAGGATTGGATGCTCATAACCGTAAAGGATGCAAGCAAGGTGAGCGGCGCTAACGCGATGACTGCCAGCTGGGGCTTTATGGGTTATATATGGAAGAAAAACGTGGCGACCGTCTTTATCCGTCCCGAGCGATATACTTATGCGCTTGCCGAGGCGGAGGACAGATTCTCACTTGCGTTTTTCGGCTCGAAGCACCGCGACTTTATGAAGCTTTGCGGCGTAAAGAGCGGCAGGGATATGGATAAGATCGCCGAATGCGGATTCCATACCGTCGAGCTTGACGGCGTTCCCGTGATCGCTGAGGCAGAGCTTGCACTCGTGTGCAGAAAGATATATATTGACGACGTCAAGGCTGAGAATTTCCTTGATAGCGCGCCGCTTTCATATTATGAAAGGGACGGACTTCACCGTATGTACGTTCTTGAGATAGAAAAGGTGTACGCCAAGGAAGGCGGAGAATATCACAACTGAATTCAAATAAAAGAAAGAGAAAAAAATGACTATCAATGAAGAAGTAAGATTACTTTGCACAAATGCCAAGGAAGCGTCGCTGAAGCTGGCGCTGGCAACTACCGAGAAGAAAAACTCGGTGCTTTTGTGTATTGCTGAAAAATTAAAGGAAAGCAAGGATGAGCTTATTGCGGCAAATGAAAGGGATATTGCCGCGGCAGACGCCAACGGTGTGCCGAAAACTATGCTCGACCGCTTGAAAATAAATTCCGAAAGAATAGACGCTATCTGCGCATCCCTGTCCGACGTTGCCTCTCTTGAGGATCCCGTAGGGAAGGGCGAGAGCTGGACGAGACCCTCGGGGCTGGATATCAGCCGCGTACGCGTTCCGATCGGAGTGGTGGCGATCATTTATGAGGCTCGTCCCAACGTTACGGTAGATTCGGCGGCGCTGTGTTTGAAAACGGGTAACGCGGTCGTGCTTCGTGGCGGCAAGGAAGCTATTCATACGAACACCGCAATAGTAGGGATCATCAAAAACGCACTTGACGAATGCGGTCTTGATCCGCACTGCGTTGAGCTTGTCGCATCTACCGACAGAGAAAGCTCGGTGGCGCTTATGACGATGCGCGGTCTTGTTGACGTGCTCATTCCCAGAGGCGGAAAGGGACTTATAAAGAGTGTTGTAGAGAACGCGACTGTTCCCGTTATAGAAACGGGTGCCGGCAACTGTCATCTTTACGTTGACGAAAGCGCCGATATGGATATGGCGCTCAAAATTGCCATAAATGCTAAATGCTCGCGTCCGTCGGTATGTAATGCTATCGAGACTATACTCGTTCACGCCAGCGTTGCGGCAAAGTTTTTGCCGGCTTTTGCGCTCGAGGCGAAGAAATACGATCTGCAGATACGCGGTTGCGCAAAGACCTGTGTGCTCGTAAGTGATGCTGTCGAGGCGACCGAAGAGGATTTTGCTACCGAGTATAACGATTTTATAGTTGCAGTAAGGGTTGTTGATTCGATATCCGATGCGATATCGCATATTAACAAATACAGCACGGCACACAGCGAGGCGATAGTTACCAAGGATCCTGCCAACGCTGAAAGATTCCTTAACGAAGTCAATTCGGCGGCGGTATACGTTAACGCGTCTACTCGATTTACCGACGGCGGTGAGTTCGGATTCGGCGCGGAGATAGGTATATCCACGCAAAAGCTTCACGTCAGAGGACCTATGGGGCTTGCGGCGCTTACTACCGAAAAATATCTGATCAAAGGAAACGGAAGTATAAGATAATGAAGATCATCATAGCATCTGACATACACGGCGACGCGGTCTGTGCGGAGCGACTTTTGAAAATATATAAGGAAAGCGGTGCTTCAAGGCTCTTGCTTCTCGGAGACGTGCTTTATCACGGTCCGCGCAACGCCCTGCCCGCAGGATACGCGCCCGCAAAGGTCGCCGATATGCTAAATGAAATAAAGGACGAGATAATCTGCGTTCGAGGTAATTGCGACGCAGAGGTCGACGGTATGGTGCTCAAGTTTCCGATAATGTCGGAAATGACAGTGGTGGAAGCTGACGGCGTCCGTATGGTCGCAACCCACGGACATCATTATAATGCCGAAAATCCCCCCGCGCTCGCGAAAGGCGACGTTCTCCTCGGCGGACACACGCACGTGCCTTGTATCAAAAGTTTCGGGAACGAAAACGTTTTCCTTAACCCCGGCTCGCTTTCTATCCCTAAAGAGAATTCCGCGCATAGCTATATACTGTTCGATAACGGCAATTTTATGTTCTACACACTCGAGGGAGAGGAATATATGAGTTACTTTCTTTGAAAAGAAAGTAACCAAAGAAACTTCCCACAAGATAGGACTTGTGGACATATCACTCTAAATAACGTGCATCGTTATCGATAATTTATCAGCATCATAAGGTAAAAACCCGTCGGACACTACGTACCGACGGGTTTTATTTTTAAAGTTTTTGAAGATTCCAAAGAAACTTTTTGAAAAAAGTTTCTTTGGTGAAGCGCAGGGCGAGGCCCTGCAAAAATCAACCTTACTTTATCTTAGTTCCTGCGGGAACTGAGGGATCTACGAAGATGACCTTGCATCCGCAAGCGTTATTGGTAGCCGCGAGGAGCATACCGTTGCTGTTTACGCCGGTAATTCTTGCGGGCTCGAGGTTAGCGATAACGATTATCTTCTTTCCGATAAGCTCTTCGGGCTTATAGTCGTGCTTGATGCTCGATACGATAACTCTCTCACCGATTCCGTCGTTGAGGGTTATCTTGTAGCAGGAGTGCGATTTTCTGATCTCCTGGCACTTTACGATCTCGCATACGCGAAGGTCGAGCTTGCCGAAATCGTCAAGCGAAACTCTTTCCTCACTGATAGGCTCAACGGGATCGGGCTCGCCGTAGACCTTTTCCTCGACTACGGGATTCGCAGCAGCCTCAGCCGCGGCGTTGAGCGCCTTTTCCTCGTCGGTCTCGCCGTAAGAAAAGTCAAGAAGTCCAACGAATCTTTCCTTTTCTATTGCGTAGAGGAAGAGGTAAAGACGGGGGCCCTGCTCCTTGTTTATGAGGAGCTTGTAAACCGTCTTGAAGAACTTGCCCTGAATGGACTTAAGCTCCTTCTGATCGGTTATTTCGGGATAGATCTTCTTGGGGATAGCATAAAGCTCGGTGTTAAGCTCGTCGAGGGTGTAGGACTCGTTTGCAAGGTATGCGTGAAGCATAGAAATTGCCTGCTTTTCCTTTTCGTCAAGCTCGCTCCAGATCTCGAAGTTTCGGGTGTTGCGAAGCTTGTTTACCTGATCGGGAGCGCACTGCTCAAGCCAGAACTTAGCTCTGTCGAGTCTGTCCTTGAACTGCTCGTACTTGTAGGGCATACCGATCTTCTCGAACACGGTCTCAAGCATCTGAACGTTAAAGTCAACGATAGATCCGAGCTGAACGATAAGCGACATCGGAACGGTAGAGAGCTCTCTGCCTTCGATCATACAGTTATACATAACCGATGCGTTGTACTCGCTCGACTTGCCTTCCTTGTACTCGGTGAGCATCTTGTCGAACTCAAAATACTGACGAAGGATTCCGTCATCGAAGCAGAAATCAAACGCCTTGACGGGCTCGGTCTTGGAGTAGAGCCAGAGGATAATTTCAGGCTGATAGAGCTTGAGAAGCAGCTCGGGGGTCATATTAAGTCCCGAGGAGCTGGACATCTTGCCCGCAACGCCCTTGATACCGATGAACTCGTAGCCCTGATAGATAGGAGCCTCGTGGTTATATATCTTCTTTGCAATGACCTTGGAGTTGTTGTAGGAGCCTGTGGGAGCGGAGTGGTCCTTTCCACCCGGCTCAAAGTCGACCTGCTCGTATTTCCAACGCATAGCCCAGTCTATCTTCCAGCCGAGCTTGCAGTTGAAATTCTCGGTAAAGTTGAAATGTCCGTGATGACCGCAGCGGCAGGTGAATTCAGCCTCGGTGCAGTCCTCTGAGAGAGAGGTTATCTTGGTAAAGTCGGTATGGCACTCGGGGCAGAAGATGCTTACGGGGTAATACTCAGCCTTTTCAGCGTCGTGAGCCGCGCGTCTTTCTTCCTCGCTCTTGGTCATATCCTTTGTCTTAAAGGAATCGAGTATCTCAAAGATATCTCCGCGTCTTCTGAGCGCTTCGATAAGGTCGGCGGTATATTTGCCGGAGCGATACATATGAGCCTGATATTTGCACTCGAACTTGATTCCAAAGGGCTCGATAGCCTTGAGAAATTCTTCCTCAAAGTGCTGAGCATAGTTTTCGTGGCAGCCGAACGGGTCGGGAATGTCAACGTAGGGGCAGCCGATATATTTGTCGTATGTGTCGCCAACTACCGCCTGAACGTTTGCGGGTATTTTACGGCAACGGTCAAACTCGTCCCAGGAAATGATGAGCTTTGCCTTTTTGCCCTTTTTCTCAAGTGCCTTAACGACAAAGAGAGGGGTAGCTATATCTCTGAAATTTCCAATGTGGACCGAACCCGACGGGCTGATTCCCGCCGCGCATACGTATTCCTCTTTATTAGGATTGCGAGCAATTATCTTCTCGGCAATTTCTTCTGACCAATGCATAATAAAAACTCCTTGATTTTTAAATAAACATATTTTTTTACAATTAAATATTATATCACAGCACGCGACTGTTGTCAAGCACAAACGCGTTATTTGGCAAAGAATGACTCAAAAAGTCTTGTAAAAAATGACAAAATCGCCGCCTAAAATATGTTTTAAATGATGATAGACGAGAAAAGGGAAATATGGTATAATGAAAAAAAGGAAATCGGGGGCGAGAGATGAACAAGAGTTTGCTGTCAACTGATAAAATACAAGTGGATTTAAAACGGATTTTAAATTTGCAATTCAGACATAATTTGGGAATCATTTTGTATAATTTCCTTGCTTTAGGCGGGGCGTTGTTATTATTCGTGATAGTTTCGCAAGCTTCGCAAATATGGTATTGGATAACCTTTTCAATTTTTATAGCTATGCTCGTGTGGTGGTGTTTGTCCGCATTGTTTAAGGTGATTTCTCACGTAAGGTTAAATTCTCAAATAGATAAAGGGGATTTTTCCGTAACGACAGAAGCTCTTATAAACGTTGACGCGGGCGAAGAAGAGGTGCCCAAAACTCAAATAACACCTCACGCCAAGCCGTCGCGCCGCAAGGTCTCGATACTGAAATTTCCCTCGGGTACTTGGTTTATTCCCGAATCGCTCTACGAGTGGAGCCGAGAAAACAAAATGAGCTATGCAGATATCAGAGACACGTCCGAGGTCGGCGACGAGTTTTACGTTGTGGTCTATAATAAAAGCAAGAAGATTGGCTGTGCCTATAACAAAAAATTCTTTAATCTTATAGAGCACCCGAAACACGACGAAAATCCCGAATAAAATGGACCGTCATTGAGTGATAAACAAGTTGAAAGTGAGTTGTATTATGAATAAATTTAAGCTTGACGAATCGAAAATAAAGGTTGATTTAAGGCAGCACGCTGATTATGTATTTGACATTCTAGAAAATTATTTATTTTATATAATATTTTCCCTTTTCTTAATAGGTATTATTGTAGCGGTAATATTCAAAAATGCTTGGATGTTGTTGATACTGCCTGCCGCTCCGATGGTATGTCAGTTGTGTATTTTCACGGCATGGCTTATTCGTCGGCATAATATCAAAAAAGGGAATTTTTCTATTCATACGGGTGTGTTTAAGAAAAATAAAACTAAAGAAATCTTTTTCTCTCTTGATAGATTTCATTGGTTTACGGTAGAAGAGTGTCTTGACCATTATTATTTTATGTACTTTGACCTTGGCAGATGGTTAATTCCCGGAAAAAGACTATACGATTGGAGCGATGAAAGTCGGATGGAGATAAATTCTATTCGATTTTCAACAGAAGTCGGCGATGAATTTTATATCGTAACATATGGCAAGAGTAAGAAGATAGGATACGTTTACAACAAAAAAATTTTCACGATAGTTGAGGATCATAGAAACGAGTGCGATCATTAAAGGAATGCAGATACATGGAAAAAATATATCACGATGAATTTAAAAACAAGAAGAGCAGTTTTGACGAATATCATATAAGACTTGATCTTCGTCACCAAGCGAAATACATATTGAACGTGCGCTTGGGCTTTTGCGCGCCTGTTGTCGTATTATTGTTTTTGATTTCTGCTCTTATAGCCATTATTACGAAATTTGCTTGGATAATTTTGATATTGTCGCTTATTCCTTTTCCTTATGCGATATATGGCTTGATTGAATATTTAATAAGCTTATATAACATAAATAAGGGTGAATTTTCTGTTTACTCGAGTGTATTTAAGGGTACTGAAATAAAAGAAATATTTTTTCCGCTATTACTGGGAAGAACATCAATAGCTCACGCCTTTGAGACAACTTGGAAGGAAAGATCTATGATCCCGTTCTTCTTTTTGAAATTTGAGGAAGGAGAATGGTTTTTACCTGAAGGCTATCTTTACAATTGGAGTGAATCACATAAAATGCTCTATTCTGATTTCTTTCGTGATAAGCAATTTCGGGATACCCACGAGGGCGACGAATTTTACGTGGTAACCTACAACAAGAGCAAAAAGATTGGCTGTGCGTATAACAAAAAATTCTTTAATCTTATAGAGCGCCCGAGACACGACGAAAAGCCGGAGGAAAAGGTTTTTCATTGACGCATTAAAATAATAATATCCCGCATTGGAATATCCAATGCGGGATCTGCTTTTATTTAGCAAAGAATGACAGAATTATCTCGGGCGGATTTATAAACAGCTCGAAAATAAATACCGTAACGCAGGCTGAAACTGCAACGGGGAAGAGTCCCTTGCCCCAAAGTGCCATAAGTATAGCCACAACAAGCGCGGCTGCGGCTGCTATCGGGGAGCTCGTTGCGGTGAGTATTGCGGGGAAGGTCATTACTGCAAGTGTTACGTATGGAACGTAATACAAAAACGAGCGCACGGTCTTGTTTTTTATCGGCTTGCGGATGAGCGTGAGCGGCAGGACACGGATAAGATAAGTAACAGCCGCCATACAGAATATGTATATATAAACGTTATTGATCATTTTGCTCATCCTCCTTTATGGGAAAGAATATCGCGGCGATAAGGGATATTGCCACGGTGAGCACAATGATGCGAATGCCCTCGGGTATCTGCGAAATTATTGGTATCAGGGTGAAAGCAAGGCTTGCGATAAAGCTGATGATAACGAGTACGGCAACCACGCGGTTCTTTTTTGCGGCGGGAATGAACACCGAGATGAACATTCCGTAAAGTCCGACTCCGAGTGCGCTGATAAGACGCAGAGGAAGAACGCTTCCGAGCATCGCGCCAAAAAGAGTTCCGCCTGTCCAGCCGAGCGTTGCCACCATGAACGCGCCGTAGGTAAAGTAAGGGCTGAGCTTGCCGTCCTGCGACATTGACACTCCGAAGATCTCGTCGGTAACCGTAAATCCGAGGAGCAGTCGCTCGCCTATGGTCGTGCGGCGCTCAAGCTTCTGGCTCATTGATGCCGACATAAGCAAATATCGCGCGTTTGCGACCGCTTCCATAAGCGTTACCTCAAGATACGCCATAGCCGCGAGCGCCGGTGTTAGCGCTTGGGGAAGATATCCCGATATCAGATTAAAGCCCGCGTATTCGCCCGCGGACGCATTGATGAAAAGGCTTGTCAGAGCCGCCTGAAAGGCGGTGATGCCGCCGTTTGCCGCGGAAATTCCGAGCGCGAGCGATACCGCAAAATATCCGAGACATATCGGTATTCCCGCCCGCATTCCGCGAAGAAAATGCTGTTTTTTGGTCATTTTGGT
Source organism: Clostridia bacterium (assembly GCA_017532425.1). Lineage (GTDB taxonomy): Bacteria > Bacillota > Clostridia > Oscillospirales > CAG-272 > SIG672. Next base: position 361 of record JAFXJH010000042.1, on the reverse strand, counting down.
TTAACATCTCTCTTTCGGTTTGAAAAAACAACATAATTGTATCACAAATTCCGCCGTTTGTAAAGGGCTTTTAAAATTTGATTATTATAGTTGTTGACAAATCTTTCCGTCTATGCTATAATAAAAATACAGAGAAAAATATCCCGACAATGACTGTCGAGAAAAATAAAAGATCGCACAGAGTTGTCGCAAGGGGAACTTTGTGCGTTTTTGTCATCATAAGCCTCCCTCTCGAGGGAGGTGGCATCGTGGAGCATTGCGAACACGATGACGGAAGGAGTCCGTGTCTATGGAGTGCGTGTCAAACTCCCCCAGTCGCCGTTCGGCGACAGCCCCCTCAAGAGGGAGCCTAATTTAGTTT
>JAFXJH010000041.1 GCA_017532425.1 Clostridia bacterium | reverse complement strand
AATCGTTCACAAAATGTTTTCATTTTTCGTTAAAAGGCTCTTGCAAATCGGATGAGTCGATTTTTGACGCTTGTTTGGTATGTCGGAGGAAAAATGCCCGCATTTATATAAACAAAGTGTATAAAACCCGAGAAAAAATGAACGTTTTTTTATTTTTTTGTCCGAAAATGAGATAAAGTCTGCTACCTTGCTTGACATTTGACTCAAATATACATATAATATATACGGATAAATTTTAGGTATTTTGTAAAATTCAAGGAGAGTTTAACTGTGCAGAATGAATATATAAAGACGGTGAAGTTCGGAGGTAGCTCGCTCGCCGATGCAAATCAGTTCAAAAAGGTGGCAAACATAGTTTTGGCGGATAAAACAAGAAGATACGTTATTCCGTCAGCACCGGGCAGACGCTTCGACGGAGACGAGAAGGTCACCGATATGCTTTACGCTTGTCACGCGCTTGCAGTAAAGGGCGAGAAGATAGATCCTATATTCGATAAGATATGCGAAAGATATAGCTCGATAATAGAAGGACTCGGGCTTGCGCTGTCTCTTGATGAAGAATTCGAGGTAATATATAATAATATTTCAAACGGAGCAAGCGACAGCTATGCGGCAAGCCGCGGAGAATATCTTAACGGTATAATCCTTGCTTCCTATCTCGGATTTGACTTTGTCGATGCGGCAAAGTGCATATTCTTTACCGATAATAAGCAGCTCGACAGCGAGAAGACAAATACTGTACTTGCAGCAGAGCTCGCACTTCACGAGTATGCCGTTATCCCGGGATTCTACGGCTCGATGTCGGACGGAAGTGTTATTACCTTCTCACGAGGCGGAAGTGATATCACAGGCTCGGTAGTAGCACGTGCGGTCGAAGCAGAGCTTTATGAAAACTGGACGGACGTTTCGGGATTCCTTATGGCAGACCCGAGAATCGTCAGAAATCCGAGCACGATCGACGTTATAACCTACCACGAGCTCCGTGAGCTTGCATATATGGGCGCGGGTGTTCTTCACGAGGACGCTATCTTCCCGGTAAGGCTCAGCGGAATTCCGATCAATATAAGAAATACAAACAGACCTGAGGATCCGGGCACGATGATAGTTCCCAAGGCTGAAAGCCGTAAGACGAAGAACGTTATTACAGGTATCGCGGGAAGAAAGGGCTTTTCGGTTATCACACTCGAAAAGGATATGATGAACTCGGAGATCGGCTTCGGAAGAAAGCTTCTCAGCGTTCTTGAGGATCATTCGGTATCGTTTGAGCATCTCCCCAGCGGAATAGATACGATGAGTGCGATAGTTTCGACACATCAGCTTGAGGGATGCCGCTCTGAGGTAATGCACGAGATATGCGTGGCATGTAACCCCGATACTATATATATTGAAGACGGACTTGCGCTTATCGCGGTCGTAGGACGCGGAATGGTGCAGTCTCCCGGTACGGCGGCAAGACTTTTCTCGGCAGTTGCATCAGCGGGAATAAATATCAGAATGATAGACCAGGGCTCAAGTGAGTTCAATATTATTCTGAGCGTAGAAGAGAGCGACTTTGAAGCCGCGCTCAAGGCTATCTATAACGAATTTGTAAAAGAATGAGAGACCTTTGGACATATCTTGCGTCGACAGAGAAGCCTATGGTTATGTACGGTATGGGCAACGGCGCGGATAAGATAATATCGGTTCTTGAAGGATTCGGCAAAGATATCGACGATTTTTTTGCTTCGGACGGATTTGTCAGAGGACAAATTTTCCACGGAAAAAAGGTATTATCATTTTCGGATATCCGTGAGAAATACGAGGATTTCATAATACTCGTTTCATTCGGTACTCCGAGACGGGATGTGCTTGATATTATATATGAAATGTCCGGTAAGTACGAGCTGTATTCGCCGGACGTTCCTCTTGCAGGAGAAACTCTTTTCGATCGAGAGTTTTTTGAGGCAAATAAAGAGAAATATAATAAGGTGCGCGACCTTTTGGCAGATGAAGAATCGAAAACAATATTTGATAACATAATATCGTACAAGCTGAGCGGTAAAATAGATTTTCTGCGTAAGGCGGTAAGCCTTTCGCAGGATGATGTCTTCGATTTTGGAAAATATAAGGTAACGGTCGACGCGGGTGCGTATACGGGCGATACCGCGCGTGAAATGCTCGGAAAGGCAGGGAATATAGAAAAGATCATCTGCCTCGAGCCCGATTTTAAAAACTTCAAAAAGCTTCTGCGCTTTGCACAAGAGAGTGAAAATGCAAAAGGCAAGGTCTGCCCGATAGCAGCGGGTGCGTGGAATGACGATACAAGAGTATCATTCGGAACAGCGGGAAACAGAAATTCAAATGCTTTTTCGGGCGGTAAGGAAAATCTTGTAGACATGGTAAAGATTGATACTGCGGCAAAGCAGTGCTTCGTCGACTATATAAAATACGACGTTGAGGGTGCGGAGATGAACGCTCTTGTCGGAAGTCGGGAAACGATACTTAAAAGCAGTCCCGATATGCTGATATCGCTATATCACAGAAGCGAGGATATTTTCGATATTCCGCTCTATATAAACGAAAATTATCCGCAGTATGACCTCTATCTCAGAAGACCTGAGTGCTTGCCCGCGTGGGAAATAAATCTGTGCGCCGTAAAGAGGTGACAGCGATCTGTAAGGATCGGTTAAGAATTTTGTAGGAGAAAATAATGATCGCAATCGGATGTGATAAAATATCGCTTGCCTTCGGAGTGAAGCAGGTGCTTGACAATATATCTTTTTCCGTGCAAGTGGGTGATAAGACCGGAATCGTCGGTGTAAACGGTGCGGGAAAATCGACCCTTTTTTCGGTTATTATGGGTAATATTTCACCCGATAGCGGAAACGTGTACGTCGCAAAGGGATGTACGGTCGGGTATCTCGCACAGAATGCGATAATAGACAGCGACAGAACACTTTTCGATGAGATGCTCGATGCGCAGAGCGAAATGGTGGCTCTCGAGAAAAAAATCGCGCTCCTTCGCGAAAAAGCAGAAAGCGGAGACGAAAGTGCATCGGTCGAATTCTCGCTTGAGCACGAAAAATTCGTGGCGAGAGGAGGGCTTGAATACAGAGGCAGATGCCGTGGAATACTTGCAAGCCTCGGATTTAACGAGCAAATGCAGTCGATACCCGTAAATTCGCTAAGCGGCGGACAGAAAACGAGGATTGCGCTTGCAAAGCTGCTTGTAAGAGAACCCGATATTATTCTGCTCGACGAGCCGACAAACCATCTCGACGTTGAGAGTATAGCGTGGCTTGAAAAATTTATTTTAAACAGTAAAAAGACCTTTCTTATAATTTCGCACGACAGATATTTTCTCTGCTCGGTGACAAATTCAACACTTGAAATCGAGCACTGCAAGGCGAAGCTCTATAACGGGAATTACGATAAATATCTCGAGACAAAGAAAAAAGACAGGGAAGTGCTCGAGCATCAGTATAAAAATCAGCAGAAAGAGATCGCGCGGATCGAAGCATATATCGAGCAGCAGCGCCGATGGAATCGCGAAAAGAATATAATAGCGGCGGAGAGCCGTCAGAAGCAGCTCGATAAAATGGTGAGAATAGAAGCACCGAGCGCAGAGCCGGGTAAGATACGTATGCACTTTGAGCAGTCTGAGGAGAGCGGAGACGACGTTCTTGCGGTAAAAAGACTTTCAAAGGCCTATCCGGGTAAAAATCTTTTTTCAAATCTCTCGTTTGAGGTCAAAAAGCGCGACCGCCTTTTCATTATAGGTACGAACGGCTGCGGAAAATCCACACTGATAAAAATACTCAACTATAAGGAAACGGCAGACGAGGGTCGCTTTGATTTCGGATATAACGTAAAGGTAGGCTACTACGATCAGGAAAACCAGAATCTTTCGCCCGACCTTACCGTAATAGACGAGCTGTGGAACTGCTATCCTAACCTTACGCAAACAGAGGTAAGAAGCGCGCTGGCACTCTTTATGTTCCGCGCAGACGATATTTTCAAGGAAGTAAAAATACTCAGCGGCGGAGAAAAGGCAAGACTCACATTTGCGAAAATGATGCTCTCAAAGATGAACGTGCTTTTCCTCGACGAGCCGACAAACCACCTCGATATTATGTCGCGCGAGGTGCTTGAGGACGCGATAGATCAGTTCCCGGGAACGATAATCGCGGTATCGCACGACAGATATTTTATAAAAAAGCTTGCTACACGCGTGATGGCGTTTGAAAAAGATGGCATTTGCGATTTTGACGGCGGATATGAGGATTATATGCGCTATAAGGAAAAGATCGCAAATACGGAAGAGCCCTCCTTCGAAACGAAAAAAGAGGAAAATCTCTCCGATTCAAAGAAAAAATATCTCTCGGATAAGAAAAATGCGGCAGAAAAAAGAAAGCGTGAACGCAGGATAGTCTTTCTCGGCGATGAGATCGAAAAGACTGAAAAAAGACTCGTCGAAATAGAGGAGGAGTCTGCAGGAAGCGCGGCGAGCGATCACGTACGCCTTACAGAGCTTTACGAGGAGTCGCAGAGCCTTGAGGAATATATGATGGCTTGTATGGAAGAGCTTGAAGAGCTTGAAAAGCTTGAGAGCGAGGAAAACTGAATATAAAAAGCTTATGCGGTGGCATATGGGTTATAAAATCCTGTGCCGCCGCATATTTTGTGATATGAAATGAAAGGAGAGAAATTTATCAGAATGAAAAAGACAAAAATATTATCATCAATGCTCTCTGTCGTTATAATGTTCGCATTACTTTTTTCAAACCCTGCGGTAATGGCGTCAGACGGAGTTTATGAGGACGGAGATATCACCGACACACCAAGCGATATACCAAGCGACGAGGAGGTATCGCTTGACGTAAGACTTGACCTTGATGCAAAGGCGGCAATACTTATCGAAGCCAAGACGGGAACCGTGCTTTACGAGGAAAATGCGGACGCATCACTTTCTCCCGCGTCGGTCACGAAGATAATGACTCTGCTTCTCACGATGGAGGCTATGGACTCGGGCGCGTTTGATCTCGATACACTCGTAACAGCAAGCGAGCACGCGGCATCTATAGGCGGCTCGCAGATATATCTTGAGGCGGGCGAGCAGCTGACCGTACGCGATATGATAAAATCGGTGGTAGTTGCATCGGCAAACGACGTCGCAACAGCACTTGCAGAGCTTGTCTGCGGAAGCGAGGAGCTTTTCGTTCAGAGAATGAATGAGCGCGCAAAGGAGCTCGGAATGGTGAATACGAATTTCGAGAATCCGACCGGACTTGACGATAATACGGTAAATCACGTTACAAGCGCAAGGGATATAGCGATAATGTCAGCAGAGCTTATGAAGCACGAGATAATATTCGAGTTTACGGGTATATGGCAGGATACGATAAGAAACGGCGAATTTACTCTGACCAATACAAACCGAATGATACGCTATTACAGCGGCTGCACGGGACTTAAAACCGGATCGACGTCGAAGGCAGGCTACTGTATAAGCTCTACGGCAGAGCGAGACGGAATGGAGCTTATAGCGGTAATTCTCGGCTCGTCCACAAGAGAAAACAGAAACAGATCATCGGCAAAGCTTCTTGATTACGGCTTTGCAAATTACGCTTACGTTTCATTTGATACCGAAATTCTCGACCCGATAAAGGTGTCCTACGGAACGGCAGATTCGGTGTCGGTGGGATATAAGAGCTTCGGCACGGTGTGCGCAAAGAGCGATGCAAAAAATGCAGAGCGTATAGTGGAGGTTCCCGAAAAGCTTGAGGCTCCGCTTAAAAAAGGAGACGTGATCGGCAAGGTAAGATATATGTCGGGCGGCACAGAGCTCGGATCGGATGATATTTACGTGCTTGAGGACGTCGAAAGGATCACTCTGCCGCAAATTTTCGGAAGAATTTTGAGAAAATATTTCTTTATTTAATAAATTTAACAAAATATTCTTGAATACTTCCGAAGGATGTAGTATTATATCTTTATATTATTATATCTTCGGAGGTATTCCTTTTATGGTACTCAAATTAAAAGACACCTATCTTTCCGATGTGATCACAGAAGCTGATTATAAAAGCATCGAGGGAGATATAAAGCGCGCACACGAAACACTTTATGCTAAGAGCGGTCCGGGTAACGATTTCCTCGGATGGCAGGATCTTCCCGTAAATTACGATAAGGAAGAGTTTGCAAGAATTCAGAAGGCAGCTAAGAAAATTGCAGGCCTCTGCGATGTTTTCGTAGTTATCGGAATCGGCGGCTCTTACCTCGGCGCAAGAGCAGCCATCGAATTCTGCAAGGGCGCAAACTATAATAAGCTTAAGAAAGATACTCCCGACATCTATTTCACAGGTAACGATATCTCGGCAACAAATATGTCCGAGCTTCTCGAGATCTGCGAGGGACGCGACGTTTGCGTAAACGTGAACTCCAAGTCGGGTACAACAACAGAGCCAGCTAACGCTATCCGTATCTTCCGTGAGCTTCTCGAAAGAAGTACGGCAAGGAGGGCGCAAAGGACCGTATATTCGTAACAACCGATAAGTGCCGCGGTAAGCTTAAGGAGCTTTCCGATAACGAAGGCTATGAGACATTCGTTGTACCGGATGACGTAGGCGGAAGATATTCGGTTCTTACTCCCGTTGGTCTTCTCCCCATCGCAGTTGCAGGAATCGATGTTCAGGCAATGATGGACGGTGCGGCAGACGCAAGAAAAGCATATGCTGAGTGTGACATAAATAAGAACGACTGCTATAAGTATGCAGCTATACGTAACATTCTTTACAGACAGGGCAAGAGCGTTGAGTTCTTCGTCTCTTACGAAAGCTCTCTCATTATGATGGCTGAATGGTGGAAGCAGCTCTACGGCGAATCCGAGGGTAAGGAAAATAAGGGTATTCTTCCCGCATCGGTTGCTTTTACGACAGACCTCCATTCGATGGGTCAGTTCATTCAGGAAGGCAGCAGAATTATGTTCGAAACAGTTATCGACCTCGTAAATTCGAACCACTCTGTTGAAATTCCTTACGACGAAGCAAACTCCGACGGACTCAACTTCCTCGCAGGTAAGGATATGCACGACGTTTGCAGAACAGCGTTCAAGGCTACGGCTATCGCTCATACAGACGGTAAGACTCCCAATATCATTCTTGAGCTCGAGCGCCGCGGTGCATTCGAATTCGGACATCTCGCATACTTCTTCGAGCTTGCTTGCGCAATTTCGGGATATACTCTCGGAATCAACCCATTCGACCAGCCGGGCGTTGAAGAATACAAGAAGAATATGTTCGCACTTCTCGGCAAGCCGGGTGCAGAAAACGAAGCACGCCGTAAGGAACTTGAGGCAAAGCTTTAAAAAATAATATAAAAATCAAATAAAATTTTTATATTGATGAAAACGATTATTGACATATTTATAATATTATGTTAAAATAAATTCAGGAAAAGGGAAATCCTTTTTTAAGTAAACAAATTCTATTAAACTCAGGAGGACAAAGATGATTAAACTTGTCGTAGGTCTTAAAGGCTCCGGAAAAACCAAAACACTTATTGAACGCGCAAATACTGCAGCTGACGAAACAAAGGGAAGCGTAGTATGCATTGAAAAGGGTGACAAACTTATCCACGAGATCAAGTATCAGGTACGTCTCGTTGATACAGATGAATATAACGTAACAACAGCAGCTTCGCTGTATGGATTTATCGCAGGTATGTATGCAAGCAACCACGATATTACCAATGTATTTGTTGACTCTGCACTCAAGATATGCGGAAATAATATGGAAACGTTCGAGCAGCTTGTTCTTGAGCTCGATAAGCTCACAGAAAAGAACTCGTTCGACGTATTTATGACATCTTCTTGCACAGAAGAGGATCTTCCCGCTTCTGTTAAGAAGTATCTTTGATCGAAATATTTAAGCGATTACCATTTTACCCCTAAGTAAGGATTTTTATATGAAAGAAAGCAAAATCAAAGTGGCTGTCTACGGCTACGGCAATATCGGTCGTGGCGTAGAAGCAGCAATTTCAAAATGTCCCGATATGGAGCTCGTTGCGATATTTACTCGCAGAGATCCGTCATCGGTCAAGCCTCACGGAAGTAACGTTCCTGTTTTTCGCGCAGAAGACGTGCTCTCCTTTAAGGATAGAATAGACGTAGTCATACTCTGCGGAGGAAGTGCTACAGACCTTCCCGTTCAGACGCCCGAGCTTGCACTCGATTTTTGCGTGGTAGACAGCTTTGATACACACGCAAGAATTCCCGAGCACTTTGCGAAGGTCGATGCTTCGGCAAAGAAGGGCAGAAAAACAGCGATCATATCTTCAGGCTGGGATCCGGGACTTTTCTCGCTGATACGTGTTTACGCAGAAGCAACTCTGCCCGAGGGTGAAACCTACACCTTCTGGGGAAGAGGAGTCAGCCAGGGTCATTCAGATGCAATACGCCGCATAGACGGCGTGAAGGATGCCCGTCAGTACACCGTTCCCGTGAGCGAGGCACTCGACGCGGTAAGATCGGGCAAAAATCCCGAGCTGAGCGCACGAGATAAGCATATCAGAGAATGCTACGTTGTTGCAGAAGAGGGCGCAGACCTTGAGCGTATAGAGCGCGAGATAAAAGAAATGCCGAATTATTTTGCAGATTATAATACGGTAGTGAACTTTGTAAGCGAAGAGGAGCTTCGCAGAGATCATTCGAAGCTTCCGCACGGAGGATCGGTTATAAGAAGCGGTAATACGGGCTTTGAGAGCGAGAATAATCATGTGATTGAATTCTCACTCAAGCTTGATTCGAATCCGGAATTCACGTCGGGAATGCTCGTTGCATCAGCAAGAGCGGTCTACCGTATGTGGGAGGAGGAAACGTACGGCTGTAAAACACTTTTTGACGTGCCGCCGTCCTATTTCCATACGATGACACCCGATCAGCTCAGAGCAAAACTGCTTTGATAAAAAACATACAAAAAGGTCTGCGGACAAGCAGACCTTTTTGAATATCATCATTTGGTAAGAAATGGAGATTTAAAGTTATGAAGAGTGTTTTTAAGCCTTATACCACAAAAGAAATAATACCCGAAGGGTGGCTGAGAGATCAGCTTGAAATACAGGCAAAGGGTCTTGCGGGAAATCTCGATAAGATGTGGCCGGACGTGCGCGACAGTAAATGGATAGGCGGAGATAAAGAGGGCTGGGAAAGAGTTCCTTACTGGCTTGACGGATTTGTTCCGCTTGCATATCTTCTGAACGATGAGGATATGATAGCGCGCGCTAAAAAATATATAGACGCAATACTCGCAGGTCAGAAAAACGACGGATGGATATGCCCGTGCGAGGACTCGCAGAGAGCAACATACGATATGTGGGCGCTCTTTCTGATACTCAAGGTGCTCATTCTTTACTATGACTGCTCGGGCGATGAACGCGTTGAAGAGGCGGTATGCCGCGCTCTTAAAAATTACTATCACTTCAGCGCAGGACATCTTGCAACGAACTGGGCAACGAGCCGCTGGTATGAGTGCGTTATTTCGATAGCGTGGCTCTACTCGCGACGCCCCACACAGTGGCTTATTAGTCTTGCAAAGGCTCTTGAGGCGCAGGGTATGGACTATACGAGAGCATTCGATATAATGAAGGAAAAGAGTATCGACTGGAGACACTATACTCACGTTGTAAACCTCGCAATGGCGATCAAATCGGATGCGGTAATGAGCCTTATAGATGATAGAAATCCGAATACCTACGCAGATAAGCTTACAGCCTTCCTCGATAAGTATCACGGAAACGTAAACGGATATTTCAACGGAGACGAATGTCTTGCAGGACGCTCACCCTCGCAGGGTACGGAGCTTTGCGGCGTTGCCGAAGCGATGTACTCGTATGAGGTGCTTTCCTGCATTTCGGGCGAAGTAAAATGGGCAGACAGACTCGAAAGACTCACGTATAATGCTTATCCCGCAACGGTAAGCGAGGATATGTGGACTCATCAGTATAATCAGATGAGCAATCAGCCCTACTGCGTAAATTACGGAACAAAGCCGCATTTTACTACCAATACAAGCGATTCTCACATATTCGGTCTTGAGCCTAATTACGGCTGCTGTACGGCAAATATGGGTCAGGCTTTCCCGAAATTCGCGATACATTCCTATATGAAGGCAGATGACGGAATAGCGGTAGTTACTCTTGCACCCGCTTCGCTCGTTACAGAAATAAACGGCGTAAAGGTCAAGATAACAAAGGAAACGCTCTATCCCTTCAGAGATAGCGTGAAGATAAAGGTGAATGCCGATAAGCCGGTAAAATTCAAGCTCTACGTCCGCATTCCCGGATTTGCAGACTCGGCTAAGGTGAACGGAGAAAAGGTCAAGACAGGCGAATATTTCATTTGTGAGAAGGAATTTTCAGACGACGTGATCTCGCTTGAGCTTGAAAATATAGCTAAATTCGTTAAGCGTGATTCGCTCTACGCAGTAGTGCGCGGAGCACTCACATACACTCTTCCCGTGAAGGAAAGATGGGAAAAGCGCGAATATACGAAGAACGGCGTAGAGAGAGTATATCCCTACTGCGACTACGAGATCTATCCCGAAAGCGAGTGGAGATACGGATACGCGTCCGATGAGCTCGAATACGTAGAATATGACGATTATAAGTCTGCATTTGCAACAGATAAGCCTCTTTGCGCGATAAGGACCAAGGTAAGGCGCGTTGAATGGGATTTCATTCCGGGCGTTGAGTACGTTCCGAACGGTACACCGAAGAGCAGAGTAGGCATCGGCGAGGCTGTGGATATCGAGCTTGTGCCCTTTGCAACGGCAAAGCTTCGTATGACAGAGCTTCCGAAGGTAAAATAATTCGGAAATAACAGAACAAAAATAAAATTCAGTTATCGCGACAGAACACTACGTGCGACCGTAATGTTCTGTCGGCTTATAGAAAGAGGGTAAGCTTATGGAACGTAAATATGCGCAGGAGGCGACAGATAAAGCAATCGAGCTGCTTGCGATAGACAGCCCGACGGGATTTACAGCAAAGGCATCCGAATGGGTGAAGAATGCTTTTTCCGAGCTCGGATATTCTGCAGAGATCACGAAAAAGGGCGGAGTGCTCGTTGACCTCGGCGGTAAGGATAATAATGATGCGCTGATGCTCTGTGCACATACGGATACGCTCGGCGGTATGGTTGCAGAAATAAAGGGTAACGGCAGGCTCAGACTTACAGCTCTCGGCGGTATGCGCGCAGATAACGGTGAGACCGAAAACGTGCGCGTCTATACGAGAGATAATAAGGTCTATGAGGGCACGCTTCAGCTCTGTAACGCGTCTGTGCACGTAAACAGAGGCTATTCGGACGCAAAGCGCAGCTTCGATACCACGGAGGTCGTGCTTGATGAGGACGTTTCCTCTTCAAATGATACGAGAGCACTCGGCATCGAGGTGGGAGATATCGTTGCATTTGATCCGAGAAGCAGAGTTACAGAGTCTGGATATATCAAGAGCAGATTTCTTGACGATAAGCTCTCTGTGGGTATTCTGCTCGGCTTTGCGAAATATATGAAGGATAATTCACTTGTTCCCGAGCGTAAGATATACGCACATATCACGGTGTACGAGGAAGTCGGACACGGAGGCGCGGGCTCTGTACCCGAAGGAGTTACAGAGGCGATAAGCGTTGATATGGGATGCGTTGGCGACGGACTTATGTGCACCGAAAAGCAGGTTTCCATCTGCGCGAAGGATTCTGGCGGTCCGTATAGCTATGACGTTGTAGGCAAGCTTATTTCAGCCGCAAAGAAAACCGAGGCTGACTATGCGGTAGACGTATATCCTTACTACGGCTCGGACGTTGAAGCGACACTTTCGGCAGGTCACGATATCCGTCACGGACTTATCGGTGCAGGCGTTTATGCAAGCCACGGATATGAGCGTAGCCATATCGACGGCGTTTATAATACGCTCAAGGTGCTTGAAGGGTATATTTTTTGACAGAACCGAAAACTAAATAAAATAACCCTCATTAATCATAATGATTCTTTTCAGTAAAGTTTTTCTTACGAAAAGAAAGGTAATTTCGCGCATGGATGACCGCGCGACTTAGGGCTTTGCCCTAAGAACCCACCAAAGAACTTTTTGAAAAAAAGTTCTTTGGAATCTCAAAAACTTTTCAAAAAGAAGTTTGATTTGCTCGCAAATCGTTTAGAAATCTCAAAAACTTTTCTGAAAAAGGTTTCACACAGAAGATTAATAATAAAAGAAAATCTCCCAGCCAAGAAAAAGGATGGGAGCTTGAGGGAAGGAAAAAACTTCGGCGTTTGAGATGGTTTTTACTTCCCTCAATTAATTCTAATGATTTGACCCTCGAAATTCACATTTCGAGGGTCGTTTTTATCCGGAGTTCTATTTGCTTGCTGCTTTGGATGGCAGCTGCGCAAGTATGACCGCGGCAAACATTATTATCGATCCGATAAGCTCGCGAGTCGAGGGTACCTGCCCGAGAATGACAAATCCCGAAAGCACCGCGAAAACAGATTCACAGCTCATAAGCAGAGACGCTACCGTGGGATGGAGATTCTTTTGCGCAACGATCTGTAAGGTAAAGGCTATTCCGCTTGAAAATGCACCCGTGTAGATAAGACTTTTCCAGGCGGGAAGTATCATTTCGGGACTCGGCTTTTCAATGAATATCGCGGGAATGACCGTTATAAGTCCGCAGAAGAGAAACTGCAGACAGGAGAGAAGCACTCCGTTTGTTTCCTTAACGAAATGGTCTGTGGCAAGTATCTGCGCGGCAAAGCCGAAGGCACAAAGGATAAGAAGACTGTCTCCGACGCTGATTGTGAAGCTGTCGGTCACGGACAGAAGATAAAGAGCGACGATGGCAAGAGCAACCGATATCCAAAGCCTCGGAGAGACCTTTTGTCTGAAAAAGAGTCCGAGTATGGGGACTATAAGAATGTACATCGTGGTTATAAAGCCCGCTTTTCCGATGTTTCCGCCGGTTTCGGTAAGATAGAGTATTCCGTACTGCTGACAGACCATTCCGACTGTGAGGAATATTCCGCAAACTATACCGCCCTTGATGGCTTTGGGAAATTTAGATGCTTTCGGGCTTTTTTCGGATACCGCGGACGGCTCCGAAAGAAGCTTCTTTTTTTGGATCTTCTGAATAACAAGAAGCACGGGAATAAGTGCGATAAAGCCTATAAAAGAGCGGATAGAGACAAAGGAAAGCGGTCCGATGTGTTCCATACCGAGGCTTTGCGCGATGAATGCGCTTCCCCAGATGAGAGCGGCAAGCAGAAGAAGCAGGGAAGAGGATATGCTTTTCGAGTTCATTTTTGTTTTGTCGGAATTTTAAGATACTTCCGACACCTTTCCGAGAATTTTGCTGTAAAATAATAAATATATAATAAGTCTAACCTTAATATCACGATACGATACATAAAGAGAGAGAAAGGTCTGTGTCAGACCTTTCTCAAATTGAAGCCAAAATAATAAAAAGCTTTAGCCAAGGAAAAGAGTTTAGAGTCTGAGGGAAGAGAAAAAACTTCGGCGTTTGAGATGGTTTTTCTCTTCCCTCGGTTAAATTTAACGATTTGTCCGTACCTTGAGAAATGTCTGATACAGACCTTTAATATTTGTTTCTTATCTTCTTTCGTACTGCAAAGAAAACAGAGAACGAAACGAGTGAAATGACTATAACGGTACACATAAAGTATATCGTAGGACTTACGTCGATGTCCGATTTGAGTTCCTCCCAAAGCTCGTTTATAAGGGCGAGCTTTTCGTTTGTGAGATTGACGTACGCCGTTGCGTTTACACCGTCGGTGCCGTACATTTTCTCGTAGGCGTCATCTTTGATTTCGGACATATATTCCTTGTATTCTTCGCTTTCAACGACAACACGGTTGGGAGATGCGTAATAGGTGTACTCGGCATTGGCAATAGCAGGCTCCTCGCTAAGCATAAAGTTGATATATCTTTCAGCGAGCGTTTTGTTTTTGCTGTTTTTGGGAATACACATCGCATCAACGTAAAGGTTGGTTCCTTCCTTCGGGTAGAAGAATTCAAGATCCTCGTTGTTTTCGTACATTGCGAGGAAGTCGCCCGCATAGTAGGCTGCAATCGCGGCAGAGCCGTTTTCCATCTTGTTGAAGATCTCGTCCATAACGTAACCCTGAACGATGTCCTTCTGCTCGCGGAGCTTTTCGAGAGCACGTCTCCACTCGTTTTCGTCATCGGTATTTACGTCTATTCCGAGATAATACTGTGCCGTACCGAAAGCATCGCGCGAGTTGTTGAACTGAAGAATATTGCCCGTGTAGTCCTTATCCCACATAAGCGACCAGGAACCGATATCCTCGTCAGCGGGATCGACCATAGAGGTGTTGTAGATTATTCCGATCATTCCGTAGAAATAGGGAACAGAGTAAACGCTTCCTTTGTCGTAGTAGTCGTACTTTGCATCCTTTCCGTAAAATTCGGGAAGGATGTTTTCTATGTTCGGAATATTGTCGTAATCAAGAGGTGCGAGCATATTTTCGGAGATGAGGCGCTCTATCATATAGTCCGAGGGGACTATTATGTCGTAGTTGACTGCACCGCCCGAAAGCTTCGCATACATATCCTCATTGGAGGAATAGGTAGAATAGCTTACCTTGACACGCTCTCCATAGGTCTCATAGTACCATTTTTCGAACTCTTTGTTGACGTCGAGCGTACCTTCGGAGCCGTCAGAGATGTATTCACCCCAGTTGTAGACGTAAAGAGTGGTGACACCGCTTTTTTTATTCTCCGAGCAAGAGGAAAAAATCAAAGCGATCAAAAGAAGCGAAATCAAAGCAAGAAAAACTGTGAGTGTGCGTCTAAGTGAAATTTTCATTTCGTTGCACCCCCTCTTTTGAACGATCTGCTTCGTCTGTCAGAGATCGAGCCTGCAAAGTTGACTGCAAGCAGAATAACGAGTATTATTGCAACAATAAGTGCGCAGAGAGCGTACATACTGAACTTGACGTTGTGAACGGTCTGATTGTAAACGTAGAGGGGAAGTGTCTGGAAATTCGGGGAGCTTACGAAATGGCTTATTACAAAATCGTCAAGCGACATCGTAAAACCGAGCATAAGACCGGAAACGATACCGGGAATTACCTCGGGAAGCTCGACCGAGAAGAATGCGCGCGAGGGCGTACAACCAAGATCCTGCGCCGCTTCGGAGAGAGATTTGTCAAGCTGACTGAATCTCGGAGCTACCGAAAGAAGAACGTAGGGCAGGTTAAAGGTCGTATGCGCTACGAGCATAGTGCCGAATCCCATAAAGTTGTTCGCTCTTATAAACGTTGCTACAGCAACGAAAAGAAGCATCATCGAAACACCGGTAACGATATCGGGGTTCATCATGGGAATGTTCGTGATAGATTTTACAGAGCCCTTTACGAAGCGGTTTTTCATATGATGAAGTCCGAGTGCCGCAAAGGTTCCTATTACGGTCGCGATAAGCGAAGAAAGCACCGCGAGAATAAGCGAGTTTTTGAGGGCTGTTATTGCTTCTTCGTCGGCAAACAGCTCCTTGTACCAGGCAAAGGAAAACGCGGTAAACTCGTTCAGACTTCCGCCGTCGTTAAAGGAAAAGATTATAAGGACGGCGATAGGAGCGTAAAGAAGGGCGAAAATAAGGAAAATATATCCGCCTGAAAGAAATTTCTTCATATTACGATACCTCCTTCATTGTCCGAGAATTTGTTCATTATCCAAACGGAAATGAGTATGAGTATCATCATAACGAGAGAGATTGCCGCACCGACACCGTATGTGCTCGTGTTTTTGAAGAGACGCTCGATAGTATCACCGATAAGGTCTATCTTTCCTGCACCGAGCTTCTGCGAGATATAGAATGTGCTGATAGAGGGTACGAAAACCATCGTAACACCCGAGATAACGCCCGAAACGGTAAGAGGCATAATTACCTTTATCATAGTTTTTATCGGGTTGCAGCCAAGGTCGGCAGCCGCCTCTATATATCTTTGATCAAGCTTGGTCATCGTTGTGAATATGGGAAGGACCATATAAGGGAGAAAGTCGTAAACCATACCGAGAATGACACCGAAATCAGAGCCTACGATGTAAAGCTTGTCCAGACCCAGATTCTCAAGCAAGGTGTTGAGAAGTCCGCCGTTGTCAAGCAGAGCCATAAGGGCGTAGGTTCTGATAAGAAGATTGCACCACATGGGAAGCATAATAAGGACCATAAGGATCTTTTGCATTTTAGGACGTGCTTTTGCCATAAAATATGCAAGAGGATAGCCGATTATAAGACATACGACGGTTGCGATAAGAGCAAATGCTATCGAAAGAATAAAGACGTTTGAATATCGCGAGAGCGAGGATATATTTGAAAAAGAAAAATTTCCGCTTTCGTCCGTGAATGCGAAGTAGATAACGAAAAGCATAGGGGCTACGATAAACATTACCGCCCATACTATGTGCGGAGCCGCAGCCATTTTCTGAAAGAGCGATCTTCCTCTCATTCGTCGTCGTCCTCCTCATCCCCGGGCTCAGTGGGGTCGGAGAGCATATCAAGTTCGTCGGAGAAGGAAGAATAGTCGCCGAACATATCTGAGAATTCGGACTTGTTCATTATATGGATGGCATCAGGCTCGATGTAAAGACCTATGTGTTCACCCTCAGCGACGAAATCTGTCGTCTGTATCATCCATTTGAAGCCGTTTATATCAACGATTATTTCCCAGTGAACGCCCTTGAAGGTTACAGAGGTAACAGTACCCTCAAGCATACCCTTGTCGGGAGTTACGACGTCGACGTCTTCGGGGCGTACTACGACGTCTATGGGCTGATTTTTCTCAAATCCCTTGTCAACGCAGTCGAAGGTGTGACCCGAGAAGCGCACCTTGTAGTCAGAGAGCATAATACCGTCAACGATATTACTTTCTCCGATAAAGTCGGCAACAAAAGCATTTTCGGGTTCGTTATATATATCTGTAGGAGAGCCTATCTGCTGGATCTGTCCGTTTTCCATTACCACTACGGTGTCTGACATAGAAAGGGCTTCTTCCTGATCGTGAGTGACGTAGATGAAGGTTATACCGGTTTTTGTCTGAATGTTTTTAAGCTCGTTCTGCATGTCTTTTCTAAGCTTTAAGTCAAGTGCTCCGAGGGGCTCGTCGAGCAGAAGCACGCGAGGCTTGTTTATAAGCGCGCGCGCAATAGCGACACGCTGCTGCTGACCGCCCGAAAGCGTGTTGATGCGGCGTCGCTCAAATCCTTTAAGATTTACCAAAGACAGCATTTCCTGTACGCTTTCGCGTATTACATCCTCGTTTTCCTTGCGAAGTCTGAGACCGAAGGCGATGTTCTCGAATACGTTCAGATGCGGGAAAAGAGCGTATTTCTGAAATACTGTATTGATATGGCGTTTATATGGCGGAACGTCATTTATAAGAGCTCCGTCAAAATAAACGTTTCCTTCGTCGGGAGTTTCAAAACCGCCGATGATACGAAGGGTAGTAGTCTTTCCGCAGCCTGACGGGCCGAGAAGAGTTACGAATTCGTTGTCGTGGATCTCAAGACTCACACCGCGAAGAACCATCTCTCCATCAAAGCTTTTGGTAAGATTTTCAAGCTTAATAATTACGTTTGAATCCGGTACAAGATTGTCTTTCATTCTACCTCATAAAACCTCCGTAGGTTTGTTATTTTGCTTGTATTTACATAGAATATTAAATTCAATATAAATACAGCATATTATAACAAATATTTATTTTAAATGCAACAGTTTTTAAAAAAAATATATTCTCAAGTGAAAAAATATTGTATTTTTTTCGCTTTTTCGACGCAGATGCGAGTAAAAAGATCCACCCGCGGCCTTTTAGAGCGGGTGGAAGGGATAAGCTGTATGATTTGGAAAAGTATAATTATTCAATGTAAGCCATAAGCTCGTTCGCCGCGGCGATAAGATATGCGGCGTAGACCTTGCGCATTGCCGCGGGAACTCTGCTGAGATTAAGCTCAAAGTTAAAGAGTCCCTCGTATTCCGCAAGCGAAAGTCCGTGCATGGCGTCGCGCCAATCGACGTTGCCCGTGAAGGGAAGAATGTGCTCGTCCTCGATGCCGACGTTGTCGTTTACGTGGATGACCTTAAGACGTTTGCCGACGTAAGCAAGAGCCTCAGACTGCTTCACACCGCTGATGTTTGCGTGACCGAAGTCCCAGCAGATGCCCATTCCGAGCTTGTCCGCCACGTCGCATATCTCGTCGGGAGTCTGTCCGAAGCGATGGACGTGGAAAAGTCCGGGTACTACGCGCATATTTTCAAGTACAAGGTTAAGTCCTACACGGTGTGCGTGCTCGGCAAAGGGAGAGAGCAGCTCCATGACCGAATCGTACTGCGCTTTGGGGTCGTAGCTTCGCATAGGTATATTTGCGGCGTTGGGATGGAGAACGGCGTAGTCTATACCGAGAAAAGCGGCTGCGTCTATCGCTCGGTGTACGCGGTCCTTAAAATTCTGCATAACGCTCTCGTCCTTCGATATTCCGGCGATGAATGGAAGATGCCCCATCTCACAGCGGATACCGAATTCATCGTATGCCTTTAAAACGTCCTCTGCCTGCTCACGCCAGGCGTCGGATGAAAGATCGAGCAGAGTCGTTCCGAAATCTATTGCCTCAAATCCGTTTTCCTTGTAGAAACGAAATCCTTCTCGGATATATTCCTTTAAGTTGTCCTTCGGATAGCTGTGCAGATTAAATGATGAGCTGATTTTAAGTTTTTTCATGGCTTGATTCCGCCCCTCTGTTTTTTACTCGTCACATACGAGTGTTGCGTCTGTAAACGCGGAGTTTCCGGTAGCAATAGAGATCTTTTCAAAATCCTCGCTTCTGCCGCCGTAAAAGACCTCTTTAAGCTTGATACAGTCTCTGAAAGCACCTGTGTCTATACGGCTTACCGTACTTGCAACAGTTATAGTTTCAAGAGAAGTGCAGGTAGCAAAGGAATATTTTCCGATATATGCGATAGGCTGTGATATAACGAAGGACTCAAGAGATGTGCATCCCGAAAAAGCGTGGCTGTCGATGCTCTCGACAGAGTCGGGAATAGTAACGCTCTTAAGAGAGGTACAATCTACAAACATACTTGTCGATATAATTCTGAGCGATTCGGATAGCTCTACACTTTCAAGTGAGGTGCATCCGTCGAATACCGAGCTTCCGCATTCTTCTATAAAGCGTGACATCTTTACGCTGATAAGCTTTCTGCAATCCTTGAATGCTGCGCGTGCGATCGATCTTACAAGTCGGTTTTCAAATACTTCGGGAATAACGAGATGACCGTCACCTGTGTATTTGTCGGCGTAAAATCTGAGCTCACCCTCCTCGGAAACGTAAAACCAGGGTGCATCCTCTTCGGTCATTACGGTAACGTCATCGTATGTCAGAGGCGCGATCTGATCAAGCACGTCCTGCTTTGCGATGAAATCCTTGAGGAAGAGATTGTAACAGATAAGAAAAACAAGAAATACCGATAAGACCGCGATAACGATAGAGTATACCTTTATCTGAACGGCATCCGATTTTTTTCTCTTTGCTTCGCGCACCTCAGCCTCGGCAAGAAGACGCTGCTTTTTGGTCTCCTCTTCGATCACCTTGAGCTCTGCGGCCTTTTGCTCGTATTTTACGGCGAGCAGAGTCGCATCTCTGTATCCGCCGATAGAGCGGAGCACAGATGCGTTTTTTGCATAGCTTTCGCTCGTTTCTTCAACGCTTGTCGCTCTCTGATATATGTTTTCAAGAAAATCCGAATCGTATACCGAAAGAAGCTTGCGCTTTTCGATAATTGCACTTGATATCTCCTCAAGCTCTTTCTTTCGCTCGTCGCCGGCAAAGGTGAGAGCCTTGAGAAAATCCTCGTTTTCCGAAATGTCGAAAGAGGAATTCCGAAGCATGTCCTCGGATCCAAGCTCAAGCTCGGCAAGAAGTCTGCCGATATAAGCGTCAGATAAGGAAGGATCGTTCTGTATAATATCTGTAAAAAGCGCTTTTGCCTGCTCGAAGTTTCCCTCGGCAAGGAGCTCTTTTCCTTTTTGAATATCGTTTGAAATAGCCATTTTGGTGTCCTTTCAAGGTTTTTCAGACGGTATAAAAGCATATATACCTTATGTAATTATACAACCCATCAAAGATATTTGTCAAGAGCATTTTGTTAATATAAAATAAATTGTCTGAATTTGAGTAAGGTACTGAATTAAATAATAAAATTAACAAAAAAGTGTTGCAATATAGGAATAAAACGTTATAATAAAAATAAGACTAAAAGAAGGAGCAAAATCAGTGTCTAAAAAAGCTAAAGCGCGATTTATCTTTTTTTTAATATCGTCGGTCGCTCTTGCACTCGTAATATCGCTCGTTATCGGAATATGCTTTTTTGTATCCCTGTTTATGCACGATAAAGTCGAGCAGATAGAAAGCTATAAGCAATATTTAGGGTACGTTGACGCAAAGAAAACTACCAAGACCGTATATAGCAGCAATATAATCAGAAACGGCGTGATGTGCGTGAATTTCTCTGATATTGCGGAATTCTCGGCTTTTACGGTTGTCGGTAACGGCGATGAGATGATGTTTTATTTCAATAACGACGACGGCGATCTGCTTGTCGTTAATATAGGAAGTAATATCGCATACGCAAACGGAAATCCGATAAATATGCCGACGTCTGTATATACACTCGGTGACGATATATATATTCCCGTGGATTTTTTGAGTAAATATATTGACGGCGTGACCTTCAGAGCGGATGACGAAAAAAGAACTATACACATAGAATTTTCGGATACCGCAGAGTGTGCTCTGAGGCTGAAATATCCGTCGGAGCTCGAGCCTATAGATCCCGAAACGTGGGAGGAACCGAGATCGCAGTCGGACAATTGACTTGCCGTGACGTTT
>JAFXJH010000040.1 GCA_017532425.1 Clostridia bacterium | reverse complement strand
TCCCTCGATATCAACTACGTACGTCTTTGCTTCTTCGTCATATACGAATACTGCAGAGGGCTCTGCGGAGAGCTTGGTGTTTACATAGTTGCCGTTCTTATAGATTTCAAGATACATCTTAGCGTCGTTTTCGCCGAGGATATAGAATCTGTAACCGCCGTCTACTGTTTCAACGTAAACGTCAACAGCCTTATTAGCCTTATCGGTAATACCGAAGTAGTATCCGCTCATTTCACCGTTGAAGTAGAGATACTTACCGAGCTGTGCCTGCCACATTGCGAGCTTATATGCCTTGCCGGCTTCAAGAGTTTCGGCCTTATTGGGGATATAAAGGTCTGTAGCCGCGCCGTCAACCTTGATCTCAAAGGTCTTTGTTTCTGTAACTTCGCCTACTGTAACCTTAAGAGTAATTGTAACTGTTGCATCCTCTTCGGGAAGAGTGATTGTGAGCTTGCCGTCTGCACCGATTACTGCGCACGCGTTATCCGATGTCCATTCGAACTTAACCTCGGGATATGTAGCGCCTGTAAGAGGAAGCTCTACTACTGTATCCTCTGTAACCTTATCGGTAACAGTAATATTGCCGAGCTCCATTTCGAGCTTTTCGGAATCGCTACGCTCGGGAAGTGCCATATTTGTGAAGGTTTCTGCTGTTGCGGGAATGAGATAGAAGTTGCCGCTGTAAAGCTGAACGATACCTGTTACGTCAGCAACGTATCCGAAGTTATCTGTATGAGTCTTGATGAATGCTGTCTGCTCATCCTTGCTGATACAGTTATTGGAGGAAGAAATTCTTACGTATGTTTCGAGGTCGCCAAGCTTGAAGTTATAGTATCCGCTTGCTGTAACCTGTCCTGTAATCTCAACGCCCTTGATAGTAACAAGGATAGACTGCTTGCCTACGAGAGCTTCGTCAGAAAGCTTTTCAGCGTTCTTGAGTATCTCTGTATAGTCAACGGGAGTAACCTTGTTTTCTGTCTTATCGAGAACCTCGATAGAAGCGTCGATAATTTCATAGAGTCCGTTATAAGTATCCTTAAGACCGGTAGCTTCTACTGTCATACCGAGCTTGAGGCCGAGGTCTGTCATAGGATCTTTTCCGTCCTTGATACCGTAAATATAGTATCCGCCCTCGTTAGCTGTATCCTGAAGGTAAAGACCGTTAGCAGAAGAGCCGTTGGACTTGGAGATGATACCTGTGATTATACCCTTTACAACAACTGTAGAGTCGTCTGCAGCTGCTGCATATTCAGCATAACTGAATACCTTGTATGCGGGGATCTTGCGGTTGAACGATTTTGTTACTGTATCGCCGTCTTCGTTCTTGATAGTAGCTGTAAGAACGTATGCGATCTCTTTTTCTGTCTTTTCATCTACGTCAATAGTGAAAAATCCGTTTGTTTCGCTCTCTTTGATCGTTACGCCTTCCTTAACGTCAACAGACCATTCAACGTTATAGGTGAGCTCGCCGATCTTGATAAGGCCGGCTACGTCGTAGTCAGAGGGCGTGAGCTCTGCATCATCTTTATAAAGATTATAAAGATAAGTGCCCGCTTCCTGAAGGCTTACATCTTCGCCGCCGCACGATGCAAACGCGGAAACGCAGATGATAAGCATCATAATGATTGAGATTAACTTCTTCATAGTTATACTCCTTTAATATTTTTATTGGTTTACATATTTGATCTATCTGACGTTAATATCCTCCAAAGAGAATACCTTTATCTGATATTTTCCGTCAAATCTATCTACAAGCCCTTTTACGTCGATAGTGGTATCTTCAAAGTAATCGGGGGTTACTATCGCTCCGTTTGCATCTCTGAGCACGATAGTACGAACCGATATCTCTACACCGTCTACCTCACATATAAGGGTCATTGCTCCGTTTGATGAGCTTTCTTCGTTATCTGTAACGTATATGCTTTTTACCTTCAGATCTCTCATTTCGCGAGAGGTGTAGAGTGCAAGCTCTGCATAATCATACGTACGCTTCTCTTCCCCGACGGTAAGCTCTACCTTACCGCTTACAAGATCTGATGCTTCTGTCGGAACGTATGCGGGAGAATGTCCCTCGCTTATCTTCTGGATATTATTCGGATCCTTAGGTCTCATAGGAGAATATTCAAGTCCCGAAACCTGATAAGAGTCGCCCGTTTCATAGTACTGAACCGTACCTACTATACGAACGCGGTTACCTACCGAAAGTATCTGAAGTCCCGTTCCGTTGAGTGCATATCCGTAATAGACGGTCATACCGAAGTAAAGTCCGCTCTCTGCGTCATACTCCTCCACGTACGCTGTATTGGAGTTATTCTTAACTACAACACCTTCAAACGCGACCTTTGATCCCTCGTAATCCTTTACGTTACAGCGGAGCTCCTTAAGTGTAAGCTCTGTAGCCTCGCCATACGGAAAATTGGGGTCTTTATCCTTTGAATAGACGTGAAGACTGCTGCTTTTTGCTTGATTTATAGCCGCCATACAGGTATCTCCGTATCTGTTATTGGCAGAATTCGATGCAATAGCAAGTCCGTTCTGAAGTATTTCTACGTTGAGATTACGGTATTCTGATGACTCGGATGATCTGTACCACACCCAAACGAGATAGCGCTCGCCCGTAGAGTCGAGATTCCATTTATTATCATCCGACTCTATAATTATGGAAGTCGCACTCTGAAGCTTCTCTTTTGTGAAGTTCGATGCGGTCTTTCCCCATTCCTCTATCTTTCCCGTCGATTCGGGAGTATTTATTGCAAGATATCTCGCCTTAAGCACTCCGCCCGCAAGGAAGGATTCGGGAACATAAAAATGTGTAGTATCTCCGTCGATATACGCTTTTACGGTAACCTCCTGCTTAAGCGTTGAAGAATTCATATCAAGCTTCAGCTCTGATACGAAATCCTTCGCCTCGGAGTCACCGTCGCCGCCGTTACAGGAAACGACTGCGAGGAAGAGTGTTGCGATGACAAGAATCATCGCGAGCACTCTGCCAAGTATTTTTAAATTGTTTTTTTTCATACTGTTAAATTATCAGCCTGCCTGATATTTACATTCAGCAACAGCATCCTCGAATGCCTTCTTGATCATCTTCTTAACGTCGCTTCCTGCATCAGCGGAGAGACACTTCTGCATAAGAAGACCAACCTGGTCACGTGCTGTCGAAGAGCCGTTGAATGCAGGAGATGTATAATATGCTTCCTGCTGTTCAAGACATATCTTTGCGCTGAGTGCGGAAATGAAGTCGCCGCCGTCAGCCTTATCAAGGAACTCTGTCTTATAGATCTCGTTTTCGCCAACAGACTTAAGAACCGGAACGTAACCCGATGCCATAGAGAATTCAGCCTGGAATTCAACTGTTGTTGTGAGGTACTTAACGAAGAGCCAGGACGCGAGAACCTCCTGTGCGTCTGTCTTATTGAAGATACAGATCGAAGGACCCTGAGAAATTACCTTGGGCTTATCAGCGTTTACCTGAGGAATTGTTGTGATAGCAACCTCGAAGGGGTATGCTTCGTTGACCTTGTCAGGTCTCTGGTGTGTTGCACCTGCGGAAGAACCGATAGACATATAGCTCTTGATTCCGTCCTGTGCCTTGAAAAGCTCGGAGGTATATGCACCGGAGAGCTCCTGGGTCGTTACATAGCCCTTCTGATACCAATCTCTGAACTCTTCAACGAACTTTCTGTTTGTGTCGTTATCAAAGAGGAAGTGGTCGCCTGTTGCGCTTGTGTAGTCAGATCCGTACTGCTCACACATAGTGATGAACCAGTTGGATTCGGAGTCATATCCGAGGGGAATGCAGTTGGGGTCGATCTTCTTGATCTCTTCGCAAAGCTTCTCCATCTCTTCCCATGTCTTGGGAGGTGTGAGGTTGTGCTTATCGAAGAAGGTCTTATTGTAGTAAAGAACCTCTGTGGACTTGGAAAGAGGAAGTGTGTACATCTTTCCGTCGCCGAACTGCTTTCCTTCTTCATAGTAACCCTTAATGAAGTCGGAAACCTGCTCGCTTGTGAGGCCGAGGACCTCGGAGGATCCGTCTGCACGGTTAACTGTGATATCGCTTGCGATAAGCGAATCGAGCGATACTACAGCCTTTGCAAGGTTGTAGAGAGCAACGTGGTCGGGATAGCAATATGCGATGTGAGGCTGATTTCCGACTGTAATTTCAGTCTTTATCTGGTCACGAACGTCATCATAGCTACCAACCTGCTGGTGCTCAATCTTGATGTTGGGGTACAGCTTGTTAAATTCTACGATATATCTTTCGAGAACTTCACGAAGGTTTGCACCCATTGTGTGGTAGAACTTGATCGTAATTTCCTTTTCGGTATCAAAGCCGCCTTCGGGAATTTCGAAGTCAGCGATCAAGTTCTTATTTCCGCAAGATGCAAGAACTACGATGTTCAGGCAAACTGCGAGGATCAGAAGAAATGATACAAGAACTTTTTTCATTATAAAAGTTTCCTTTCTCTTTTTTATTTTATAATAAGCGAATTTCGCTTTATTATTTAAAAATTATCCCTTAATACCGCTTCTTGAAACGCCCTTCATTATGTACTTTCTGAGGAATACGAACACAAGGAAGAGAGGGAAAGAAACGATTGCTACCGCCGCCATCTGCACCGGTATATTAACGTCTCCCGTTGATTCTGTAAACGCATTACGCAGACCGTTTGTTATAAGTCTGTGCGCATCGTCGTTTGCAACGAGTCTCGGCCACACGTAAGAGTTCCATGCACCCATCATCTTAAGAATGGTTATCGAAATAAGTGTGGGAAGTGCAAGCGGTATCATAACCTTCCAGAGATACTTAAGGTCGCCCGTTCCGTCAACCTTTGCCGCGAGGTAAAGCTCGTTAGGTATCTGCATAAAGTTCTGTCTGAGCAGATATATGTAGAACACGCTTACGAGAAACGGAATTATAAGTACCGTATAAGTATTCTGCCAGTTACCGAGCTTCATAAGAAGCTCCGAATTCATCATACGTCCGAGCGTATAGAGTCCGAGAAAATCGTTTATCGTCTGATAGTTTGTGATAGTGAAAAGCTCGCCGGGAATCATCATTGTTGCAAGCAGAGCCGCAAACATAGTATTTTTTCCCTTGAATTCAAGTCTTGCAAAGGCAAATGCCGACAGGACTGTAATTATCAGCGAAAGTATCGTCGAAACAAGACCTACGTAAAGAGTATTCATAAAGAGTCTTCCGAGGCTTGCCTGATTGAATGCCTCCACGTAGTTACTGAAAAGTATCTGCTTCGGGAAAAGCGTAGGTACTGCCAGCTTATACTCTGACAGAGATTTTACCGAAGATATCAGCATCCAGTAAAACGGGAAAATTACGATCACAGCCATCGTTATAAGGAATGCGTAAAGCATTACCATTACGAGTATCTTTATGATCTTCTGTTTGGAGGATACCTTTTGCATGTCTTTTTCACGCATTGTAACATTTGTATTTTCCGACATGTTCATCCTCCTTAATAGTGTGTCTTTTTCTTACTTACGTAAAGGTTTATAAGTGTGACTACCATAATTATACCGAAAAGTATAAGTGCCGCCGCACTTGCTCTTCCCTGATGGTTTGCAAGCGCGTCATAAATAAATCCGACCATAGTATTAAGTCTTGCAGGCTCGCCCGTAGGACCCATATCATCACCGAAAATACCTACTATGCTTGAATATTCCTTGAATCCGCCGATAAAGCCTGTTATAACAACGTATGCAAGCATAGGCGAAAGGAGCGGTACCGTGATTCTCGAGAATACTCTTGCACGGCGTGTACCGTCAACCTTTGCGGCGTCGTAATACTGCTTATTTATACTCTGAAGACCGCCGAGAAGGATAAGGATCTTGAACGGAAGTGCGTTCCATACGATATAAACTACCATAACCACTATATTTGCGGCATATGACGATCCCGAGTTGATCCAGTTAACTGCGTTTCCGCCGAAGAACTCGATAACGTTATTGATTATACCCGCTGTAATTATTATCTCGTTTTCTCCGCCGAATGCCGATCCGACCATATTGAACATCGCTGCAAATACCATACCGATAGCGATCGAGTTTGTAACGTACGGAAGGAAGAATATCGTCTGAAGAAGTCTCTGCAGAGGCTTTATAGCGTTAAGACATACCGCTATAAGAAGTGCGAGTATCGTGGAGATCGGCACGGTAAGTACACAAAGAAGCATTGTGTTTACAAGGCACTGTATGAAGTCCTTATATTCAATAACCTGCTTAAAGTTTCCTATACCGAAATTATACTGAACGCCGCCCACAGCCGACATCGTGCTATATCCCTCAAGGAATGCCATACGAACCGTATTTATTATCGGCCACACGGTGAATATGAGGAGAAGTATGATAGCCGGAAGCAGGTATATCCACGCTTTCCAAGAATGTTTACTTTCAACCATATCGTTTCACCTCAAAAGCGTATTCTGTTTTCATCCTGCTTTGAGAAGAGGAAGACCTTATGCGGCTTGAGCGAGTAGCTTACCGTTTCTGCAGACTCTACCTTATTATCCGCGTTTATTATCGAGCGTATAACCGGATTCTGCGAAGCCTCGTGTGTAGATACGATGCTTACGTCGCGTCCCATTATTTCAACGCTGTTAAGCTTACACTTGAGCGGTCCGTTTTCATCGAGAACAAAGCCTTCGGGTCTTATTCCCACTGTAACCTCCTGATCCTCAACGCCCTTTACGTCGAGCACAGCGGCATCACCGATATAAAGCTTTTCGCCTTCAACACGTCCGCTGAAAACGTTGATCGGAGGAGTTCCGAGGAATTTTGCAACGAAAAGATTGGTAGGATCGTCATAGACCTCCTGAGGCTTACCTGTCTGCTGTACGACACCAAGCTTCATAACGACTATCATATCCGATATACTCATCGCCTCTTCCTGGTCGTGAGTAACGAATATTGTAGTAATTCCGGTCTCCTTCTGAATTCTTCTTATCTCCTCACGCGTCTGAAGTCTGAGACGTGCGTCGAGATTGGAAAGAGGCTCGTCGAGAAGAAGGACCTTCGGCATTTTTACAAGCGCACGCGCTATTGCAACTCTCTGCTGCTGACCGCCCGAAAGCTCGCTCGGCTTTCTGTCCATAAGCTCATCTATCTGAACGAGCTTTGCGGCGTTATACGCGCGCTCAAGCATTTCGTTCTTTGTGAGCTTGTCCGCTCCTCTGAGATTCTGAAGCGGGAACAGAATATTCTGCTTTACCGTCATATGAGGATAGAGCGCATAATTCTGGAAAACGAGACCCACGCCTCTGTTTTCGGCAGAAAGGGCGGTAACGTCGTCATCGCCAAAGAATATCTGTCCGCCCGAGGGCTTCTGAAGTCCGCTTATCATATAAAGCGTGGTACTTTTTCCGCAACCCGAAGGACCGAGAAGTCCGATAAGCTTACCGTCGGGAATGGTAAAGGTAAAATCATTTACCGCTACGACTTCAGCGTTTGACTTCTTATTACGGGAGGGGAAAATCTTAGTAAGATTCTGCAAAACAACTTTCATATTGTCTTCCTTCCTATCTACTTGAATATTTATATAGATATCAAAATTAAATACTTATACTTTTATTTCGGTATCTTAATAATCCGCCTTTTCTGCTTCCTGCGCGTGGATCCTCTGCTTATACAGGAGCATATCCTCGGGAGTATCGAATATCATCTGACTTGCCATATCGACCGTTACCGTATGTGCAAGCTTATCGTGTATCGGCGTATTTGCTTTTGTAGAGGATATCATAATTATCTGAACGAGCAAAAGCAGACCGATAACTGCCGTGCCGAATATACCTACGCTTCCGAAATATGTCATAACGATGATAAGAACGGGGATCATAGTTTCAAGCGTATATTTTCCGAGTACAGTTCTTGCAAACAAGAGAAGTGGGGATATCTTGACTCCGTCCTCGCGCATAACTCCTATACCGAAGACCTTTTTTCCGAGAGTCTGACCGTTTTTGAAAAGAAGCGGTACCAAAAATTCAAAGAGCAGATACGCAAAGAGAATACTGAAAATTATTATAATAAGCGTAAAGTTTATCAGCATTCCGTATATATATACGGCTTCCTTATCCTCTGACACAGCTTTACTTGCGCTGTCGTAGTTTTCCCTTTCCTCTTCCGACAAAGCGTCGTACTGTGCCGCGGTAATATCGAAATCAACGCCGTAACTGTCCTCATATTTATCGTAGACCTTTTCGAGGTCCGATACATAAGAATCATATCCGAGTGCTGTCGAGAGAAGGAATGCCATTCCTATAACGCCTATAGCTATAAGGATAAGATCAAAAAGAGCCGCGGAAATACGCTTCCACATATTTGCTTTCTGAAAATCGTACATTTTTTTATTCCTGAACAAGATAATTTATATACGCACACGCATACATTATGTATTATATCATCATTTTTTCAATAAAGCAACCTTTTTTTCAAAATTCAACATTTTATATAATTATTCGGCATACTTTTAGACATTTTGTATACATAAATCTCATTTCCCGACAAATTTTGCATTATCACTTTAATTTGCGAAATCTGTAATTCGAGTGAATTCACAAAGCTGAGATAATTATTTGATTTTTCGATAGCTTTCGCCCGCTATTGACAGATATTTTCGATTGTGATATACTTTTTACACGGTAGGTTAAAAACATAAAGGAGACCGATATGGATATTATAAAAAATTTTGTAGACCCTGCAAAATACGGTATAAAATCGCCGTACGAAATGGAGCCCGAATTCTACGTCGTACATAACACGGCAAACGATGCATCCGCGCGAAACGAGATTGCATATATGAATCGCAATGACTACGAGGTCTCTTTCCACTACGCTATAGATAATATCGAGATAGTACAGGGTATCCCCGAAAATCGCAACGCGTGGCACGCGGGCGACGGAGCAAACGGAAGAGGAAACCGTAAGGGTATCGCCATTGAGATATGCTATTCCAAATCGGGCGGAGAGAGGTTCATCGAAGCTGAAAAGCTGGCTGCAAAATTTATCGCGCACGGGCTTTTTGAGCGAGGATGGGATATCAACCGAGTAACGAAGCATCAGGATTACTCGGGCAAATATTGCCCTCAAAGAACGCTCGATATGGGATGGGAGCGTTTTCTGAATATGATAGAAGACGAGCTGTCTGCACTCAAATCATAATATCGTACACACGAACAAAAAAAGATTTGCGAAGCAAATCTACCTTACCTATTCACTTTTCGCTCCTCACTCTTCTCTATTAACTAAAAATCCGCACACATAACGTGTGCGGATTTTCTAAAAAGATTTGCGAAGCAAATCTACCTTACTTATTCACTTTTCACTCTTCACTATTAACTAAAGATCCGCACACTTACGTGTGCGGATTTTTTATGCCGGTGGCGGGGGTCGAACCCGCACGGTATTGCTACCATCGGATTTTGAGTCCGACGCGTCTGCCAATTCCACCACACCGGCGCGTGTTTATGTATTATAGCATATCAAAATCAAAAAATCAACAGTTTTTTCTTCAAATCGAAATATTTTTTTGAAATCAAGGCTTTTATCAGAATTAATTGTAAAATCAATGTTGACTTTTCGCTTTAAATATGTATAATCTAATATAGAATGATTTCAGAGAGGTTCTATATGTCAAAAAACACTTCGCCTCAAAAATACATATACGTAGTATTTTCGCACCCGAAGTCTATCGTTTCGGAAACTATAGGATTTTTTACGGGAGGCAGATTTACTCACTGCTCGCTGACGCTTGACCGCGACCTCGGGCATATGTTTTCTTTCGGAAGAAAGTATTCGTACTTCCCTTTTATCGGCTGCTATCTGCGAGAGGAGCTTGACAAAAAGTTCTACAGCCACTGTGACTCGCTTCACGGCAGGATCGTAGAAATTCCGGTAAGCGACGAGCAGTATACAAACGTAAAGCGCCGACTTATAGATTTTTGGGTAAATAAAAAATCTCACAAATACAACATGGTCGGATTTTTCTTCTATCTTCTGAACAAGGAATACGCTCCCGACGGAAAATATACCTGTTCTCAGTTCGTAGCGGAAACTCTTGACATTTACGGAATATGCGAAATAAACAAGGGATATACGCTTGTTAATCCCGATGATCTTTCAAGGATAGTCAAAGGAAACATAGTTTTTGAGGGCGACATAAAAAAATATGCACTCGCGAGAAAAAACAAGTGCTTCATTATGACAAAGAGAAAAGCTTGAAATCACCTTGAGATTACTATTTTTGTTACAATAGATTTTATTGAAAAAAATATTTTTTTCGATAAAATCTATTGACAAATCGAATTTCTTTTGATATAATGCGTAAGTACCTTACACAGGGTATCATAATTCTTATATTTGCTACTATGGCTCAGTTGGTAGAGCGCGTCCTTGGTAAGGACGAGGTCCCCAGTTCAAATCTGGGTAGTAGCTCCAAAAAATTCCGTACACGCGAGTGTGCGGATTTTTTTACTTTTCACTCTTCACCTTTCACTAATTCGGCGTGTACAGAATTTTTTGGAAGGTAAGAAGTAATAGTGAAGAGTGAAGAGGTTAGGTGGCTTTCCGCTGTGGCGAAAAGCTTTGATAAAAATAATTTTCAAAACATATTGAAATACAATGATGTATATGTTATAATAAATCAGCTGATCGGGGACGGTACCCATAACAAAAAACAACATTAGCAACAAAGCAAATCAAAACAAAGGGGGCGACACCCATCGAAAAAAACGTTATTGTTATTGATGAGCAAGGAAATGAATATGAGGCGACCTACCCTAAACGGGCAAAAGGTCTTGTGAAAAACGGCAGGGCGCGCTTCGTAGGTGAAAATAAAATATGCCTTGCGTGTCCTCCGGATAAAATTTTGGAGGAAAATAATATGTCTGATAACATCAGTAAGAATCAAATATTTAATCAAATCGCATCTCTTCAAAACACTCTTGAATCTATAGATAAGATCTTATTTAAGATTCAATGCGTAACAGATTCTCAGTCGTACGTAGAGCAGGAAGACGGAGAGCCTATAACGCTCGACTACCTCCCCGAGGTAGCTATGGAAAAGATCAAGACGATCCGTGAAATTGTTATTGAGCGTGAAAAAACGATAAACAAAATGCTTGATTTCTACTTAAGGTTATATCAAGATTCAGAAACAAACGAAAAAGAATAATGAGTTTTTTCGCAGACTAATATCAAACAAAACATAGCAAGTCAAAAGACTTGCTATGTTTTTTATAAAATTCACCTTAAGATTAATATTTTTCACTTTACAAAAGTAGGCTTATATGCTATACTATGCCCAAGATAGGCGGTGCAATATGAAAAAAGAAATTTTAACCAAAGAAAATATAAAGCACGATCTGCTTATATCTATAAAAGCAAATTACTCTAACAAAGCAGATTGGCGGTTTTCTATTTCTCTTCCCTTAGCCATTCTTGCGATTTTGAGCGGTATTCTTCTTAAAAACATCTGGATAGGTCTTCTGATTTTTTCTTTTGCGGCTTACCAGATGGTGCGTTACATAATTGCAGAAAAGAAATTCAACGCTCAAATTAAAGCAGCCAAGGATGCTGTTATGAGAGAGGATTTTATCGTATCTATCGAAACGCTCGACAAGGTACGCGAGGAAACTATATACGAGCCTCACGTTCACGGATACGGATCCCACGTTCACACAAGACACGCGCACACTACCAATGACGTTTATTTTTTCTATTTCCGTTCCGAGATCAAATGGCGTATGCCTGAAATCAGAAGGCATTACGCGTGGAGCAAGGATTATTACATAAGCTCTGAAGGTCTTAACAATACCTCTGTCAGCGGCAATGAATTTTATTTCATAAGGCTTGAATCTGATCCTAAAATAGCTTATATTTACAACACGAAGTTTTTTGAGTTTGATGAATATTAAAATTATCCCCACACCTGCATTTTATATCGGTGTGGGGATATATTTTTATTTAATATTCGGGTACAGCCTCTGTTTTAGTGACAACGTATGCGCTTATTTCGGAGGCTTTTTTCAGACATTCGGGGATCGTTTTGCCCTTTGAATACTCAACAAGGAATGTAGCTCCGAAGCTATCGCCCGCGCCTACCGTTGAAGTGACCGAAACCTTCGGTGCGCTGCAGTAATAGAATTTCTTATCAGCGCAGTCGTATGCAAGCGAGCCATCTGCTCCGAGTGTTATGAGGATATATTCCAAATTCTCAAAGCGCTCAGCGAGAAGCTTTGCGGAAAGCTCCACATCTGCGCTTTTATTTATTTCGAGTGACTTGAGGACTGTAGGCAGCTCTTCATCGCTTATTTTTACGATATTCGCATTTTCAAGGCAAAGAAGAATACTGTCCCTTGAGAAAAACGGTGGGCGTATATTTATATCTACGTATATTTTATCGAACACGTCAAGCGATAGCAGCTTTTTTACCGTTTCTCTGTTATACTCATCGCGCATAGCGAGTGTTCCGAGTGCAAAAAAATCGAAATGCTGTTCCTCTATTTTATCGGGCATACCGATACGGTCATACGCCGTATCTTTTTTTAGATCATAGTGCGGCACGGCGTCTGCGTCGAGAGTTACGAGGCACATTCCCGTAGGAAAGGTATCCGAAACTGACACAAGAGCGGTATTTACTCCGAAATTTTTTATTTCACTGAGAGCATCCTCGCCGAGGTTGTCACTGCCTACAGATGAGAGCATCCATGCTTCTCCGCCCTGCCTTGCGACGTGTGCGGCAAGATTGAGAGGCGCTCCGCCTATATGCTTTTCATCGGGAAACACATCCCAGATTATTTCTCCAAAGGACAAAAGCTTCATATTACTACTCCAATCGGGTATTTCATTTATTCCATATCGATTTAAGCGAGTTCAGCTCGATATTTTCTATTATGCAGTCATTTTCCGCAGTAAGCGAAAATTCACACATATTTCTGTCAGCTACCGTGCACTCTGTGATATATATTCTTCCGTCATCCGAGAAAAGCTCTACAGTGCATCTATCGACCACTACCGTAACGTCAAGAGCTTCTCCCGTATAGGAAAGAGGACCCTTATGATCATCGAGCTTTATGCTGTTTTCTTTGAGATCGCACTCGACGGTCTTACCGAAGAAGGATACCGAAAGCTTATTATCTTTCAATGCCTTTGCGTGTATCTTGAAGATATATGCAGAGTCTTCGAGCGCAAATGATGTCTTTTCGCCCGCTTTAAGCGAAAGATTTTCGTATTTTTGAGTTTTATCGAAAATAGCTTCTATTTCCTTTACGGGAAGCACCGAAAGGTGATATGTACCATCTATTTTATTAAGAGACATTTCGAGCGGAATACTCATCTGCTGTGAGAATCGGTCTGCGCTGAGGTCAAACCATCTTAACCAATCGACGCGTACTGCGCGTCCGTTTGGAAGGTCCGAGAAGGACTGTCCCGCGTAAGCGGAGTTTCCGAAATGAAGCGAGCGTATATCCTGAACGCTTACGAACTGTCCGTTCTTAAAATCACCTACGAGATATCTGTCGTGCGCGCCTATCAGCACCCATTTACGCTCTCCGTCGGGTGTATTTATACAGAAAAGGTCAGGACATTCGTTATCTCCATCCATCTTTATTCTCTGAATTTCCGTCCAGCTTACAAGATCATCCGAGGTAAAGAGTGCGTAAATATCTTTTTCAAGATAGAGTGCTATAACGTACTTTCCGAGCTCCTGGCAGTAAACTACGCTCGGGTCACGGTTAGCGTCTACTATATGTTTAATAACAGGGTTATTTTCATATTTTTTTATAGTCTTGAAGCCGTCTGTCGAATATGCCATTCTCTGACAGAAGGGGGCTGTTGAGGTATAGAACAAAACGCCCGTAGGAAGCTCGCCCGTCTGAAGTCCGAGCGTATTCTTATTATCGACGATAGCGCTTCCCGAGAACATTGTTCCCGTATTATCGGGATAGAGTGCCATATCCTTTTCTTCCCAGTGTATGAGGTCCTTACTTTCGGCGTGTCCCCAGTGCATATTTTCCCATTTGGGCGAGCCCGGATTATGCTGATAGAACATATGGTAGGTACCGTCGAGATAAACAAGACCGTTAGGGTCGTTATTCCATCCGTTTTTAGTTGAAAAATGAGCCTGCGGACGGAGCTCTTCGCTATAGAGTCCTTCTATATCCATAGTATCCGATTCGCGCACGGAAAGCTCTGTTTCGGGCGACACCGAGATACTGAGATCCTTGCCCATAAAGCGCGAAACGTCTATATACGCATTGAATTTCGGATTTTCATTATCAATCGCGAGGTTCAAAGCATACACGGTCTCGCCGTTTATATTCATACAAACTCTTCGCATATCCGCCGAAATATTTACGGGGAAAATCAAGTACTTTTTTGTAACCGTTATATTCATATTTATCCTCCGAATTATAACATATTTTATGACTTAAACAATTTTTTCTTATCCGAACACCTCTGCCGCCGCGATCACTCTGAACATTTCTTCTTCAATATCAGAGCGTCCGTAAGCGTCTAAAAAGCGGTTGCGGTATTTATCTGTCTTCAGATTGAAGTTAAGAGTCCACGCGCCCCAGAAAAGGTCGATGTGTTTATCTCCAACACCGCCGTTACCGAGGTCGATAAATCCGCTGAAGCGCCAATCGTCGAGCATAATATTCGGCAGGCAATAATCTCCGTGGATGAGTGTATCGTTTTTCAGAAGGTCTTTATTTTCTTCAAGTATCCTCCATGCCTCTTCAGCCGAAGAATATCCCCAGTTATCGGGAAAAAGCTCGGTATCGTAATTACCCTCTTTATAATTTTTCAGGGCAGTATCGAGATAACCGTTTATCCTATTCTGCACGGGGCAATCCGAGAAGTCTACGCTGTGAAGCTCTCTCAGTATTCCCGCAAAGGTATCGCACAGCCTTTCGGGGTCTTCAAGATATTTAAAATACGTACAATCCTCGCCCGGAACTCTTTCTGTCAGCATCCAGTCCTTTTCTGCCGAGTAATATGACAAAACCTCGGTCGCAAGACCTTTTTTATGAAAATACGCGGTGAGCTCCGCCTCTGTTTTAAGGCTTCCCTTCGGCGCAGATTTGAGATAATAGCCGTTATCCTTATCTATATACACGACTCTCGCCTCTTTTGAACAGCTGCTGTCGTATATCTTCGAATCTCTGATCAGAGTGTGGAAAACTTCGGGAAAATCATCCATATTCGGTGTGATTTTTTTACGCTCCATTTTGTTTTTCTCCTTTAGGTGCTCGCGTTTGCCGCGCTTGACGCCGCTATTGCCGCGCACATAGCAGCCTGCTGTGCTGCCACAAGCGATAGCGTACTTCCTATCACCGCGCCGCTCATAAGCTCGCTTTGTCCTATATAATCGCTTACGACTATCATCGCCGCGTGCATAATTCTCTGCTTTGAATCAAGTCCGAAAAATCCGTAGCCCTTCTTTCCCGACAGGAAGTCGTCCACATCGATAATATCGTTCATCACGTATTTTATATCCGTAGGAAGCATCGCCGCGACTCCGAGTGTGGCAAGAGTATAGTCCGTTCCGTATTTATGCTTCTTTTCTTTAAGATCGTTAAAGAGCGCAAGCGTTGCTCTGCACTTACCTTCGGCGCTTCCCTGACTCAGCGCAAGCACGTGAGAAAGAGACTGCACCGCATTTGCGGAGTAGAATTCATTTTTAAGTATATTATAGCATTTTTCGGTTTCGCCGACTATCTGCTGATCACTCAGCTCTGAAAGTGCAAGCATTGCGGCAAAAACGCTATCCTCGCTTGAGGTGAGAAAGGGATGCTCGCTTTTCATAAGGTCGTATATTCTGCGTGTACGCTCCGCTATTTTAACGTAGCTCTCCTCGTCGACCGTATCTGCAATTATCATTGATGCCACGGGAAGAAACTGCGAGCTCCAGAAATGCTCCTTCAGCGCTTGAGATACCTTCATTGCTCTGTCAAGCTTTTTCTCAGGATCGTCCGAGGATGCCATCATCGCCATCATAGGGAGCATTGATATTCCTCGAAAATCGGAAAAGATCCCGTTTTTGGATTTGAGTATATCACGGCACTCCTTCATACGCTCGACGTCGGCTGTTTTACGTTTATCTGTAAATATCGCCGCGCATATCGGATAAAGGTAGCTATTCTCCCACGCAAATCCCTGTTTTATTATATCTCTGTTTTTGATAAAGCTTTCACTAAGCTCAACAAGTGATGCTCTCATAACTTTCCCTCCGCGGTATATAATATCAGTTTGATTATAGCACCTTTATGATGAATTTTCAATACTTTATTTTACATATAAAAAAGTTTGCACTTATCTGACATGCAAACTTCTTTAGTTTTGTTTTAATATCACTTTTCTGGAACGATCGGATAAAGCTGAATGGTATTTCCCCCGTCCACAACAAGCTCTGCGCCCGTCGTATTTCTTGCGTGAGCGGCAAAATAGAATACTGCATCTGCAATATCCTCGCCGTTTGCCACGTCACCGAGCGGAGTATATCTTGACGGAACCTTTGCATAGAACTCGGGATTTTTATCCCATCTATCCGTTCTTATCATACCCGGAAGCACGGCATTTACACGGATATTATATTTTCCGAGGTCGAGTGCGAGTCCGCGCATCATTCCGAGCTGACCACCCTTTGATGTTTCATACGCGATCCTATCGGGAATTGCACGATAGGCTGTATTGGAATTGACAAAGACGATATTTCCCTCGCCCTGCTCCTTCATTCGTCTTGCGGCATGCTCGCAAAGGCAGAAATTCCATACTACATTTGTATTAATGACCTTCATAAAGTCGGTAAGGGGATTTTCGAATATCTTCTGTCCGAGTCCCTGATCCGCGGCATTGAGCACGAGAGTTTCGATAAATATTCCCTTTTTATCGAGATCGTCAAAAAGCTCCTTAACCGCTTTTTCGTTGACGGTCGTATCGTTTACAAGCGAGTCGATATGATAACCGATTATCCCGACGTTCGGATATTTTTCCCTGTATTCCTTTTCTTTGCCGTGTACCTTTTCCATATTTCTGCCGGTAAAGACTACGTTGTAGCCCTCTGCGGCGAATTTTTCAACTATCGCAACGCCTGTATTTATACAAGCGCCGGTAACAAGTGCTGTTTTCATAAAATCTCCTTACTCTTTCACGAGCATATATGCTCTTATCGGTTTTATCGGAAGCCTCAGAACTCTGTCAGAGCTCTCGTAACTGCCGCCCTCTATCAAATTGCGGTAAACGCCGTCCTCTTTGACGTGTATTTTTGCATCTCCATCGCTTGCATTATATACCGAGATCACGTCGGCGTTTACATAGGTATATACCTTGGGATCGTCACTGTATATGTATATTCCCCTTTCACGGGCAATATCTCGCAGAATATCTGAGGGTATAAACGGAACTGCGGCATAAATATTCTTTTTATCATTTGTCGATGCAATTGCTACTTTTCCGTCGTCGTAGCGCGCATATACGTTGACAGAGTCAGACTCTTCTATGGCAAAATACGGCGCGGCTATCTTATTCGGAGTCGTGTTTCCGTTATACACAAGTCCTTTGTAAGGAGTGTCCGACACCGAAACGCGCATCTGTACGGCGTCCGATATTTTTGAAACATCGTTTATGCCATCTCTCGCATAATCGGGCGCGTATATCCAAAGAACACTGACACCCTTTTCTTGAAGCTCGCGTATCTTTTGCATACGCTCACTCGGTATATCATAAGAATCGAGAATAATTATAAGCTTATATCTGTCACTGTCGCATCTGTCGAGGTCTGCTATCGAGTAAAGATCGTAGGGTGCTCCCATTTCTGCAAAGCTTCGGCGCATATCCGAAAGGCATACCGAGGCGAGCCAGGAGTTCTTTCGCACGTGATACATCGACTCACCCTCTGCATAGACGGCAATTTCCGCGATGCTATCCTTCATTTTATTGGAAAGGACGTCACGTCTGATAGTTATCATTTTTTCAATGGCGCCCATCATCTCGCTTGAGCGGAACCAACCGTCAAACATATCGAACCACCACATAGCCGCTCCGTTTGCATAGCAAAGCAAAAAATCTCTCCACATAAGGTTAATCGACTCAGTTTGATCCTTACATTTATTTTTCGCGCCCGGTATTGCTTTTAGACAGCCGTTGCCCGTGCTATCCTCACAGGGCTCATTTATCATCGTCGGAGCAACGTGCGTAATATGATCAAATTCGAGAAAATAAAGCTTGTCACGGACATCGAGTGTTTTCTGTGTTACCATAAAAGCACTCGGATCGGTAAGCGCTCTGTACGGATAAGCGGACGGGCTTGATACCATATCTATATTGCCGGACAAATATACATTTTCATAAGCGAGATGTCCAGAATTGAAAAGATATTCCCCACCAAGCTCAAGCAAATACCCGTAATAAAGTCCGAGTAGCTTTTCGTGCTTTATCACGCTCTGTGCCTCAGACGCAAAATAGAGCACGAGATCGGCAACACTCTCCGCATGGAAGCGTCTTGCGGCAAGGACATTCTCCTCGGTTTCTTCGAGGAAAACAGGACCTTTTTTCTCAAACTCCTCCAAGGTGGGCAGAGTAGCATTTTCGTCGTTTCTGTACTTTTTATACGCCGCTTCCTTTAACGGGTGTGATGCCTCCTTATCGGGGTGAGCGAGCCATTCGGTCGTCATTCCGCCAAGCAGAAAATATCCGTAGATACGATCGCCGTATTTTTCCTCACAGTGAGCTATCGCCGCTTTGAGATAATCTGCCGCCGCCCTTCTCCATCTTTCGTCGTGCGCAGTCTGCGAAAGATGCTGAAAGGAATTGGGAGTTTCGGGATATTTTTCGCAGTACCATGGACGCGTATCTATCTGAAACATCGGTGCAAAATATCCGTCGGGAGCGTTTTCAACAAACATATCCATCTGTCTGTCGATAGAGGAAAAATCGTACTCACCATCTCCTATCCACGACTCACCGTAGCGGGAATAGGGCACTCCGAGAGCGCAAATTATTCCACTGGAAAGTACGCTGAAAAGGCGCACTCCCGCTTTATAAAACTCGGAAATGTTTTGGGGATTCGGTCTGAACGATTTAAAGGAAAGCGGATCGTACAGTTTTCCGTCGATATCGATTTTGAGTAGCCCGTTTTCACGGGTCGTTTTGACTTTCATATTTATACTCCTTAAAAATAAAACTCAGTCTTTGCCGGTCTTATATCAGTAAGTGCGCCCGTATAATGGCGAAGATTGTGCTCTACGTACGGATGCTCAAGGCAGGCTTCTTCGTTAAGCTCAATACCTAGTCCAGGCTTGTCCGGTATCTTTATTTTGCCGTCTTCATACGCAAGAGATTCATTTGTTACCTCCTTACGCCACTCGACGTCGCTATACATTATTTCAAGAATACAGAAATTCGGGCAGCACGCCGCTATCTGAAGGGTTGCCGCGTTTGCGATGGGACCGGAAGGATTATGAGGTGCAAACGGTATATAATTTGCCTCTGCAATAGCCGCTATCTTCTTGAGCTCCATTATTCCGCCCGCGTGTGAGATATCGGGCTGAATATAGTCGCAAGCACGGCGACGGAAAAGCTCGTTATAGTCAAAACGGGTGTAAAGACGCTCACCTGCCGATATTGCCACGGGGGATTTTGCTCTCACCGCTTCAAGTGCCTCAAGATTATTCGGAGGCACGGGCTCTTCAAGGAACATCGGCTTAAACTGTGCTACCTCCTGCGCGATTTTAATTCCCGTAGGAACGTCAAAGCGTCCGTGAGCTTCGATAAGCAGGTCAACTTCATTTCCTACAGCATCGCGCACCGCGTCTATACATCTGAGTGCCTTATCGAGGTCCTTATTACTTATCTGCAAATAGCTCTTGCCGAAAGGATCCCATTTCATAGCGGTAACTCCGCGCTTTACCGCTTCTTTTGCCTTTGCGGCAAATTCCTCGGGCTCTTTTGCTCCTGCAAACCATCCGTTTACGTATATACGGCAATCATCGTTCACCTTACCGCCGAGAAGCTGATAAACGGGTACTCCTAGTGACTTTCCGAGGATATCCCACAGTGCCATTTCAACAGCCGAAAGCGCGCTCATAAGCACCGCTCCGCCTCTCCAATAGGCATCTCTGTATATATCGTGATAATGCTTTTCTATTTGTGTCGGATCCTTACCCACAAGGTAGCTCTTAATATGCTCTACCGCGCCTGCAAGAGCCTTTTCCTTATATTCGAGAGTGCCCTCGCCGACTCCCGTGATACCCTCGTCGGTATATACCTTTACGAACACCCAATTTGTTCTGAAGCAGTCTACTACAAATGTTTTTACGTCTGTTACTTTCATTTTATACCTCAATTTTCAATATCTTTCTTCATATTTCTTCATATATTTTCGGAACGACCTTGTTTTCAAGGTCAAAATTTTCCGCATCTATACTGTCGAACATTCCGCAGTGATACGGAACGACGTTTTTTGCGCATATCCTTTCGCAAAAGCGCTTTGCATCGGTCATATTCATATTATTTCCGACTCCGTTTATCGGAATGAAAACCGTGTCGATATTGGCGGGAAGGTCAGAAAAGATATCCTCATTATACAGAGTATCTCCCGTTATATAATAGGTCTTCCCTTCACAAAGATCGTCTATAATT
The DNA here is from genome assembly GCA_017532425.1 of Clostridia bacterium. Classification (GTDB taxonomy): domain Bacteria; phylum Bacillota; class Clostridia; order Oscillospirales; family CAG-272; genus SIG672. The sequence goes on along the minus strand of JAFXJH010000040.1, from coordinate 5,954 downwards.
ACACCTACTGCGAAGCTGTCGCTATGCTCTGCCTTGACGGCCTTGAAGCGGAATCCGTATTCGGTCCACTCTGTACGGCGGTTAAACTGCACATAGTTATGCTCCCCTGCGCACCTCCTTGCCTTCTGCCATACCGACGTCGGGCAAAGCACTGTCATCGTCTTTTCGTTTTTGTTTAAAAAGCGAGGTGCTGTTTCGGGGTCATAGTGGTCGAGATGATCGTGAGTAAAGATCATAACGTCGGGCATTATCTCAAAAAAGCGCTCGTCTATCGGTGCTCTGCGGTAATTTTTCGGGTTTACCTTTTCGACGCTGTCCGAAAGATAGGGATCGACCATTATCCTCGTTTTCCCGTTATCAAAAAGAAGTCCCGCTTGTCCGAGCCATATTATTTTCATATCCATATTACCTCTTGACATTTTACTGATTTTATTATATTATATATTTTACTGCACATATACCGTAATCTTACTGATACTATTAGAAATCTTACTGTTTTTTAGGGATTAAAGAGGATATGAAAGAAATTATTTTGCCCGAGATAGTGGCTATCGGAATATACAACGCACAGCTTGCCGTTAAAAACCGTGAGGTAACTAAAAATAGAAAGACCACCATGTTTGAGATCGAGCTTCCCTTTGAGGATGGCGGTATATCTTATATAAATTCAGAATCCCGTCCCGTTACCGAGGATATCGTCATCTGCGCAAAGCCAGGTCAGATACGCCACACCCGTCTTCCCTTCAAGTGTTATTTCATACATATGATAGTCAAAGAAGGAGAGCTTTACGATATGCTTATGAATATTCCCTCTTACGTCAAGATAGAAAACCGTGAATATTACAAGGACATCTTCACAAGGCTATGCGGCTATTACGACACGCATCTTTACCGTGATCAGATCATTATACAAAGTCTTATACTTCAGCTTATCCATCAACTCTTTACAAGCGCACAAAGCCAAACCTACAGCGACAAAACGAAAAACAGCAACAACGAGGTAATAAAAAGCGTAATTCAGTACATAAAAGACAACATAAGCGGCGATCTTTCTTTAAGCGCTGTTGCAAGCTACGCCTCGTTCAGTCCAATACATTTTCACAACTGCTTCAGGGCATCTACCGGCAAAACGCTTCGAGAATATGTTGAGGAGCAACGCATACAAAAGGCTATAAATCTGCTTATCAGCACCGATCTTACACTTTCTGAAATAGCCTACGAGTGCGGTTTTTCCTCGCAATCTTATTTCAGCTATGCCTTTAAGCAGCGAATGAAGGTGACTCCGCGCGAATATGCAAGCGAGGTCTTTAAGCGTTACGAAAGATAATAATATTAAAGACAGACGGTACACTTCTTTTTGCGTACCGTCTGTTTTGCTTTGACAGAAGAAAAATCCCCCTTGACAGCATATAAATTCCTTTTTTGCCGTTCATTCGGGATGTTTTCATCGAAAAAAAGCAATAAATTTCCATAGTTTAATAAAATACTTCTTGTAAATCGGTAAAATATCAATTATAATAATCATATATACTTATATAATCTTATATACGGAGGATTATTATGAAAAAATACAGTATAGGAATCGACTTCGGAACTCTTTCCGGACGTGCTGTTATCGTTGACATCGAAAACGGCAAAGAAATGGCGAGCAGCGTTATGGATTATCCGCACGCCGTTATGGACAAGCAGCTCCCTACCGGAGAAGCTCTTGAGCCCGCTGGGCACTCCAACATCCGCAGGACTATCTTGACGTACTTGCGCACACTATCCCCGAGGTATTAAGGATCTCAGGCATTTCGCCCGATGACGTTATCGGTATCGGTGCAGACTTCACCGCCTGCACGCTTATTCCCATCAAGGCAGACGGAACTCCTCTTTGTTTCCTCGAAGAATACCGTCATAATCCTCACGCTTGGGTCAAGCTCTGGAAGCATCACGCGGCGCAGGACGAAGCAAACGAGCTCAACCGTATCGCTACAGAGCGAAACGAGCCCTGGCTTAAAAACTACGGCGGAAAAATATCGAGCGAATGGGCAATACCCAAGATCTGGCAGGTACTCAACGAGGCTCCCGAGATCTACGATGCCGCTGACAAATTTATAGAAGCAAGCGACTGGATCATCTGGCAGCTCTGCGGCAAGGAAACACGCAACAGCTGTGCCGCTGGATACAAGGCTCTCTGGAACAAGAGCGCGGGATACCCCTCTAAGGATTTCTTTAAGGCTCTCGATCCCCGTCTTGAAAACGTTGTTCAGGAAAAGCTCGGCACCGTTATTTCTCCTCAGGGCGACAAAGCGGGCGAGATCACAGAAAATGCCTCTAAAATCACCGGTCTTAACGTAGGAACGGCGGTATCGGTAGGAAACATGGACGCTCACGTTTGTCTGCCCGCTGTCGGTATCGACGGCCCCAACAAGCTCCTCATAATCATGGGAACGTCATCCTGCCACATCGTTATGGGAACAGAAGAAATGCAGGCACCCGGACTTTGCGGTGTCGTTGCCGACGGTGTACTTCCCGGCTACTTCGGATACGAAGCGGGACAATCCTGCGTAGGCGACCATTTCGCTTGGTTTGTTGAAAATGCGCTCCCTGCCGATTATTACGAGGCGGCAAAGGCTGAAAACAAGAACATTCACAAATATCTTCGTGAAAAGGCTGAAAAGCTTCGTTCCGGAGAAAGCGGTCTTCTCGCTATCGACTGGTGGAACGGAAACCGCAGTATTCTCGTTGACGCGGACCTCACGGGTATGATGCTCGGAATGACTCTTCAGACCAAGGCTGAAGAAATTTACCGCGCACTCATCGAAGCTACCGCTTACGGAACTAAAATGATAATTGAAAATTACCGCAAGCACAACATCCCGATAAGCGAGATATACGCTTCGGGCGGAATCAGTCAGAAGGACCCTATGTGTATGCAGATATATGCTGACGTACTGAATCTTCCCATCAAGATTGCGGGCAGCGCCCAGGGACCCGCGCTCGGAAGTGCTATATTTGCCTCTGTTGCAGGCGGAGGATACGACGATATCTTCGAGGCTACAAGACGTATGGGTACTGTTAAGAATCAGATATACACTCCTATTCCCGAAAACGTTGCCGTTTACGAAAAGCTTTACAGCGAATACGCTATTCTTCACGACTACTTCGGACGCGGAGAAAACGACGTTATGAAGCGTCTCAAGAAGATAAAGAAGGAGAGCCGCGATGTTTGAAGAGCTTAAAGCCAAGGTATTTGAGGCAAATATGAAGCTCCCCGAGTACGGACTCGTTACCTTCACTTGGGGAAACGCATCTGCCATCGACCGCGAAAAAGGAATCATTATCATCAAGCCGTCGGGCGTTGATTACGACAAGCTTTCCCCCGACAAGATGGTAGTTCTTGATCTCGACGGCAACATTATCGAGGGCGATTACCGTCCGTCGAGCGACACGCCGACTCACATCGAGCTTTACAAGAGCTTTCCGAAGATCGGCGGTATCGTACACACACATTCATCTTATGCCACCTCTTTTGCGCAGGCTATGCGACCGATTCCCGCTTACGGAACTACTCACGCCGATTATTTTTACGGAGAAGTTCCCTGCACCCGCATACTTACTGCATTTGAGATCGAAGAAGCCTACGAGAAGAACACGGGAAAGGTGATTGCCGAGACCTTTGCCGATCTTGATGAAAATTCGATTCCCGGTGTGGTCGTTGCAAATCACGGTCCGTTCACTTGGGGCAAGGATGCCGCAGAAGCGGTCTATTTCGCAAAGGTACTTGACGAGACAGCCAAAATGGCTCTTATGACCGAGATGCTGAATCCGGGCATCACTCCAATAAACTCCTACATTTTAGACAAGCATTATTTCAGAAAACACGGCGCAAACGCTTATTACGGACAGAAATCCGAAGAATAATCAAATCACAATACGAAAGGAACAAAATATATGAAACAATTATGGTTCGTTATCGGCAGCCAGCATCTTTACGGCGACGAAACTATCCGTCAGGTTGCCGACCACGCCGCAGAAATGGCTGAATATTTCAACGAGAAGCTTCCCTACGAGGTAATTCTCAAGCCCATCGCTACCACATCCGATATTATCACCTCGATCATGAAGGAAGCAAACGCATCCGACGATTGCATCGGTATCATCACCTGGATGCACACCTTCTCTCCCTCAAAAATGTGGATAACCGGTCTTAACATCATTGAAAAGCCTATTCTCCACCTTCACACGCAGTACAACGAAAAGATCCCGTACGACAGCATCGATATGGACTTTATGAACCTCAATCAGTCTGCGCACGGCGACCGCGAGCACGGCTTTATTTACGCCCGTATGAGAAAGAACCGCAAGGTCGTTGCAGGTTACTGGAAGGACGAAGAAACGCTCTCACAGATTGAAATATGGGCCAAGGCGGCGTACGGATATCACATCAGTCGTAATCTCCGCGTTTGCCGCTTCGGCGACAATATGCGTGACGTTGCAGTTACCGACGGCAACCGCGTATCTGCCGAGGTAAAGTTCGGCTGGAGCGTAAATTATTACGCTGTAGGCGATCTTGTTGACGAGATAAGCAAGGTTACCGACGACGAGATTGACGCGCTTATGGAAGAATACAGCGCGAAATACACTATAGTTACCGACAAGATCGACTCTATCCGCGAGCAGGCGAAGTACGAGATCGCTCTCAAGCGTTTTATGGAGCGCGGAAATTTCGGTGCCTACACGAACACATTTGAAGACCTTCACGGAATGAAGCAGCTTCCCGGACTTGCATCCCAGCGTATGATGGAGCACGGATACGGATTCGGTGCCGAGGGCGACTGGAAAACCGCGGCAATGCTCCGCATTATGAAAGCAATGGCAGGCGGCGAAAAGACCGCGTTTATGGAAGACTACACCTATCATCTTGAAAAGGGCAACGAAATGATCCTCGGCGCTCACATGCTCGAGGTCTGCCCCACTATCGCGAAGGGCGATATCAAGATCGACGTACAGCCCCTCGGAATCGGCGGAAAAGAGCCGCCCGCGCGTATGATCTTCGACGGCGAGCAGGGCGAAGCTATTGCTGTATCTCTTGTTGATCTCGGAAACCGTTACCGTCTTATCGTTGCCGAGGTAAACTGTGTTGACATTCCCGAAAAGATGCCCAAGCTTCCCGTTGCGGGCGTTATGTGGAAGCCCTACCCCAACTTCCACGACGGTGTCAAGGCATGGCTTCTTGCCGGCGGAGCGCATCACACTGTGCTCAGCTTCGCTCTCACCAAGGAGCACATGATCGATTTTGCGCGCATGTACGGAATCGAATGTGTTGTCATTGGCAAGAACACCGACGTTGACAGTCTTGAGAAAGAGATTTATCTGACCGATCTTATTATGAAGGACTGACCAAGCGCAAAGCAGAAAGCACTTTCGGATTTTTCGTAAGCGCTCAAAGTGAAAACCAATTGAGGATTTAAAATGAGGGAAGGAAAAAACCATCTCAAACGCCGAAGTTTTTTTCCTTCCCTATCCTTTTTCCTTGGCTGAAAGCTTTATTTTATTATTTTATACTCATTATCAGCATTTACGGATTTTTCGTAAGTGCTTTTATTTTTAGTCAGATTGATTAGTAAAAGGCTCGCCCTTTGGGAGAGCTCCCGTCGAAGTCGGGTGAGAGGGTCGTCAGACAGTATTATACCCTCTCCGTCACGCTACGCGTGCCACCTCCCCCTGAGGTGGAGGCTTTAGATTTATGTGAATGCTCACGGAAACAAAAAAACGCGGACGAATGGCGGGTGCTCGTAAAACAGTTAAACTAAAAATTTAACTATTTTACGGCATCTGTCAGACGGGGTTGGCTAAACAAAGTTAGCGATACTTGGTTTGATAACCGGGTATCGCTTCTTTTTTACCCGTAAAAAGCTTTTGTGGAGGTACATATGATGCAGGAACTGAACTATATCCGTTGCGGC
>JAFXJH010000039.1 GCA_017532425.1 Clostridia bacterium | reverse complement strand
TACGCCAAGGGCTCTGCCCTTGGATCCCACTTAGAAACTTTTTGAAAAAAGTTTCTTAAGAATCTTCAAAAACTTTTCTTAAAAAAAGAAACAACTTATTTCAGACAAGTTTTGCTCGAGCTTTTTCAAAAGCTCGCAGGGTTTCTTAAGGGACAGCGTCCCTTGAGTCGCGCGTCCTCTATGCGCGAAACGCCCTAAGAGTACGCCAAGGGCTCTGCCCTTGGATCCCACTTAAGAAACTTTTTGAAAAAAGTTTCTTAAGAATCTTCAAAAACTTTTCTGAAAAGAAATCAGCTACAAAAAATGACCTATGATCATCTGATCACAGGTCATTTTTATTTTTAAATTTGATTTCAGTTTGCTACTTCGGGAGCAGCCACAGCGTCTGCAAGGAAATTCTTTTCTATCTCGTAGCTTACGCTATCTGTAAACTGCCACCACTTAGAGCCTGCCACGAATCCGTTTGCCGTCATCAGCGTTTCAAGATAGAGTGCATTTGCTCCCGCATTTTCCGAAACGTCCGTATAGTCTCTATCGGATGCCGAGGAGCTGTCTCCGTATACCGAAGGCATTTCAAGCGGTGTTCCGTCTGCGTTTACTATAGTGATATAGAGCGTATTTCCCTTACTGCTGCTATAGAGGTCAAGCTCTGTTATTCCTACGTACTGCCATATCAGATCCTGTGCCTTTGTCGGTCTGTATGCGTCCCATATAACTATATTATAGCCCTGATCCTTAAGTATCTTTGCTACGTTAGCAAGCTTCTGCACCGTACCGTAGCGCAGATATGCATCTGCAAAGGTATAAATCTGATGGCCTGTCTCGTTATATATTCCCGAATACTTAAGATCTGTCACAAGGTTATCTATATAGTCGGAAACCTTTACGAAATCCTCATCGGTGGTATTGGGATACGGATCATTATTGGGATCGTACGTCGTATCAACAGACGAATATTTGATCTTGATCTTCGCTTCTTCTATCGCTATCTTATCTCTATAGTAGATCTCGCTCTCGCTTGCAAGCTTTATTCCGTTTTCGACCTCTGCAAGTCTGAGAGTATAGTCTGCTATCAGCGTGGGATCTGTTTCTACAGCAAGCTTTCCGAGGAGGTCTTCCTTTTCCTTTGTAAGGCGCTCGATCGTATCAAGTGCCTCTGTAAGTCCCGTATAGAGGTCTCCGTCGCGAAGTGCGTGTATTTCCGCCTTATACTCGTTATCAAAGGAATTTCCGATCGGGAATACAGATACCTTTACGGTAAGCTCTACTGTCGTTCCGTTATGATTTACTACTGTAAATACTATTTCGCAGGTTCCCGTATTATACGCAACGATACTTCCTATTCCGTCATAGTTTGCTATGCCCGAATTTGAGGATACTGCGCTATACAGCATTGCATCGGGTATCGATTCTATCGGCAGATATGTAAGTCCGATATTTATTCTATCTCCCGGATTCATATAGTATTCCTCCGAGGAGACTACGATCTGTTCTACGTTATATATCTTTCTCGTTACTTCTACGTCGCACGATGCTGTAAGTCCGTTAGTTGAGGTTACCGTTATAGTTACCTTTCCTATCTTCATAGCGGTCAGAGTACCGTCAGAGGATATTCTCAGCACCGAAGGATCGCTTGACTTCCATATAAGGTCTGCAAGCTCATCTGCATCTATCGGGTCTGAAACTATCGGAGCCTTCATACTGTCTGTACACTGCATTGAGAGTGTCGGATACTTACCCGTATTCTTATCGAGAGTACCTTCAAATGCAAGTGACTTCATCGGGTTATTTACCAATATTCTGCATTCTGCCACGCAGTCGCCCGATTCGGATTCTGCCTTGATCGTTACGACACCGTTGGAAAGCGCATAGACCATGCCCTTTTCTACCTTTGCGATCTTAGGATCGGATGAAGTCCATTTCAGAGTCTTATTCGTTGCATCCGCGGGAATATAGGTAACGTTTATCCTAAGCTCCTCGCCCTTTTTAAGAACTACCTCATCTATATCGAAAAGGATCTCTTCAAGTGTAGATATTACCGTGACCTTACAGGTCTTTTTGAGATTGTTTGTCGTATACATCGTTATCGTAGCGCTTCCGCTTCCGACTGCCGTAACCACTCCGCCCGAATTTACTACCGCGACCTTTTCATTCGACGAGGTCCAGTAAATTCTGCTTGTTGCGTCCGAGGGAGACACCGAGAAATCAAGCTTCTCGGACTCACCCTTATAAAGCTTGAGAGAGGTCGGCTTCAGCGATATTGACGTTGCCTTTTTACCTACGGATACGGTACATATTGCCGTATACTCACCCGGCGTTGTTTCGACCATTATACTTGTCGTACCGAGTGCAAGTGCGGTAACCTTTCCCTCGTTATCGACCGTTGCCACCGACGGCACGCTCGACATCCAGCTATACGATGCTCCCACGAAATTTCCGGGAATCGGGCTTGCACTCAGCTTTACCGTTTCGCCTATCTCCATATCGTAGTTTTCGTAGTCAAGCTCTACGCCTGTAAGTCTTAACGTGACCACGACCGTACACGATGTACTGTATTTTCCGTCTATCGTCGCTACGCTTATTATTGCGCTGCCCTCTGAAACGCCGGTTATGATTCCGGTCGAATCTACGCTTGCAACCTCGGGATTATCCGACGACCAGTTTACGTTGAGCGTTTCCATCTCGGTCGCAAGATTTATTACCTTAAGGTCGGTCGTCTTTCCGACATCAAGCTCCACGATGCTCGCGCCGTCGATTCTGATACCCTCTTCCTTTGGCGTATTGTCAATTACCGGATTATTTGTTTCGCCCGGCTTTATGCGATTACACGCCGCGAAAAGCGAGGTCAGCATTGTAAGTACAAGTAAAATTAAGATTATCTTTTTCATAGAGAGTCTTCTCCAAGTATTTATCGTAAATATGTTTTAAAGAAGCTATCGTCTTCTTATACGACATTATACCACAAATACGATTTTTTTCAATCACCATTTGCGACAAAAAGGCACTTAATTATAAAACTTTTTGTAAACGGTTTATCTTTTTTAAAGAAATATATAAAAAATCTTCCGTTTTTTTCTATCTTTTAAAATTTATTCTTGATATTTTCTTTATTTTATGGTATGCTGTAATATAAAAGTAAATTCATATTACATATTTTTTACGTTTACGAAAGGAAACTATCATGACAAACAGAAGCGATAGCCTTATCTTTACAGAAAATCTCATTAAATATATAAACGATTCGCCGAGCGCGTATCACTCTGTCGAAAACGCTCTTTCCATCCTCGAGGCTGCAGGCTTTACAAAGCTTGACTCCTGCGAGCGTTTTTCTATTGCTCCCGGCGGAAAATATTATCTCACCCGCGGAGGCTCCTCTCTTATCGCTTTGATAATTCCCGAGGACGTATCGAAAATTTCCTTTACCATCGGTGCGGTTCACGGTGACTCGCCCTGCTTCAAGCTCAAGCCTCACTGTGAGAGCGACGCTTTCGGAAAGTACGGAAAGCTCACTGTTGAAAAGTACGGCGGTGCAATACTTCAAAGCTGGTTTGACCGTCCTCTTTCCGTAGCAGGCCGCATCGTTATCGAGGAAGACGGAAAGCTCATCTCGAAAAACGTAAACGTCGACCGCGATCTTCTTATTATCCCGAACGTACCGATTCACCTGGGAAATATCAAGGAGCCTACTCCTCTTACCGATTTTCTCCCGCTCTTCTCCGAAAAGGAATCCGGAATCGGACTTTTCGACATTATTGCAGAGCAGGCAAATATTTCGCCCGAAAAGATCATCTCGTCCGACCTTTTCGTATACAACCGTCAGAAGGGTGTAGTCTTCGGTGCAAAGAACGAATTCTTCAGCGCTCCGAGGATCGACGACCTCGAATGTGCTTACGCGCTTCTTGAAGGCTTCATCGAGGCAGAGCCCGCGTCATCGGTCGCTGTCTACGCTATGTTTGACAACGAGGAAACAGGCAGCTCGTCCCGTCAGGGTGCGGCATCCACCTTCCTTCCTGAAACGTTGCTGCGCACAGTACTTGCTCTCGGCGGAAGTCAGGAGGATTATTACGCTGCTCTTGCATCCTCATTTATGCTTTCTGCCGACAATGCTCACGCAAAGCATCCCAACCACCCCGAGCTTTACGATGCTCTCAACGCGCCCAATATGAACGGAGGTATCGTTATAAAGACAAATTCCACGCAGAAGTACACCACCGACGCCGTTTCCTTTGCTATTGTCAAAAAAATCTGCGAAAAAGCGGGTGTACCCTGCCAAAATTATGCCAACCGCGCCGATCTCCCCGGAGGATCAACACTCGGAAACATAGCTCTCCATCAGCTTCCCGTTTGCTGTGCAGATATCGGTCTTGCACAGCTTGCAATGCACTCTTCCTATGAAACCGCGGGAACCGACGACGCTCTCTATCTGAAGAAGGCTTCTAAAGTATTATTTGAAACAAAATTTACCGCACAGTCTGATTTCGGATACCTGGCAGACTGAAATCGCTTTATTTTACGGAGGATATTTCAATGAGCATACCCGAAAAGCTACGTTCCTTTTCAAGAGCCATACGCGGAAAATCCTGCTCTGCCGTTATTCTTGCGGCAGGAAGCGGAAGCAGATTTGCAGAAGGCTCTTCGGACACAAGCTTACCCAAGCAGTTTATCCCCATTTGCGGAAAACCTATGATCGCTTACTCTCTTCTTGCCTTTGATGCTTGCGAGGCTGTAAGTGAGATAGTTATAGTAACACGAGGCGAGGACATTCCGACTACCGAAAAGATTCTCGGCGATCTTACGCTTACAAAGCCATACAAAATAGTTGAGGGCGGTGCAACACGCCAGGAATCTGCTCTTATCGGCTTTAACGCGACATCTGAAAAGTATTCTTACGTTGCCATACACGACGCGGCACGTCCTCTTATAACCGCAGAGGCGGCATACAACGTCATCAGAGCGGCTTTTGTATCCAAGGCGGCTATTGCCGCTTCTCCCTCTGTCGACACACCGAAAATAGTAAACGCAAGACGTCTGATCAAGGAAAAAGCTCCCGACCGCGAAAAGCTCTGGAACGCGCAGACTCCGCAGGTCTTTGAGCGTACCTTATATCAGATATCGGCTTATTACGCAAAGGAAAAGAAATTTGAAGCGACCGACGACGCTTCCCTTCTTGAATTTGCAGGATTCTTTTCCAAGGCTGTCGACATAGGCATTACGAATCTCAAGGTAACGCATCCCGACGATCTTATTATTGCCACGGCTATTATCGAAAGCAGACAGAAGGCAGACAAGGAGAAGCAGGTATGAATTTCAGAATAGGTCACGGATACGATCTTCACCGTCTTGTCGATGGCAGACGCCTTATTCTCGGCGGTGTTGATATTCCCTACTCCAAGGGTCTTCTCGGTCATTCTGATGCCGACGTTGCCGTTCACGCGCTTATGGACGCTCTTCTCGGTGCGCTCGCACTCGGCGATATCGGCAAGCATTTTCCCGACAGCGACAGTGCTTACAAGGATATCAGCAGTATTTTGCTTCTCAAAAAGGTTGGCGAGATAATTTCGCGTGAAAATTATCTTCTTTCCAACGCCGACGTAACTATAATTGCGCAAAAGCCAAAGCTTCTTCCCTACATTCCCGAAATGAGAAAAAATATCGCAGACACTCTCGGATGCGATATTTCACAGATAAGTATAAAAGCCACCACCGAAGAGGGGCTCGGATTTACGGGCAGCGGCGAGGCGATCTCCGCGCACGCGGTCTGCATTCTTCATAAGGTATAAAAACGGACAGACTCCGCGCGAAGTCTTCTTAAAGACGTCCGCGCGAAGCCACGGTCCCGGGCAAGACAATCCAAGGTTGCGAGAGGCTTCACATCCTGTATTTTAAACTTCCTGTCTCTCGGACGGTTTTACCTTATCTTTTATTTTTAGCTTTTGTCTGCCTTGTATATAATATGACCTTTTATTTCTTATGTTACCGCTTGGAAAGCGTTTCAGATCGGGCAAAATTCAAATTTGATGCTTTTTTTAAGCAAAATTCTCCGATCAAAATGTTTTTTCAAAGCAAAATCGCAAAATAAAATTTATTCTCACTCTATTTAAGAAAGGTTCGGTAATAAAATGACAAAAATATCACCTTCCATCCTTGCCGCAGATTTCTCAAAGCTCGGCGAAGACATTGCTTCTGTTGAAAACGCAGGTGCCGATCTGCTTCATATTGACGTTATGGACGGGATTTTCGTTCCCAATATTTCCTTCGGTATGCCCGTAATATCCTCTATACGCAAAAACACCGGGATGTTCTTCGACGTACACCTTATGATAAGCGAACCTATACGTTACCTTGACGAGTTCAAAAAGGCGGGTGCTGATCTTATTACCGTTCACGTTGAAGCGTGCAAGGATCCCGAAAAAACGCTCAGAGCCATCCGTGAGCTCGGTCTTAAATCGGGTATATCGATAAAGCCGTGCACTCCCGTAAGCGAGATACGCGCCCTTCTTCCCCTCTGCGATCTTGTCCTTGTTATGTCAGTTGAGCCCGGATTCGGCGGTCAGAAGTTTATGCCCATCGCGCTCGACAAGATAAGTGAGCTTGACGCTCTTAGAAAGGAGCTCGCCCTTTCCTACGAGATCGAGGTCGACGGCGGTATCAACGAGGAGACCGCAAAGGCCTGCACTATCGCAGGTGCCGACATTTTAGTTGCCGGATCGTCAGTATTCAGGAGCGACGACCGCAAGGCGGCTATCGATGCGCTCAGATAATTTTTACTTCATTTAAATCTATCGCATAAATCTAACGCAGTAATTTTTGAAAGGAAACGCTATGGAAAACAAAAAAGCTCTTATAACGGGAAGCTTTGATCCGCCGACGCTCGGTCATCTTGATATAATAAAGCGCGCCGCCGACATCTTTGACGAGGTTACCGTTTGTTTGTTCAAAAACAGCGAAAAAAGATACACCTTCTCCGAAGAAACGCGCCTTGAGATGCTCAAAGCTATCTGCAAGGATATAGACGGAGTGAAGGTATACTCCTCCGACAAGCCCGTAGTTATATACGCAAAAGAAAATTCGATAAGATTTATCGTCAAGGGTGCTCGCAACTCTGTCGATTTTGAATACGAAAAATTCTTACATCAGGTCGGAAATGACATAAATCCCGACGTGGAGACCGTAATTCTCTTTTCAAGACCCGAATACGAGAGAGTTTCTTCATCTGCCGCGCGCGAGCTTCTCCGTTACGGTCTTGATCTGTCGAAATATCTTTCTCCCGAGGTTATCGAAATAATAAAAAAGCAGAAGTAACGTACACCATATAATATTGAAAGAATTAATCTTAAAATGGAATTTATACACGTCGCATTATCCGCAAAAAGTCTTCAGACACCTTATCTGATACTTATAATTTTACTGTCCCTTACTACATTAGCTTTAATATGGGCGCTTATCTCATATCTCGCGTTTATGAAAGCTATAGGCAGGCGTCCCGATATTCCCTTTGAGGTGCTTGAGCAAACGCCCGACACCGCGTGGTGCCGCTTCAGCAAGGAGATACGCGAGGGCATAAGCTGGATAGAATCTATGCCCAAAACTACCCTCACTACCCTTTCGCACGACGGTTTGAAATTATACGCCACCCTTATCGAGCAGAAGGAGCCCAAGGCAACTCTGCTTATGTTTCACGGATACCGCTCCGCGGGAATGAACGACTTTTCGTGCGCTGCGAAATTCTATTACTCGCTCGGATTTAACCTTCTTATCGTAGATCAGCGCGCACACGGGCGCAGCGAAGGAAAATACATCGGATTCGGTGCGACCGAGCGCTTTGACTGTCAGACCTGGGCAAATCTTATTTACGAGCGTTACGGAAAAGAGCTTCCACTGCTTATAACCGGAATATCCATGGGCGGTGCTACCGTGCTTATGGCAAGCTCGCTTGATCTGCCTGAAAATCTTGTTGCCATAATTTCGGACAGCGCGTTTACCTCTCCTGCCGACATACTTGCGCACGTTATAAGAAAAAGCTATCACATAAATCCGTCTATCATAATGCCCTTTATGAATATGTGGTCAAGGTCACTTGCAAAATACTCCTTTGACGAGGTATCGACCGAAGACACGCTGAAAAAGGCGAAGGTTCCTATTCTCTTTATCCACGGTCTTGACGACGATTTCGTTCCCTGCGATATGTCAAAGCGATCCTTTGAAGCCTGCGTCAGCGACAAGCGCGCCATCTTTGTTGAAAAAGCCGGACATGGCGAAAGCTATCTTATCGACAACAAGCTTTGCGAAAGCACTCTGAAGGATTTTATTCTCCCGCTGCTTGACAAGTAAATTTCTGTACACCGACACAACATCTTGTATACCGATACAATATCTTGTGTCGGTATATTTTTACGTTAGATCGGTAAATTTTGACATTTCCAGAGTCATTTCACTTTAATAGATTAAAATATATTTTTCTTTTTATCACAAAATCATCGTATTGAACAAATTTTCTTCTGAAATTTGTACATATTGATATCTTGACAAACCACAATATATAGTTTATACTTTAAAGGCAACAATCAATATATTGTTTTAATGGAGGTGATGCCTGTGAACATCGGAGGACTTCAAAAGCTTACTTTACTTGACTACCCCGGAAAGATCGCTTGTACGGTATTTACGGTCGGATGTAATCTACGCTGCCCCTTCTGTCACAACGCATCGCTTGTTACCCATCCACAAGATGCAGGGTACGTAACCGACGACGAGCTCTTCTCTTTTCTCAAAAAAAGAGTCGGTATCCTCGACGGAGTTTGCGTCACCGGCGGAGAGCCTACTCTCCAAAGAGACCTTCCCGATTTCCTTGAAGCCGTAAAGGCGCTCGGTTATTCGGTCAAGCTTGACACAAACGGCACAAACCCGAAGCTTCTTCGCTCGGTCATAAGCGACCGTCTTGTAGACTACGTGGCTGTAGACATTAAAAACTCTCCCGAAAAGTATATTACGACCTCGGGAGGCATCGACCTTTTTGAAAACATAAAGGAAACGGTTTCACTTCTTTTGTCGGACGTTATCGAGTACGAATTCCGCACAACGGCAGTTGCCGGATTCCACGAGACCGAGGATTTTGAATCCATCGGAAAATGGATACAGGGTACGAAGAGATATTTCATTCAGAATTTCGTTGATTCGGGTGATCTTATCTCGCCTGACGTACTCGGTATACCGAAAGAAAAGATGAACGAATTTTTGAAGGCTGCCCAAAAATATATTCCTACGGCAGAGCTTCGCGGCATCTGATCTACTGGTTTTGAAGCATTACCCACAAATAAAAATTTAAAGAAAAAGGAGTAACACATGTATCAGGTACAAAAAAGAAACGGAAAAGTAATCGATTTTTCGCTCGACAAAATTTCAAATGCGATCAAGCTCGCTTTTGAAGCTCAGGAAAAGCAGTATCATCCCCAGATCATCGACTTCCTTGCACTCAAGGTAACAGCCGATTTTGAAAGCAAAATAAAGAACAACATTATCGCTGTTGAAGACATTCAGGACAGCGTTGAGTCCGTCCTCGTTCAGGCAGGATATTCGGACGTTGCAAAGGCATACATCCTTTACAGACGTCAGAGAGCTAAGCTCCGTGAGATCCAGAACACCGCTCTTGACTACAAGGAAACGGTAAACCAGTACCTCAAGGCTCTTGACTGGAGAGTTAAGGAAAACTCGACGGTTACCTATTCTGTCGGCGGTCTTATCCTTTCCAACTCGGGCGCAATTACCGCCAACTACTGGCTCTCTGAGGTTTACGATGACGAGATCGCAAACGCTCACAGAAACGGAGACATACACATTCACGACCTCTCCATGCTCACAGGCTACTGTGCAGGTTGGTCGCTCAAGCAGCTCATTCAGGGAGGTCTCGGCGGCGTTGTAGGTAAGATCACCTCCGCTCCCGCAGCTCACCTCTCCACTCTCTGCAACCAGATGGTAAACTTCCTCGGAATCATGCAGAACGAATGGGCAGGCGCTCAGGCATTCTCCTCTTTCGATACTTATCTTGCTCCCTTTGTTAAGATCGACAATCTTTCTTACAAGGAAGTCAAGCAGTGCATTCAGTCCTTCGTTTACGGCGTAAATACTCCCAGCCGTTGGGGTACTCAGTCTCCCTTTACAAACATCACTCTTGACTGGACAGTTCCGAACGACCTTGCAGAGCTCAACT
>JAFXJH010000038.1 GCA_017532425.1 Clostridia bacterium | reverse complement strand
GTATATCTGTCCGTCTCCGAGTAACATCGGCTCTTTCGGCTCGTAGTGCTTATCTATAACCGCGCTCAGAAATTCATAAGGGTTACCGAGGATTGTCTGGTAATTACCCCTCATGAGAATTCTGCCGTCCTTCATTCGATTTTTGAAATGCTTTATGACGTCGCTTCTGAGATTTGAGTAAAATTCGGTATCCTCAAAATGCGGTGTCTTGCGCATCATATCCGTAACTACTTTGCGACGGTAGTTCTCAGCGCTTACAGTTTCAAGATCCTTTAAGCTTGTATCCGAGAGGAAGTTTATCTGATACCTTAAAAACATTCCGTCATATCTTATACGCTTAAGCTCGAAGAAATGGCGGTACAAAATCCTCAGCATATTAACTCGGTCGATAGGAACGGTATTAAGAAGCTGGTAGTTCGTGTAAGCCATAAGACCGCCCATGTTGGACGGAGGCTTGTCCGTTTTTACGATACCAAACGTTGATGTGCTCTTATTTTCGTATACGATATCCAGCCAAGCCTTGAACGCTTTGCCGAGCTTCATTCCCTTTGGCATAAACTTAAGGTATTTGAGACTGCTCTCGGTTATAACGAGCTTTATATCCGAAACCTTTCGTGCCGTGGTATACCCAGCGAGCTGCCTTATCTCTGTTATGCCGTTATCAGAAAACCACTTCTGCAGATTCGTATTGAACGCGCAGGTCTTAAAAAAGCGGTTGCGTAGGAGCATCATGCCCTTGTCCTTATATCCGAATCTCTCAAACTCGCTCACGTCAAGAAGAGCTTCACCGTCCCAGATTACGTTCTCAATTTCGGTTTCTTCGAGATTTGCCGAAAGTCCTTCGGCTTCGTCCTTCCTTACGCACACGGCTTTGGTTTTGAATTTGCTGACCTTGTCGGGAATAATGAGGATTGCTTTCTTCGGCAACGTCAGCTTACCTTCGATGCTGCTGAGAGTGAGGGATATATACGCTTGCCATGAGGCTTGGTCGGATACGTTTTCATCGCTGAGACCGCATGAGCTCCACGCCATCATATCCTCATACAGCTGCTCTGCGATGAAGAGGCATCTTCCGTTTCGGCTCGCTCCTGCGCTACGCTTATATCTAACGTAATGAACACCGTCAATATCGAAGCCGTCCGTATATATCTTCTCGCGTATATCCGCAAGGTTCATACCGTCTGCAGTATACTTGAATGCGAGGCTTACGATTGCTCTAGTGCAGTCGCTCTCTTCAATGAATGTGAACGGCATCTCATCCTTGTGCTTCTTGAATACCTCTTCGAGCTTTATGGAATCTAGGCTATTATCCAGAACTCCCGAAAAGAGCCTTCGATCAAGCTTTCCGTTCTTAAAAGCGGTGAGCTTTTTCTTTCCGAACAGTCTGCTTCCGTCGAGGGACATAATCTGTAAAAAATCTCGCATTTCTTCCTTTTTCTTTGTCATAATACATCCCTCCTTTCCGGGTTTTGTTTTTCTTTCTTAGGTAATTTATTTTACCATATACTGCGCTGATTTTCAAGATATGAAGCGAATTTCACCGTCAAAAACACTATTTTGACTTACCCTACTATATAAACAACTTTGCAATATAGCACTATATAGCACAAAAAGCCTTGATTTATCTAGGTTTTTGCGATATTGAAAGCGTACTCCAAAAATGCGATTAGTAAAAACAGGCTGTTTTTTAACGGTTTTTTGCAAAGAATTTGCAGAAAAGAGGTCTGTCACGCGTTTGCAGACAGACCTCTCAAAAGTATTCGGCTTTTGGGAAAGAAAATATGTTCTCTCCCTTCGTTTCGCTGAGCGAGTTTTCTTTGATTACAGCGATGCAGATATCGAGGGGCGTTTATAGTCTTTAATCAAGAGCACCTTTCCATCTTTGATAGATATTTTAGCTCTCTTGCCGGACAAGACCTCATTGCTTACACCATACTGATAACTACAGGTTATCTCGCCATTATTC
>JAFXJH010000037.1 GCA_017532425.1 Clostridia bacterium | reverse complement strand
GAGTCGGAATTGAACCAACGACACGTAGATTTTCAGTCTACTGCTCTACCAACTGAGCTATCAAGGCAAACATAACCGATCATCGATTAATCGGTCAGCTTTTTTTAACGACCCGAAGGGGACTCGAACCCCTGACCTCTAGCGTGACAGGCTAGCGTTCTAACCAACTGAACTACCGGGCCATATGGGAACAATAGGGCTCGAACCTATGACCCTCTGCTTGTAAGGCAGATGCTCTCCCAGCTGAGCTATGCTCCCATTTGTACCGCGTGTCTTACCCGCGGCGACGTGATAGATTATATCACGGTCTTTTCGATTTGTCAAGTACTTTTTGAAAAAAATTTATTTTTTTTCGTTTTTTCTTATTGCTTCTATATCCGAGCCCGTAAACGAGTATTTATTTGTGCAAAATTGACAGCCAACCTCGATTTTTCCGTCCTCTACAAGAATATTGTAAAGCTCGACCGGGTTTATAGTAAGCAGTGCTCTGCCCATTCTGTCGCGCGAGCAATCGCATTTATATTCTACCTCATACTCGTCAAAAACATCGTATTCAAGTCCCTCAAATGCAATATCAGCTATCTCCTTGTTAGTCTTTCCCTGTCTGAAAAGCGAGGAGATTCCAGAAAGCGCGGGCACGTTCTTTTCTATCTGATCTATAGTTTCCTCTGCCGCAAATGGAAGAAGCTGAATAATAAGTCCGCCTGCGGAAATTATTCTTCCGTCGGGAGTCAGAAGCACGCCAAGCGAAACTACGGTCGGAATCTGCTCGGACTCTGCGTAATACGACGAAACGTCCTCTGCTATCTCACCGCTGACAATCTTCGTTATGCCTATATAGGGCTCCTTTTCGCCGACGTCCTTGACAACGTTGAGATTTCCCTGCCCTACAGCCGCAGCAACGTCTATCTTTCCATTCGCCTTGCGTGGGAGATCGATATGCGGATTCTGAATATATCCCTTTACGTTACCCATATAATCCGATACCGCAAGAATATGACCGCAGGGTCCGTCTCCTCTGAAATTGACCGTTATATTGTTTCCCTTATCCTTAAGCGTTGTTCCCATAAGCGACGTCGCTGTAAGAACGCGTCCGAGTGCTGCCGCCGCAGTGGGTGAACACTTATGTATCTTCATTGCCTCTGCGACCATATCCGTGGAATTGATAACGAGTATCTGTGCAGATCCGTCGCAGGTAAGTCCTCTTAATATATTTGACATTTCATTTTACCTTTCGCAAGCTTTTTTATTTTTACAGCATTACAGAGAATATTTTTCCTTAAGCAGATCGACAAGTATATTTCCTATTTTATATACGTCACCCGCGCCCATCGTTATAACGAGATCGCCCGAAGTTGCGTTTTCCGCAAGATACTTTGCTATTTCCTCAAATGACGGGAAATACAGCTGTCCGATATCGTCAGCAAGAAGCTTTGTCGAAACGCCCATAGTATCTGTCTCGCGCGCCGCGTATATATCGGCAAATATCACGGTATCAGCCATTGAGAACGCTCTTCTGAAATCGTCGAGCAGATCGTGTGTTCTCGAATAGGTGTGCGGCTGGAATACGCAGTATATCTTCTTATATCCGAGTCTTGATGCGCCGTCGAGTGTCGCGCTTATTTCAGACGGATGATGTGCATAATCGTCATATACGGCTATACCCTGTATGCGCGCTCTGCATTCAAAGCGTCTCTTTGCACCGACGAAGGTCGCCGCCGCCGAGGATATCACCTCGGGAGAAATTCCGCATATATGAGCTACTGCCGCAGCGCACAGCGAATTATACACGTTAAACGATCCTATAACGGGAAGAGATATCTCGCAAAGCTTTTCTCCTCTGTGGCAGAAGGTGTATCTTCCGCATCCGTATTCGTATCTCAGGTCGCACGCATAGTAATCTGCTCTCGAATTTCCGAGTGAAACGCCTACTACTCTTCCACCGTATCCTTTAAGTGCTTCAAGCACGTTTGAGTTGTCTATATTAGCAACAACCATGGACGCATCCGCGATAGACGTTGAGAAAGAATCTATTATTGCTTCGATCGACGGGAAATAGTCGGTATGATCGAGCTCAATATTGGTTATTACCGCAAGCGAGGGATCAAAGGAAAGGAAGGAATCCTTGTATTCGCACGACTCGTAAACGAAATAATTATTCGAGCCTATTCTGTACGCTCCGCCTATTTCGGGAAGTACCGCACCGTTTGCAACCGTCGGGTCAAGTCCCGCCTCGATCAGAATATGAGAAATAAGCGCGGTTGTAGTCGTCTTTCCGTGTGTGCCCGAAACGCCTATACGGTTTCCGTAATCGCGCATAAGATATCCGAGGAATGCCGCGCGCGAAACGAGCGGTATATTTCTCTCTATAGCTCTTGCGAGCTCGGGGTTAGTTTCATCAACCGCCGCCGTATATATGAGCGCATCGCAGTCGTCGGCAGACTCCGCGAAATGTCCGATAGTTATTTTTATTCCCTGCTTTTCAAGCGAAGCCGCTGTTTCGCTGTACGATCTGTCCGAGCCGGTAACCTCAAATCCGCGGAATTTTGCAAGCACGGCAATAGTCGACATACTTATACCGCCAATACCCGTAAAGTGCAGTTTTTTGCAGTTATCGAGCGTATTTGCAAGCAGATCTCTTTCTTCCTGTCTGTGTTTTTTCATGTGTCACATCTCCTTTTTCAACGAAAAACATTAATATTCACACGCTTTTCACCTAATCAGCATAAAAAGTTGACAATTTCTTAAAAATAATTCACAATTTGTATTTTTGATGTAAATATATCTATACTATAATTAATGTGTATATTTAAATTTTCAAAGCAAAATAATCAGCCATGGAGGTAAAAAATGCAGATTACAGACATCAAAATCCGCAAGCTTTTCGATGACGAAGCTCCTATGAAAGCCATCGTATCCGTTACGTTTGACCATCAGCTTGCTCTTCATGACATCAAGGTTATCTACGCGAAAGAAAAGTTCTTTATTGTAATGCCCAGCAAGAAGAACCCCGACAACACCTATCGCGATATTGCTCATCCTATCGCTTCCGAGTTCCGCAGAATTATGGAAGAAGAAATCCTCAAGGCATATCACGCCGCTGTAGAAGAAGCGGCTCAGTGCGCAGATAGTGAGAGCGCCGACACAATTTGACATAATACTTAATTATAATTAATATAAGAAGTCTTACATCAAATTCGGAAATCGAACCGCGGAATATTCCGCGGTTTTGTTTTTTCCGCGTTTATTTTAAAGGTAAATTTATTCTGTTATCTGTCTTTCCATAAGCTTGAATACTTCCCAGCCGCCGCTTTCGCTGTATGCCGCTACAAGTCCGCTTGATACGTTGGAAACATATCTGAAGGCAAACGGAAGCACGATATTACCATCCGTATCTATCATACCGACCGTGCCGTCCGAATATCCGAGTGCCGCAAGTCCCTGCACGAAGGGAGAAGCGAAGGTATATATCGGATTTGCGATCCATTTTCCTTCTACTGTATAGTATCCGTAAAGTCCGTTTCTCGAAAGGAGAAGCACTCCGTCCGAATATCCCTCAAGGGTGTACCCTTCGGGTATTTCGAAAAGCTCTCCCTTGGCGTTTATAAGGGTTTCATAGTCTCCGACTATTTTGTTACCTATACCGGGCGAGCGTCCCTTGAGCTGTATTCTTATACGCATCCAGCCGTGCTCATCGATAGTACCGCTTCCTATAGCGCTTATATCGTTAAGATAAGGAAGTGCGTAATATCTCTGCACCTTTATGCTGTATCCTGCGTCCGTACCTTCGGGATAGTAGGTATACACCGTCGTCGGCGAGGTATGGACAGTCTTGCCCGCAGAATTTATTATACGCACCGAGCCGCTTGTAAGCTTGACAAGTGCGCAGTCTGTCGGACCGAAATTATATGCCATAGAATAATTCGTCTTTATTTCCTGCTTTTCATCGTAAGCGTCGAGGTAGGTATATACCTTTTTCGAGGAAACGTACGACGCGTAGATATGAACTCCCGCAGCAGTTTTATAAGAGTATGCGGGATAATCGTACTCAAGTCCGAAAACTATCTTTGACTCTGATATCTCCTCAAATTCACCGCTTTCACTACTGAATATATAATACTTTTTAGCGTCCCTAAAAATCGGTGTGCCGTCGTACGTACGCTTATACGCAGGCTCTTTATCGCCGAGATCGCATATCTTTTCGCCGTTTCCGTTATACAGAGACGAGCTTTGATCCTCGGAGTTTATTATTATATATCCCATATAAAGCTCTACGGCTTTTATATCGGCTTCGTCTTCTTCGTATTTTATAAGGATCTCGCTGCTCGTACCCTTGGTATATTTTACGGGCACCTTTACGGTTTCTTTTCCTACCGAAAATGCTGTCGGGAGCTTTACTGCCGATTTTGCAAGTGCAAAATTCTCTCCGCTGTAAACTCCGACGTGTGAAAGAAGCATACCGCCGATATCCGACTCCATCGGAATATTTGCAGTAAGCTTTTTATACATTTCGGAAGCCGCATTGTCACCAACAATCGAAATGTTGGTATATAGTCCCTCAACAAATCCCGCGCCCGGAGCTTCAGAGAGATTTGTAACGTAAGTTATCTCTCCCCTGGGATCTTCCTCCTTCGGAGGCTTTTCCTCGTTTTCTTCTCCGTTTCCCGGAGCTTCGACTTTATTATCGTCCTTAGAAGAATCGTCGTTCAGTTCTTCTTTTTCTATTCCGTCGTAAAAGTCAACAATTATCGTTCCCACGTGCAAAAGCAGCGAGGCGACTATCAAAAAGATGAACGCAGAAATCCCAAATTTTACGATCTTTGAAGAATTCATTTATTCGTACCACCTTTCTTAAATCTTAATATAGCCGTAATATTATATGTAACGGCTGCACATAATGTTATTTATGATACTTTCCGCCCGAAATTATCGTAAACGCACGGTATATCTGCTCGAGCAGTATCACTCGCATAAGTCTGTGCGGAAAAGTCATTTTTGAAAATGAAAGTCTCATATCGCATGCGGCCTTTACCTCCTCGATAAGTCCGTCGAATGCGCCTATCACAAAGCAGAGCTCGCTTACTCCCGCATTCGGAAGCCTTTCTATATACTCCGCCAGCTCCTCTGACGAAAGCTGCTTACCCTCTACGCACAGCGCTATCTTTCTCGCCCTCGGCGGAAGATGCGGCAGTATCGGCGCCCCGTCCTTGAGCTCTACGACCTTCAGCTTACAAAACGCCGAAAGCCTTTTTGCGTATTCCGCGCACGCCTCTGTGAAATATTTTTCCTTCAGATTGCCTACGCAAACTACAGTTATTTCAAGCATATTTTCTCCTTTGTCCAAGGGACTCCGTCCCTTGAAAATCCCTGCTTAGGAAACTTTTTGAAAAAAGTTTCCTAAGAACCTTCAAAAACTTTGCTGAAAAAAGGATAAAACTCTTTTTTAGAAAAGTTTTTGGGAGTTCCAAGAACCCTTTTTTCAAAAAGGGTTCTTGGTTAAATCAATCTTGTCGGACAATGCCTGTCGGCGACCGAAACGTCGGCTGAGAGGCATTTGCACTCGAGGTAGTCATTGACCGTTTTAAGTGCGACCTCGGGGGTATTGTTTTCTGCGCTGAGATGCGCGAGAAGGAATTTTTTCGTACTGTGAGAAGCGAGATAGGAGACCAGACGCGCACAGTCGCAGTTGTCGAGATGACCCGTATTTGATTCTATGCGCCTTTTAAGCACGTAGGGATACGGTCCGCTACGGAGCATATCGAGATCGTAATTCGATTCGACAACCACAGCCTCGCACTCGGCGAGCATATCGGCTATTCTGCGCGAGAGCATACCCATATCGGTAGCATAACCGAAACGGCGACCGTTATACTCTATTATGTAGCCCGTGCTCATTCGGCTGTCGTGCGGAGTTTCGAATGAGTTTAGTTTTATATTACCGATCTCAAGAGAATCGCCCGCCTTGTAAACGTTTATAAGATTATCGGGGACGTCGTTTATCAGCATTTCCGCCGTACCGCGTGCGGCGTAAACGGGAATACCGTGATATTTTGAGATCATTTTAAGACCCTTTATGTGGTCGGAATGTTCGTGAGTTATGAATATAGCCTTAATATTTTTAAGACTTGTTCCGATGGCGGTAAGCGCCGTCTCGGTAGCACGCATACTGCCGCCCGCGTCGATCAGAAACTCGGTGTCTCCGCAAGACACGTAGCAGGAATTTCCGGACGATCCGGAAAAGAGCGTGTATATTTTTATGTCTTCCATTTTGAGGTGAGTGTTCCTTTTCTTACGATACTTCGCGTATCGGCATTTGTAAGGGAATCTCGCTCATTCGGGCGAGATTCCCTGTTAAATCAAGATATTTCAGATTAATATACGCAGATAGCGCCCTTGTTTCTGATGCGGAGAATGTAGGTAGCGCCTTCGCCGAATACAGCGTCCATAAGCTTTGCATAGTCTGCTGTTGCGCTTTCGGGCATAAATGCCTGGATAGTTCCTGCAAATCCGCCGCCGTGTACTCTGCATGCAGAGGGCTGATCAAGCTTTGCGAGGAAGTCTTCGGTCACTGCAAGTGCGAGGGAAAGTCCCTGCTCTTCTACGTTCTTGACGGTATAAACGTTCTGAAGGAACTTGAAGGAAGAATTTCCCGAAGCGCGAACGCCGTCGAAGAATGCAGAAAGGTTGCCCTCTTCAAGAGCCTTAGCCTGCGCTGTAACGCGTGCGTTTTCGTTTACGAAGTGGATAGCTCTCATAATAGCGCGGTCGCCCGTCTTTTCGCGGAGTGCGGGAATAGCGGCGATAAGCTCCTCAAGAGTAGTTCCTCTGAGAACCTCCTTGCCGAAGTGAGCTGCAACCTGCTTCATTTCTGCGGGAACAGAAGCGTAGTCTGCGTTAAGGTCAGCATGGTTTCCGCCTGTATTTACGATACAGAGGGAATATCCGAGTGCGGAAAGGTCGAACGCGGGCTTGCCGACGATAGGATTCTTGGGATCCTCGAAGTCGATGGAGATAAATCCGCCGACTGCGCAAGCTGTCTGGTCCATAAGTCCGCAGGGCTTGCCGAAATACTTGTTTTCAGCGTACTGAGCGAGCTTTGCGATAGTAACGTCGTCAACGTCGTTCTCGTAGAGTGTACGCATAATGTTACCAACCATTACCTCGAAAGCTGCAGAGGAAGAAAGTCCCGAGCCCTTGAGAACGTCAGAGGTGGTATAAGCGTCAAATCCGCCTACGTTATAGCCTGCAGAAGCAAGTCCTTCGCACATACCCTCGATAACCGAGAAGCTTGTGAAATACTTTTCGGGATCGACCTTTATGTCAGCGATCTTAACGCTGTCGGGATCAAATCCGCGGCTCTTGATATTGATAACGCCGGTATCTGTCTTGCGCGCAACCGCGATGATGTCGAGGTTGATGGACGCTGCAAGGACCTTACCGTGGTTGTGGTCTGTGTGGTTGCCCGAGATCTCGCTTCTACCGGGAACAGAGAAAAGTCTGATGTCCTCTCCGTCGGGATAGTTAGCTGTAAAGCCGTCGATGGCTTCTATGTATCTTTCACGCTGATAAGCGATCTTGTCGCTTCCGTAAAGATCGGTGAAAACTTTGTCGAGATTACCCGA
The DNA here is from genome assembly GCA_017532425.1 of Clostridia bacterium. Lineage (GTDB taxonomy): Bacteria > Bacillota > Clostridia > Oscillospirales > CAG-272 > SIG672. The sequence goes on along the minus strand of JAFXJH010000037.1, from coordinate 10,648 downwards.
CGCGATGTACTGTTTAAGCTGAGCTGAATTCATAGAGATATCCTCCGATAAATACATTTATAGTTATAGTGCTTATATTATAGCACCAAGTAACGGAAATGGCTATACCGAATAATTTAATTTATTGTAAATTTTTACGAAAAGTTGCTCGATTTTGAAAATCTTTTCTTTCAAAACTACGTTTTTACAAAATTTTAAAAATATTTCCTTGACTTATGTGAAAAGATATTATATACTGTATGTTAGTGAAGTTCGGGTATATACCCGTTTACTGATTGTTATTGCAACATTTATATAAACTACAAAGGAGACAAGTAAAATGAGCAATGAATTCAGCTGCGAGTACGCAATGAGCCACGAAGTTCAGAATATGTGTACAGTCGCAAAAGGTCCCTTCCACGGACCCGCTCCCATTCCCGAAGAAGGCAAATGGGTACAGGCAACAGAAATCAAGGATATTTCCGGTTACACCCACGGTGTGGGCTGGTGTGCACCTCAGCAGGGCGCATGCAAGCTCTCGCTCAACGTTAAGAACGGCATCATCGAGGAAGCACTCGTTGAGACCATCGGATGCTCGGGTATGACTCACTCGGCTGCTATGGCTGCAGAAATTCTTCCCGGCAAGACACTTCTCGAGGCTCTCAACACAGACCTCGTTTGTGACGCTATCAACACAGCGATGAGAGAACTCTTCCTCCAGATCGTTTACGGTCGTACACAGTCTGCTTTCTCTGAAGGCGGTCTCGTTATCGGCGCAGGTATGGAAGACCTCGGTAAGGGCGCACGCTCGATGGTTGGTACAATGTACGGAACAAAGGCTAAGGGCGTTCGTTACCTCGAAATGACCGAAGGCTACTGCACAAGAATGGCTCTTGACAGCGATGATCAGGTTATCGGATACGAATTCGTATCTCTCGGAAAGATGACAGACTTCATCAAGAACGGTATGGAGCCCAACGAAGCATATGAAAAGTCCAAGGGAACATATGGCAGATTTGCTGACGCAGCTCGCTATATCGACCCCAGAAAGCAGTAAGGAGGCAGTGAACAATGGCATTATTTGAAGGTTACGAGAGAAGAGTTGACAAGATCAACGCTGTTCTCGCTGAATATGGAATTAACTCTATTGAAGAGTGCAAGGAAATCACACTTGCAAAGGGTATCGACTGCGACAAGATCGTAAGAGAGACCCAGCCTATCTGCTTCGAAAACGCTATCTGGGCTTACACAGTAGGCGCAGCTATCGCTATCAAGAAGGGTGCTACAAAGGCTGCTGACGCTGCTGCCGCTATCGGTATCGGTCTTCAGTCCTTCTGTATCAACGGCTCTGTTGCTGAAAACCGTAAGGTTGGTCTTGGCCACGGTAACCTCGGAAAGATGCTTCTCTCCGAAGAGACCGAATGCTTCTGCGTCCTCGCAGGACACGAGTCCTTCGCAGCTGCAGAAGGCGCTATCAAGATCGCGCTCAACGCAAACAAGGTACGTGTAAAGCCTCTCCGCGTTATTCTTAACGGTCTCGGAAAGGACGCCGCTATGATCATCTCGAGAATCAACGGCTTCACATACGTTCAGACACAGTTCGACCCCTTCACAGAAGAGGTTAAGGTAGTTAAGGAGATCGCTTACTCGAACGGTCCTCGCGCAAACGTTAAGTGCTACGGCTCTGACAACGTTCCCGAAGGCGTTGCTATCATGCGTCTTGAAAACGTAGGCGTTTCGATCACAGGTAACTCCACCAACCCCACAAGATTCCAGCACCCCGTTGCAGGAACCTACAAGAAGTGGTGTAACGAAAACGGCAAGCAGTACTTCTCTGTTGCTTCCGGCGGCGGTACAGGACGTACACTCCACCCCGATAACATGGCAGCAGGTCCCGCTTCCTACGGTCTTACCGATACAATGGGAAGAATGCACGGCGATGCTCAGTTCGCAGGCTCCTCCTCGGTTCCCGCTCACGTTGAGATGATGGGACTCATCGGTATGGGTAACAACCCCATGGTTGGTGCTACCGTTGCAGTTGCTGTTGCTGTTGAAGAGGCAAGCAAGTAAGAAAACAAATGATTTACGAGGGAAACTTTTTGAAAAAAGTTTCCCTCGTGCTCCTTTCAAAAACTTTAATAAAAAAGGACACATCATTTTGGAGAAATCCTTTATGATGTGTCTTTTATTTTACTTAGCTTTTTGTTTTTTATCAGCAATAATTCCGGGTAGATACCAGCACATAAGATAGAGAATAATTATAGGAACTGAAAGGAAGAAGTACCAGTAGTCATACGGAAGAATTGAATGGAAGAGATCGAGTACAGGGTTGGCAAAGCTTTCAGAATAAATAGAAAACATATAGCTAACTCTTATAACCTCACCGTTGAAGTCCAACAGATTCGCGCTATTAATCGCAAGGTTGATAAGATGGATAATTGTATACGCGCTAAAAGTTATCAAAATAGTTGATTTGATACATTTGTAATCCAGCTTTACAAGTCCGAGCTTGAACATTATAATTGGAATACCCACCTCAAGCACGTGAGGAAAATAGAAGAAGTTGAATGGCAAATCAAAAAGAACCATTTGCTGTGAGCTATACGGTAGAGCAACAAGAGCAAATAATGCTCCAAACGACCATAGAAGCAAAAGGTTACATGCGGTTTTGTTTCTGGACCAAACTGCAAACGGCAATATCATTCCATTTAGTGAACAAAGATGTAACGGAAGATATTCAAGAGGTCTTCCCCAAGTTACTAAATTATAAATGATGGTTGCCCATCCTGCGAAAGAAAGGATACCAAGCACAATATGCTGTGTTTTCACAAGCAACCTTTTAAGAGAAAAGTATAAAATTAAATTAATTATAACAGCGGCAATTAGTGTAGATATATGAACAGTGCCAAAAAAACCCCAAAGCGGCATAATTTTCCTACCTATATTTTATAAATATTTTATTATAATTATATCACCTCGGGATAAATTTGTCAATATGTGTAGAGAGACATCAACTTCACTACCGAGTCAAAACGTTGGCTTGGCAAGATTCATAAAATTCTCAATGATTGCAAAAATACAGAGTAAAACGAGGCGTAACGAGCGAAATCTCTAAACATCAAAGGAACTAGTATTGGCAAACATCTCGTAAACTTATGAAAAAAAACATTCGCGAACACATAAAAACACGATATAATGCATTCAGCAAAACCGAAAACGATGTGTTCAACGAAATAGATTTTGCAATGTTATTATATCGAAAAGCTTGATTTACAATGCTTCGGGCATAATCTTTTCACCCCGAAGCAAAGGCTAAGGCAACTAATGCGTTGAGATGATGGGACTCATCGGTATGGGTAACAACCCCATGGTTGGTGCTACCGTTGCAGTTGCAGTTGCTGTTGAAGAGGCTTGCAAATAAGAGAAATTACGGTCGCTTTTTGAAAAAAGCTCCGAAAAAACTTGAATAAAAAAAGACACATCACTTTGGTAAAATCCGAGTGATGTGTTTTTTTATACTCAAAAACAGGCAAAATGACAGTCTACCTATTTTTGCCCAAATTGTAAATAATGCTATTTTTTCGGTAAATACAGGGTGACAAAGCGATACTTCTATGATATAATGAGGCTACGAAGAAAGAGTTTAACATAAGGAGGACATATGGAGTACCAAAAATCGCTTATTTATATGACATCTGCACCCGAATCCTCAGAAAGTATGTATTCTCTTATTTGTCTGGAGGCAAACGGACTTTTACTGACTCTTAACGGTATTCGCTGTTATCTCGACGGGCACTATCTGCTTTGTCTGAGCCAGGATGACCGACTTAACGTTAACAGCGGATACTGCGAAGCACAGACTCTGCATTTTTTACCGTACTTTTACAATGTCAATCTGAATCACAACGTGATCGGACTAAATATATACGAGGAGATGCGAGACCTTTACGGTTATCCCGATTTTCACCTCTTTCGTTCGCGTGACGACCGTTTTTTCGGCATCGTCAGGCTGAATTTTGAAGAATACGAGATGGCGAAGCTATGCTTTCAGCGTGCGAAACGGCATATTGATGATCATCAGAGCGACAAAATGTGGTCTTGCCGTACACGTTCCGATATGATATCCATTCTACGCATAGCCGAGGGCGCATATCTTGGAGAACAGTCGGAAAAAGGTAACGAGATTCTCAGGTATATCCGAGATAATATTGGAAAAGATATCACACTGCCCGCTCTTTGCAAGCAGTTCAATACCAACCGCACTACGCTGACGGAGCTTGTAAAAGAGCTTACCGGTCTTTCGCCCATACAGTACGTACTTGAGGAGAGACTGAGTCAAAGCCGTCCCGATCTTCTTTTCACATCGATTCCTATCAGTGAGATCGCTGAAAAATACGGATTTGACGATCCGAATTACTATATTCGCGCCTTCAAAAAGCGCTTTGGCATAACACCGCTTAAATATCGCGTTAAAGGACTGGAGGAGCGTATCAAAAACGAGAATATCTATCACGAAAAGGAGCGAAAAGTAATGAGACCCGAAGAATTTGAATCGTACGTCCGCAAAGGACTCGGACGTGCCATTACGCTTTTAAAAGAAGAGTCTGACAAAAAGCCTTATCGAAAGATTCTGATCGATATGCTGACCGATGAGAATTTATTACATCGCTTTTTGGGAGAATACGAAAAAGAGCTTATCGACTGTTTTGATGACCGCGACGATATTGCGCGCGAAATTGCAGAGTCAAGTCTTGCGATAATGGAGAGCGGAGAAATAAGCCTTATAAACATTGGTCTGCTCGTGCTTCTCGGATACAGAGATGCCGTGATAGAGCTCGCCGATAAGCGATACCTCAAGTCCTATGCCGAGCTGCTCGAATTCACAAAACGCGGCGATTCTGACGAAAAATATCCGCCCTGCTCAGAGGAATACTTCAGATCGGCATCTGCTTTAGCACGCTGCAAGGTCGACAGCACCCGAATGAAGCAGATACTTACCGATATGGCAGATCTGTACCGCTATTCGGAGTGTCCCGTTGTCCCCGAATATCAGAATCCAATCTTTACAATTATGGACGGATACGGCAAGGACGCCTTATATCCGCTGATAGACGAGGTCATCGCAGAGCATCCGTACGGAAGCAAATTCGGAAGGCACAGTCCGCGCGGTCAGCTATACCGGATTCCTCCAAAGCCGTTAAAAGACGTCACGGCAGAGGATATTTTAGCTTGCGAAGGCTTTAATGAAGATTACGGTTACTTGCACGCTTCCTTTATGAATGCCGATGAATCGGTTGTGCGTGCGGTAGCAGAGCGAATTCTTAATGAAACCGACCGAAAGCGTCAGCTTCATTGGCTCTCTTTCTTTACAACCGCGATCTCTCCGAGCACGGTCCCTCCCGCATTTCCTCTCGACCCCACACCGCTGGTTGAGATAGCAGAGCAGCTATACCAAGACTCCAACCCCGCTGTTTCCGACGATACTGCACGCTATTTGAACGCGCTTATGTTTACCCAACACCCGTCTGTAAAGTCGCTTGCCAAAAGAATGCTCGAAAACAATGAATGTCCCCGGCGTTTTCGCAATTATGCGCTTCATATGTTCTACGGTGCAAACTATACCTGCGAAGACCGCGAAGATTTCTCTGCGCTGCTTTTATCCGAAAGCTCGCCCGACCGTGACGCACTCTTTCGCATTTTCGGATATCTGATCGGTCAAAAGACACCCGATATTCCCATTGATCTTATCCCGTACGTCTTTGAAGCATTTAGCGGTCCCTGGATCCGCCGCGATTTTATAGAGGCGCTTATAAAAGGAGACGCCCTTTCTGATGAGATCAAAGCTGAATGTGCTTTTGATTCCGCCAAAATCACTCGCCGACTCATAGCAGAGCTTTGAGCACGAGAGAAACGACTTACGAGAGAAACGACTTACGAGAGAAACGACTTACGAGAGAAACGACTTACGAGAGAAACGACTTACGAGAGAAACGACTTACGAGGAAAACTTTTTGAAAAAAGTTTTCCTCGCGCTCTTTTCAAAAACTTTTTTGAAATTTTAACAATAAAAGACACATCGCTCGGGCAAAACCGAAGTGATGTGTCTTTTTACAAATATGAGCAAAATAATAAAAAGAAAAGCTTTCAGCCAAGGAAAAAGGATGGGAGTTTGAGGAAAGGGAAAAAACTTCGGCGTTTGAGATGGTTTTTCCCTTCCCTCAGTTAAATTTAACGATTTGTCCGCACTTTGAACTTTTTTTGAAATTTCAACAATAAAAGACACACCGCTCGGGCAAAACCGAAATGATGTGTCTTTTTACAAATATGGGCAAAATAATAAAAAGAAAAGCTTTCAGCCAAGGAAAAAGGATGGGAGTTTGAGGGAAGGGAAAAAACTTCGGCGTTTGAGATGGTTTTTCCCTTCCCTCAGTTAAGTCTTTTTTACAAATACAGGCAAAACTCTCGCAATTATCCCTTTCCTGCATTGACTTTTACATTATTTAATGATATGATATATATGGACAAACAATTTGATTCCAAAAAGGAGAAAACTTTATGAAAACGACACGTTATATCATTCTGACAGTTTTATGTCTCATGCTTTGCCTCGCGATGATCGCCTGCACAGGCACAAAAGAAAAAGACGAGCCCAAAGATCCTGTAACACAGACGCCCGAAGATGGCGATCCCGTGGACAAGGGTACTCTCTCTATCAGCAATATCCTTGCTTGGGTGGGTTATCCCGATTCCGATTTCTATCCCGTATTCTCTATGCCCGAGCACGCAGAGAAGCTCACCTACACATACGATAAGGAAGGCATCTCTATTGACGCAGACAAGAACACGGTAAAGGCTCTCAAGGCGGGTGAATACACGGTCACAGCAAAATCCGAAAGCTTTGAAGCAAAGTTCAAGGTCACGGTAGAAAAGATTGACCGTACCGCCAAGGGAACAAACGGCAAGGTTAAATTCAACTCAAAGGAATTCACATCTCAGGCTTACAGCCGCAAAAATCAGTGGGCAGACAAGGGTATTGACGGTCAGACCACCGTATTCATCGGTGACTCTTTCTTTGACACCGCGTTCTGGTCCAACTTCTACACGCTTTCTTACCGCGGAAAGGACGCGCTCTGTCTCGGCGTAAGCGCAACCACAACCTACGACTGGGAGGATTGGATCTCTTCGGGATGGCTCGGAAAGATCAAACCCAAGAACATCGTTATGCACGTTGGAACGAACAACGTATACGACGATGGCGAAAACGTAAACGAAACCGTATCTTCCCTTCAGAGAATGTTCACTCTGATGCACAATGCTCACCCCGACGTGCCCATCTATTGGTTTGGAATTTCTCAGAGAAGCTACGATGACGTAAAGATTGCAAACGTTGAGCAGATAAACGCTAAGATGAAGATCTGGTGTGACGCTCGCGACTATATTACCTATATCGACACACCGAGTCAGCTTAAAAATAATATGCTCAAGGACAACGTTCACCCCAAGGTTGAATATTACAGCGTATTCGTAGACGCTCTTGCAAAGACCGATATCGAAATTATTGAAAGTGAAAAGGTAGACACCAGCGTAATTCAGGACCTTTCCTTCAAGACCTCGCACAGCATAAGCGCAGGCTCGTCGCTCACCAACATCATATACAAAGACGAGGTACTGTCGAGCAACTATATTCTCGAGGGAAAGCTTGACATAATCAAGAGAGCGAACAATGCACACATTCAGTTTGGTATTCTCGACAACGGAAACGAAAGAATCCTCCTTTGGGACAATGCAAGCAGCGGCGATATAAAGATCGTTATTCCTTACGACACGAATAACGTCCCCGCCGAAGACATTTACAAGCACACAAACGGCAACACTCTGACGCTCAGCTGGAAGATAGTTGTCACCGACGACGACGTATATTTCTATGTAAACGGCGAGCTCAAGCTTGTCTACGTAGCTCAGAAGAACCTCAGCTCACATCCGCTGACACTCGGTACCGAGGGTGTTGAATGTAAATTCTACGATATGAAGGCTATCACAAAAGCAACCGACGCAGATGCATTCAAAGCCGCACTCGACGATATGGCTGACGTGATCGACACATACGGCTCAAAGACCGCCTCGGCTAAGATCAGAGCGTGAGGGGTTAAAGCTATCAATTAATAAAAATCAGATCCGACGATAAAGCAAATGTCGGATCTGATTTTTATTTTTTCATTTACGTAAGATCGTTTTTCTTGAACCCCTTACTCAGCAGAATAGAAATTATGAAAACTATAACCGATGATATCAGATTTGCAATAGAAATTCCTACAACGCTCATATCAAGAACCATGATCATAAGAAAATCAAGAAGTACTGTCAAAGCAAAGAATAAAACACTTATCCCAAGCTGTATAAAAAGTCCTTTTGAGAAAGAGCGCTTATATCCTAAAAGCGAGAGACTTCCGAAAAATAACGGAAAGGCAACCCCAAGACCAAGCGAAAAGGCAGAACTATATGAGATCTTTTCTGCGGAAATATCTGCGTTCATAACAAAATATCGCTGAGCCATATATCCGATAGCGCTAAACAGCACTATCAGGATCACACTTGCGATAACAAGTCCCGACTTTCCTTTTTTGAAAACAAGCGGCAATACCGAAAGAAGAATTCCACAGACAATTAAAATCGCACACAAAACCGTTGAAAAAACAGCATTTGCCGATATAAAAGCTTCTTTTGCCACAACTCCCAAACGTTGAACGATAGTAGTTTCGATAGTAGGTGCCCAAAAATGGTGCACCGAGATTGCAAGAATGATTGAAGTAAGAATGCCTATCAGATTATCTTTCAGGTCGATTCTATGCGCCTCTCTTGCAGTGGTAGCTTTTTCCTTTTCCGAAACCAAAACAGTACCGCAGAACGGGCACTTTTCAGTTTTTTCTGCAACGTTTTGTCCGCAGCACGGGCAAATAATAACGTCCATAATTTTTCCTCCTTGTTATCCGAAAATATAAAATTATGCGTTTTCGGATATATCATTTCTATATTTTAATTCTAACACATTCATATAAATTTGTAAATACAGTTTAACAAAATCTTTCTCCTTTGTATTGACTTTTACCGCCTTTAATGGTATATTATACAAAGCATTTAACAAAACTAATAAAAAGGAGAAAACAAAATGAAAAAGATCATTGCACTTATTCTTATCGCAGTAAGCTGCATTTCACTTGCGTCTTGCGCGAGCAGCGCAGAGATCGACGCGCTCAAGGATCAGGTTGCCGATCTCGAGGCTGAGGGCGAGAAAAACGCAAAGCTCGAGGAAGCTATCATCGGAAAGTGGCTTTTCAGCCCGAAGAACAGCTCAGAGGTTTATTTCCAGTTTAATGACGATTTCTCAGGCAAGGTAATTCTCAAGTCTGACGAAAGCAAGACAGACAAGTTCAACTGGACATATGATGCAAATACCGGCTTCTATCTGCTGTTTATGGAGAGTCAGTCCTCCGTACAGTATGCAAAGATAGATGATGACGGCAAGCTTGCATATTACGGACAGCTTGGCGAAAAGGTGGAGTAAGCATATACAAATAAAAAACATATAAAAACAGACACATCGTTTTGGAATTCCAATAACGATGTGTCTGTTTTTTTAGCAAAATGATTTATTAAATATGTTAGCAACGATTACATCAGATTTCTCCGACTACGAGATAACATATTTCACGAATACATCTTACGACGCGGTCTGGATGCTACTGCGAAGGCTGCGAGGAGAAGTGTTACTACAGACATAATGGATATAGTAACGATCGTGGAGTCTCCTGTTGCAGGAGGAGGATCGAGCGGAGGAGGTGTATCGGGAATCTCTACAACGTAGGTGTTCGTGATTACAAATCCTTCTGCCATATTTCCTTCAATATAGGAATCATAGTACTCTACTTCTACTTCAGCTATAGTATAGACAATTTCTACACCGTTTTCGTACTTGGGAAGATCTGCAAACATATATTTCCAATCGTCAACTACTGTAATTACCTTGCTGTCGATCTTAACTCCATTTGCAAAGAGATCTACTGTTATGCTTGCCGGACGGTAGCCATCACTATTATCGTCATCGTCCCATACCTTAATTACAGGTACAAAGATCTTTTCAGGTGTATATGTGTTTGTTACGTTATAACCGTTGATCGTTGTGGTGTATCCTGCTACTGCATCTTCTGTGATGGTGTAGGTAATAAGCTTACCGTCTTCATACTTGGGAAGATTATTGAAGGAGTACTTCCAACCGTTTTCTCCGGTTACCTTTACTTCTGCTACTTCCTTACCGTTTGCGAGAAGGTTGATGGTGATGCTTGCGGGACGCTTGCCGTCCTGGTTGTTCGCATCGTTCCATGTCTTTCCGCCGGATACGTAGGTCGTTTCGGGTGTGTGTGTGTTTGTTACGTTATAACCGTTGATCGTTGTGGTGTATCCTGCTACTGCATCTTCTGTGATGGTGTAAACGATGAGCTTACCGTCTTCATACTTGGGAAGGTTATTGAAGGAGTACTTCCAACCGTTTTCTGCGGTTACCTTTACTTCTGCTACTTCCTTACCGTTTGCAAGAAGGTTGATGGTGATGCTTGCGGGACGCTTGCCGTCCTGGTTGTTCGCATCGTCCCATGTCTTGCCGCCGGATATGGAG
>JAFXJH010000036.1 GCA_017532425.1 Clostridia bacterium | reverse complement strand
TTTGCGGCAGCAGGAATTTCCGATTATCAGGTTGTATATTCTGCGGAAGACGGAAGAAATATAAGGCAGATAGCTTCCGATCTCTGGCTCAAAATGAAGAGCATCAGCGGTCTTAATCTTGTATTTACCGATGACAGCGCAGAAAATGTAGAATACGAGATACTTGTCGGTAATACAAACCGTCCCGAGACAGCAGCAGCTATCGAAAAAATGGGAGATAACGAGTACATAATTACTGTTATAGGTAAAAAGCTTGTTCTTTACTCAACAAATCCCGAAGCTTATGAAAAGATGCTGAACCATCTTGTCAATATCGCTTTTACCGACGTACAGTTTTCATTGGCAGTTGATTATTCTTACGCTGCAAATATGATAACCACGTTTGTTGCCGAAGAAAAGATTAGTGGCGATACGAGAATCGATATTACGTTTAACTATAGCCACAAAAACTCCGAGGCAGGACTTTTTGTAGGACGTGAGGACGAGCTCGGTCTGTACGGATATAACGGATACTGCGTACTCGTAAAGGGTGACAAGATAACCTTCTATAAGATGGGAAGCGCTCTCGTCGAGATGGGAAGCAAAAATATATCCAAAGTAAAGAAAAACGAAGACTTTTCTATAAGACTTGAGGTGGAAGGAAAGGTCGGAAGAGTATTTTTCCTTGATGATGCCGAGGGTTACGAGCCGTGGCCGGAGGTTGAGCTCTGGATAGATAACTGCAACGGTGCAAGTGTAGGTTATATTGAAACATCTGGATACGGTGCTCTTTATAAGGACTTCGCAGTAAAGTCTTATGAAGCGGAAGAGCCGGCAAAAACCTATACGAACGCAGTATATGAAAATTACGCAGACCCCGAGGTTCTTTTCCATGAAGGTAAATATTATCTCTACGGAACAGGCGGAAGCGGCGGATATGACGTTCACGTTTCTACCGACCTTGTAAACTGGAAACAGCAACCTAAAAAAGCAGTTGCGGCAAATCTTTGGGGCGTATCAAACGGATACTGGGCTCCAGACGTTGAATATATAAACGGAAAATTCTATATGGTAGTTACTTGTGACGAGAGTATCGGTATCGCAGTAAGTGATTCTCCTCTCGGACCGTTCAGAGAGCTTCATAAATCAAGAACATATCTTGGAGCTATAGACGGTCATATTTTCGTTGATGACGACGGTAAGATATATCTCTATTACGTTCATTTCAATAACGGAAATACGATTGCAGGCGTACAGCTTGACGAGAATATGGTGCCCATTCAGAGCACGTGGAAGCAGATAATCCTTCCAGTAGAGCCCTGGGAAACAAAGGACGGTAAGATAACGGAGGGTCCGTATATGCTTAAGCATAACGGTATCTACTATCTTACATATTCGGGAAGCCACTATATAAACCCCGGATATGCTGTAGGATACGCTACATCGACATCTCCTCTCGGAAACTTCAAGAAGTATGAGCAGAACCCGATAATGATCGGTAACTCTCAGGTATACGGATCGGGTCATCACTGCTTCACCACAACCAAAGACGGAAGTCAGCTTATAATAGTTTACCATACACATAAATCGACAGAAACGATACATTCGAGAAAGGTATGCATTGACCTTGCAAGATTTTCTCCTGTTGAGGGCGATATCGATCGCCTTGAAGTGTACGGACCTAATATAACGCCTCAGCCGATACCGGGTTCAAAAAAATAAATTAAATGAAAAAGCAGATTGACCTTATCGGTTAATCTGCTTTAACTTTTATGTTATTATGTTAATGGCTTTGTTTACTACTGAGATGTCTGCATCCTTGCAGTCTATTATCTCTCCGTCGGCACACAGCTGCATAACGTTGCTGATTTTTAACGCTTTGCAACGCTTGTAGATCAGTATTGATTCGTATTTTGGATTTATGCTACCATCTGGTAAAATATGTAATCCTTTTTTATATCCGCCTATAAATTTTGCAAAGCGCAGCCGCGATATCTTACGTACAATAATAACTTCAAGAATTCCATCGTCTATCTCTGCGTTTGGAGCGCAGCAGAAGCCTCCACCGTAGTAGCGTCCGTTAGCAATAACGCAGAGCAGATGCTCACCGCTTTCGTGCTCGACGCTTCCGTCTTCAAGCGTGAATTCAATGTCGAGCTTTTTGCCGAGTTTGTTAAAAACAGCCGCGACAACTCCGATAGCATACGCTATGCTGCCGCGAACAAGTCTGAGTTTTTTCAGCTTTTCGGTTACGCGTACAACGTCACAGTCAAATCCGATATTTATTATGTTCGCGCTGTATTTGTCATTGAATTTTATGAGGTCGATCTTTTTGCGCACGCCCGATTCAGAGGGTAAGGATTTTACAAAATCGTTGCCCGTGCCAAAAGGAACGATAGTAAGTTCTGCGCCGTCCTGAGCTCCCGAATTCATAATAGCGTTTACAGCTTCGTATACGCTTCCGTCACCGCCGTAAACCGTTATGTGAGTGTCTGGGTTTTCTCGGCATAATTCTTCTATTTTTGAGGTCGCGTCTCCGGCGCTTTGAGAGCGGTAGAAATCTTTTTCGTTCATTTCCAAAGGAGTCTTTTTTGCAGAATTGATTATAGTGAATTCTTTCATATAGGCCTCTGTAATCGTTTTAAAAAATAAATTGTGAATATTATATCACACTAATGTTAATTTGTCAAATAAACTGCGCGAAAAATTTTGTTTTTTGTAAGAAAAACAAAATAATTGTTTTATTTCGGTTTTGACTTGACAAAAAAAGAGTTTATAAGTATAATTATACTATTATTAATGTTTTTCTTATACTGAAAATACTATTGCAGAGAAAGGATTACTTAAATATGGATAATAATAAGTTTGCCAGAGAAGGTATTACATTTGATGACGTTCTGCTCGTTCCGCAGAAAAGTGACGTTTTGCCCAACGCGGTAGATCTTTCCACAAAGCTTACTAAAAAGATCACCCTTAACATTCCGCTGATGAGTTCCGCAATGGACACAGTAACAGAGTCCAAACTCGCTATCGCTATCGCACGTGAAGGCGGTGTTGGTGTTGTTCATAAAAATATGACTATCGATCAGCAGGCAGAAGAAGTTGAAAAGGTTAAGCGTAGTGAAAACGGTGTTATCACAAATCCTTTTTATCTGCGTCCTGATAACTATGTGTACGAGGCAGAAAATCTTATGCACAAATATAAGATTTCCGGTGTGCCGATCTGCGACGAAAATATGCGTCTTGTCGGAATTATTACTAACAGAGATATTCGTTTCCTTGAAAGTCATGATATGAAAATAAATGAAGTTATGACTAAGGAAAATCTTATTACGGGTCCTGTCGGTACAAGCCATGAAGAAGCAAAGAATCTTCTTATCAGCAATAAGATCGAAAAGCTTCCCCTCGTAAACGATAATTTCGAGCTCAAGGGACTTATTACTATTAAGGATATTGAAAAAGCAACAAAATATCCCAATTCTGCAAAGGATTCTCGCGGCAGACTTCTTTGCGGAGGTGCTATCGGTGTAACGAAAGATGTCCTTGACAGAGCAGGAGCGCTTGTTGACGTTGGAGTAGACTTCCTCGTTCTCGACTCCGCACACGGTCATTCGATGAACATCCTCAATATGCTTGATAAAGTAAAGAGCGCATTCCCCGAATGTGACATTATCGCAGGAAATATAGCAACCACAGAAGCGGCAGAAGACCTTATCAAGGCAGGCGCTGACGCTATAAAGGTTGGTATAGGCCCCGGATCTATCTGTACAACAAGAATCGTATCCGGTGTAGGTGTTCCTCAGCTTACTGCTATTAACGATGCTTACGAAGCTGCTGCAAAGTACGGTATTCCCGTAATTGCAGACGGCGGTATCAAGTATAGCGGTGATATTCCTAAGGCTATTGCTGCAGGTGCTGACGTTGTTATGATCGGTTCGCTTCTCGCAGGATGCGAAGAAAGCCCCGGAGAAATCGAAATATATCAGGGTAGAAACTTTAAGGTATACCGCGGAATGGGCTCGCTTGCGGCTATGGAAAGAGGTAGCGGCGACAGATATTTCCAGACGGGTACAACCAAGAAGGTTCCCGAAGGCGTTGAAGGACGCGTTCCTTATAAGGGACTTCTTGCCGATACTGTATTCCAGCTTATGGGCGGTCTCCGTTCTTGTATGGGATACTGCGGAACACGTACTATCGAGCTTCTTAAGACAAACGGTAAGTTTATCAGAATCACGGGTGCAGGTCTTCGTGAATCTCATCCTCACGATATCAATATTACCAAGGAAGCTCCCAACTACAGCACACAGAACTAATGTTATTATCAATAATCCCTCGCTTTTCATAAAAAAACGAGGGATTTTGATTTACGTTTCTTCTAAAACGACGATTATGCGATAAAAAGGTTGACAAAATATGTATTTTTGTGTATAATATTTTTGTTTCATAGATGATTATGTGTGCGACGGAGCGGTTAGAATGCCGACCGCCCGGGTATCCTTAATTTGGGATGCCTTTTGTTTTTGGTTAGAAAGGAAGAAAAGATTATGAAACAATGGAGAAATTTTAAAGAAGGATCTTGGAATACAGAAATCAACGTGAGTGATTTTATAAGAAAAAACTATACTCCGTATATGGGTGATGCCGATTTTCTGCAGACACCCACACCTCGCACTGATTCTATAAGAAATACAGTAGAAAAGCTTCTTATTGAAGAAAATGAAAAGGGCGGAGTTCTTAAAATAGATACCGACCACGTTTCCTCGATACTTTCACATAAACCCGGATACGTAGATAAAGAAAAGGATATAATCGTCGGACTTCAGACAGATGAGCCTCTTAAAAGAGCTGTAAACCCTTTTGCAGGATACAGAAATGCAGTTCAGGCCTGCCAGGCTTACGGATATGAGATAGGCGAAAATATTCATAATGAATTCAAGTACCGTACAACTCATAATACGGGTGTTTTCAGAGTATATACCGAAACTATGAGAAAAGCAAGACACGCAGGCGTTCTTACCGGCCTTCCCGATGCTTATGCAAGAGGCAGAATTATCGGTGACTACCGCCGTATAGCTCTTTACGGTATGGATTATCTTATAAAAGAGCGTACGCTTGATAAGAAGCGTATAAGCGAGCGTGATCTGGACGCAGGAACGATTCAGCTTATCGAAGATATCGAAAAGCAGCTTGAGTTTATGAAGCAGCTTATAGAAATGGCAAAAGAGTACGGATGCGATATTACTCGTCCCGCAGACAATGCGTACGAGGCTGTTCAGTGGCTCTATTTCGGATATCTCGGCGCTGTTAAGGAGCAAAACGGCGCTGCTAACAGTATAGGACGTATATCATCGTTCATAGATATTTATATTCAGCGTGACCTTGACGAGGGAACACTTGACGAAACTCACGCGCAGGAGCTTATTGACGACCTTGTAATAAAGATGCGTCTTGTACGCCATCTCCGTACACCTGAATATAATAATCTTTTCGCGGGAGACCCCGTTTGGGTCACCTGCTCGCATGCGGGAATGTGCGAGGACGGAAGAACTATGGTAACAAAGACTTGTTACAGATTCCTTCAGACGCTCTACAATCTCGGACCGAGCGCAGAGCCTAATATAACCGTTCTCTGGTCGCAGGATCTGCCCGAGCACTTTAAGAAATTCTGCGCGAAGGTGTCTATAGATACAGACTCTATTCAGTATGAAAACGACGACGTTATGCGTAAGGACTTCGGCGACGACTATTCTATAGCGTGCTGTGTTTCCGCGATGAAAACAGGAAAACAGATGCAGTTCTTCGGAGCAAGATGTAATCTTGCAAAGGTACTTCTTATGGCGCTCAACGGCGGTAAGGACGAGATATACGGCGAGCAGATCGCACCCGAGGGCGATGTTTTCGCAGAAGAAGCTCTTGATTACGAAAAGGTGCTTGAAGCATTTAAATATTACGCGGCGTGGATGGCAAAGCTATACGTAAATACAATGAACGTTATCCATTATATGCACGACAGATATGCTTACGAAAGACTTATGATGTCTCTACACGACGTAGAGCCCGAAAGACTTATGGCGTTCGGAATAAGCGGTCTCAGCGTTCTTACCGATAGCCTCAGTGCGATCAAATATGCCAAAGTAACTCCGATCAAGGACGAACGCGGCATAATAGTTGATTTTAATACGGAAGGCGATTTTCCCAAATACGGAAATGACGACGACAGAGTTGACTCGATAGCAAAGTGGATCACAGAATTCTTTTATACGGAACTCTGCAAGACTAAGACCTACAGAGGCGCAAAGCATACGCTGTCTATCCTTACGATAACCTCAAACGTGGTCTACGGCTCAAAAACAGGCTCCACACCCGACGGAAGAAAGAAGGGCGAGCCCTTTGCTCCCGGAGCAAATCCGATGCACGGACGCGATAAAGAGGGTGCGCTGTCCTCACTTAACTCGGTAGCTAAAATATGCTACGATTGCTGTCAGGACGGTATTTCCAATACCTTCTCGATAACTCCCGATACTCTCGGCGATAGCGATGAAACGAGAATACAGAATCTTGTAGACGTACTTGACGGATATTTTGCGCAGGATGCTCATCATCTTAACGTAAACGTTCTTAACCGTCAGAAGCTTATCGACGCTATGAACGATCCTACACTCTATCCCTCACTTACGATAAGAGTAAGCGGATATGCCGTAAACTTCAATAAGCTTACAAAGGATAAGCAACTTGAGGTAATTGCAAGAACGTTCCATGAAAAAATGTAATTTTCTTTGAGATATGAACGGATTTATTCATTCTTTTGAAAGTCTTGCCGCTCTTGACGGCGGCGGAATAAGATTCGCGGTATTTTTAATGGGTTGCCCGCTCAGATGTGCGTATTGCCATAATCCCGATACCTGGGATATGGCAAACGCACCTATAGAAATGACTCCTCAGGAGCTAGCGAAAAAGGTTGCAAGATATAAGCCGTACTTTAAAAAGGACGGCGGTGTTACCTTCAGCGGTGGAGAACCACTTTTGCAGGCGGAATTTATAAAAGAAGCTGCATATCTTCTTGAAAAGTCGAACATCGGATACGTGATAGATACCTCGGGGGCTTTGCCTCTTGATGAAACGAAAAAACACGTACTTAGCCACGCGGACTTGGTTTTGCTTGATATAAAGTTCTGGAATGATGAGAGCTATCTTGAATATACGGGCAAAAGTATAAAAAACACCTTAGATACTCTTGATTTTCTCGATTCGATAGGAAAAAGGACGGTTATCAGAACTGTAGTTATTCCGGGGATAAACGATAGCAAAGAAATGGTTGAAAAATATTTGCAGACCATTCGCGGAAAGAAATGCGTTGAAAAATACGAGCTTCTTGCTTTCCATACGATGGGATTTTTCAAATATCGCGAGCTTGGCATTGAAAACCGTTTTTCGGATATTGAAGCGCTTGACAAAAATAAAAGGGAAGAGCTTCAGCGCTTTGTTTATGAAAATATGAAAGATATTGATCAGACATAAAAATCCGACCGAAAAGGTCGGATTTTTATCTTTTAATTAACATTATTTCACTTGACAATCTCGCGAACGTGTGATATAATCCTTGCGTACTAATAAGTGTTGAAAGGACGGTAAAATATATGACGTATACTGTAAATCCCGGATTAATACCCGGAACTGTACTCAAAAAGAAGGATTTTGGAGACGTAAGCGGAATTGAATTTCTTAATAAGATATTCTTTGTTTCAAACGGAGTTATGCTTAATCAGCTCAGAGAAATCTCGGGCGTTGACGGCTCCACACTTCAGAACTGGGTAAAAAGAGGCTGGATAGGCAATACTGTAAATAAAAGATATTCAAAGAATCAGCTTGCAAGAATACTCATAATCAATATGATGAGAAGCTCTATGATGCTTGAGAGAATTGATTATATTCTTCACTATATCAACGGTACTATTGATGATACAAGCGACGATATTATACCCGAATCAGAACTTTACGGATATATATGCGATATTTATGACAGATTCGGAGATAGCGGATGTCATAAAGAGGAAGAGCTGCGCAGCCTGATCAGAGAGATCACGGCGGAAAAATACGTTGAGCCGGTTGAGGGTGCAAAGGAAAGACTTGACCGCGCTCTTGAGATAATCCTTGTGGCTTATTTTGCATCAAATGCGGCAGCTTTGGCAAATATTTTGTTCAACGGTCTTTAATATATGTTCGCGGGAGAAAACGGATCGTTTCTGTTTGAACGTAAGGTAAAGAAAGATTGGCTTGTAGGTAACGGAAAGCTTCTTGTTTATGCAGAAAATGCAGATATCGTATCATTTCACGGATGCACGTATACCTCTCCGTCTTTTATCGGAGTCAGATGTGACTTTAACGGGGAAGAGCATAAAAGCATATCGATCAGAAATGCGTATACCTCGACATACGTGCATAAGCTGTATGAGTGCGGCGGTGTAAAAACACCGAGAAAGCTTGATAAGAGAGTTGAGGATGCGCGTATTATCGACGTTATGCATCCGAAATATCCTGTATTTGTACGTTACTGCGAAAATATCATTCCGTTTAGAATGAATCTTATGATACCTCCGTACGTCAGAAAAGTGCTTAACGAAAGATATAAGATCGATCATAAGTATTATTCTGTGCTTTCCCTTGTGATGCCGTCGGGTGTTTCTTTTTATAAAAACGGAGCTACCTGCTCGGAGACAAGAATGCTCGTTATTGTTGACGGTGACGCACGCTTTACCTCAGATGGAAACGCAGTTGAGATTCTTACGGGAGCTTCACGCGTTATATTTGTCGCAGGCGACGGAAGATCCTGCATTGAACACGCTAAATTTGCACTTGAGGATATATCTTATTTTTCGGGTCACCCGAAGATCGTATCAGATAGCGAAGCTTTTTGGAAAAATGAATTTTCAAGATCTAATATAAAATATGATCATCACGATACCGAGATTCTCGAAGAGGCATTGTTTGCGCTTGTTTCACAGCAGACAGAAGAGGGCGGAGTGGTTTCCGGCTTTGCAGAGCCCGTGATACGGACATATTCCGCGGAAGATATTGTCTCAGCCTTTCTTAACGTTGGACTTTACGACCGAGCGAAGAGTGTTCTTGAGTTTTTCTGTAAAAAGTTTGCACTTCACGGAGAGTTTTATCAAGTATACGGTACGCTTGATCGACATTTTGAAAGATATTTTTCCGACTCGTCGCTTGGCTGCGCAAATCTGATAAAGGCGTTTATAAGCTATGCGGATAAAACGGGCGATAACGAATTTGTAAAAGAAAATTTTGTAATGCTGAAAAAAGCAATGTATCTGCAGGCAAAGGAAATGGCTGTCGGTATGATGCCTTTTTCGGGATGTGAGGTCGAGATATCGGATGAGATACTCGGACCGGGTGTACAGCTTCAGGGGTCGCTTGAAAGTACGGTAGCTGCATATTCCTCGTTTGTCAGCCTTATAGAATTTTGCGATAAGCATTCGCTGAAGCTTCAGAATGATAACGGTAGCTCTGAAAGAAGAGCAGATGAGCTTATAGACAGTATTACAAGATACTTTATAAAGGGCGATAAAGTAGCCTTTAACGTTCCGGTGCGTGAAAAGAATATAAAAAGACGCAGGTTTGCGTACGGCGACTGCGATATTTGCAGAATGAATCTTTATCACGTATACTATGGAGAGCTTGAGCTTGCACCCTGCGGTGTTTATATGTGCCCGAAATGTCTCAGCTATAGATCCGATATGGAAGCGTTTGATCGCTTACCTTTCTTTTTGCCGCAAGCAACGGCTCTGTTGCTCTCGGAACGAAGAATAATGGATAAGCTTGGAAGGAAAACTGCGATGAAGCTCTTTGAAGCCGCACTCAGCGAGAGAAATACCAATGAATTTGTTCGTACCGTGCGCTCTGATACCTATTTTCTTGAGCTTGCCAAGTATTTCGATCGTGAAGAATACCAAAAGCAGTTTCGCGATTACATAAAAAGTGATCTTGAAAAATGGGCGTATCCACGAACTGTTTCGTATAATATAGCTAAAGGAAAATTTGATACACGTACGATAGCACGAATCATTTCTGCTTTAATATAAATAAAAACTCTTGGAAAATAATCTTCCAAGAGTTTTATTTTTAGTAAAGCTTTTGAAGTTCTTAGAAACTTTTTTCAAAAAGTTTCTAAGCGCCTTTCAAAGTAAGCGCCGTTTGACTCCCAAAAAACTTATGCCATTTTTTCGCTGAGCTGTGCGCCGCCGAGAATGTGGAAATGCAGATGCTTTACGCTCTGGCAAGCATCGGGACCGCAGTTAGAGATGACTCTGTAGCCGTTTTTGATTCCTGCATCTGCCGCGATTTTGGGAATTGCCGCGAATATTTTTGCGACTACATCTGCGTTTTCGGCGGTAACCGCGTCCATAGAAGCAATGTGCTCCTTGGGGATCACAAGAATTTGAACGGGAGCCTGAGGCGCGATATCATAGAAAGCGAAGATATTTTCATCCTCGTAAGCCTTTTTGGAGGGTATGTCGCCGTTTATTATTTTACAGAAAAGACAATCCATTGTTTAGTTCTCCTTTTGGATTTTGTATTCAATATGAGGATAGTTAAATATCCTACATCGGGA
>JAFXJH010000035.1 GCA_017532425.1 Clostridia bacterium | reverse complement strand
GGGGTGCTCAACAGATCCGACGAAGACCTTGACCTGATTACCCTCGACCTTTGCAACGGGGATGTGCTTTTCGTGGCTTGCCTCGACTGTGCCGGGGACGAGCTCGGTCATCTTCTTACCGCAACACATAAGCGGTACTTTCGCGTCGTGAACCTTCTCAACAAGGTTGCCGCAATGCTCACAGATATAAAACTTAACGTTGTTCTTCATTATTAAATCCTCCAAATAGGTGTTTTGTTTTGTTGTGACTATATTATACCATAATTTTTCCCGAGTTTCTGTGATTTGATCACATTTCTGCTGTTTTGCGATAATAATATTTTTATCCGTATTTATTTTCACTATAAAGATGCTCATAGTGTATTTCAGATAGTTCCTTTATCTCGTTTTCGTTCAGCAAACCGCTGTTATACGCTTGTGTCAATGATAAAAACTCTTTATCTTTATACACCCATATCTCCTCCATCTGGGGCAGCGTAAACAAACACCCTGCTACAGTCATTTCACCATACCAAGTTACAGGGCTATGAATGCAAAATACTAAAATATCATCCTTTTTCATATAAACGCACGCAAAGCCTTGGCACGGATAATAATACGAAAATTCTTCATAAGTTCTTGTAATATAAGCTTTATCATTATTTCGGAACTTTTTCCAAGCCTCTGTCATTTCATCGAATTCTTCACGAGAGATCACATACTGAAAAACCGGCTCAGTATAAACCGATTCCGTTGAGAGGTTGGGCTGTTCAGTTTCAAGTGACTCGGTCGTGAAATGCTGATCGGTCTCGTCGGTATCTATTAATTCCGAGCTTATTGCTTCCGTTGACTCGCTTCCCGCGCTGCCGGTGAGATTACTGATAAATACCGCAACGTAATTGAACAGCGGGAAAGCTATGGAAAGCAAGAGCAGACACGCCGCCAAAGCCAGATACTGTCGCCAATGCTTCAGTGGCGTCCTCCATGTCATTACCGGCTCGGCAACACGGTAATCGTCAGGGGTTATCTTCTTCACGGTACTTGAAATAATATCGTCATCGATATAGTCGAGCGCTTCGAGCATTCTTCTTTTCCTCAGTTTGTTTTCGAGCTCCATTTTGTGAATCCCTCCTTTCTGAGTGCCTCGGCGAGCTTTTCACGGGTACGCTTGAGTGACATCTTGATCTTGCCCTCGCTGTAACCCGTTTGCTGCACGATCTGCGCGTGACTCATTCCAAGCCAATAGCGCATAACGAAAATGTCTTTATTCGCTTCTCCGACGCGTCGGAGAAGATCGCTTATGACCTTACCCATCCGTTTCGCTTCAAAATCGGATGCAAGATCGGTGCCGTCGTCAAGGGTTGACATAAATTCTTCACCCACAACTGTTACATTGCCCCCACGCTTCCACGCATTCGCGCTGCGTGAGATCTCATACGCACGGTTACGAACCGTCTTACTGAGGTAGGCGCAAAAATCCTCCGGATCCTTGGGAGGAATCGCGTTCCAAAGCGCAAGCATAACGTCGCTGACACATTCCTCAACGTCCTCGCGCGAAGCGAGAACGTTCCCGGCTATGTAACGGCATAGGGCGCCGTATTTCTTTTCGGTCTCCGAAATTGCACGTTCATCACGAGCGAAAAAAAGTTCTATTATCCTTCTATCGTCCATAGGAACCTCCTTCGTAACGTCCTTTCATATATCATAATGCATTTTATGCCAAAAAGTAACGCGTATTGGGGCTCAATCAGATATTTTCGGCGATTTGCACATATTCAAAGAAGTCTTTTGGTCATAACTGACAAACCAAAAGACTTCAAAACGAGTGAGCGTTATATATTATTATATCATAATTTTACATTCATTTCAACAGCGTGATCACATTCCCGAAAGATATTCTTCCGCGAAATGAACCGCTACCGCGCCGTCGCCGACTGCCGTGACGACCTGGCGCAGGGGCTTCGTTCTGACGTCGCCGACTGCGTAAACGCCCGCGATGTTCGTCCTCGTCGATTCGTCGGCGAT
>JAFXJH010000034.1 GCA_017532425.1 Clostridia bacterium | reverse complement strand
TCTTTTTTTTCATTTCTTGTCAAGAATATGTCGTGCTTATCCGCGAGAAGCGAGTAGGTTGCAAGCTCGGATATCGAGCTTATAACGTTGTTATAAAGCTGCTCCTGAAGATGCTCATCAGTTGCAAAATCCTCCGGAGAAATACCCTCGTACCCGTTCATATAATTCATTACGAAGTATCTGAGCATATCATACGATACTTTATAGTCGCCGACCGTCATAACCGTTTGCTTGCCGTTTGCACATGAAGACAGACTAAAAACGCACGTCAAAAGCATAAGCACAGCAAGAAATGCGGCAAAAATTCTTTTTTTCATCAAGATCACATCCTCCGACTATCAGTTTCTTTCATACTTACTGATTGCTTCGCCGTTTATAAGCTTTTCTGTAGACTTAAGAAGAAGCTCAACGCCCGAAGTCATAAGGTAGAAAGAACCGCTTTCGCCCTCGGATTTTCCGTTTTCGTCAATAGATTCGATAGTAACGAGGCATCTTCCCGACGTATATTTATAGAATCTGAATATTCTTGTCATAGAAGGAACAACGTAATCAACCACCGCTGTTTCGTTGCCGTCTTTATCGGTCTTATATACTGTAGTTTCCGCAGAAACGACCTTTATTTCGGCAAAATGCTCGCCCTTCATTATCTCACCGGCATATTCTGCATCAATGGGATCGCGCACACCTACTGTCAGAAGAAGCTGATAAAGTATACGGAAGTTAGATATCCAATCATTTTCGGTCATATTACCGATATTTGCATTTGGCGAGGTTACCTTAAGTGAGCCGTCATCGAAGGCTTCAAGATCAAAGAGAGCTTCCACCCACTTTTCGCCTGCTTCCTTGCCCGATTCAAGAGCGTAGTCAAAATACTTTCCGGATATTGTTATTTCATCGCAGTGCTTAATGTTCATCTGGAATATTTCTTTTTCAATGAACATAGTCGTATCCCACTTCATAAACGAAAGTGTTTCTGCGCTTACTTCGCATATTGTGTTATATATAAGCGAATATGCATAGTAGGTTCCGTTTTCTGTCATTTCACTTACGTAAACAATATTCGGGAATCCGTTCCAGCTGAAGCTTATACAGTAAGTTTCTCCATCCTTGAAGTATTTTTGGGTAACTTCATCGGAAAATCCGTAGTAAAGCTCTTCCTTTCCCGTCTTTTCATCAACCGATGTCATAAGTGTAGCGAGCTCGCACACTCTGCTTCCCGAAAGACCGTTAAGGAAGCTTTCAAACAAGCTTTCAAAAGCGCCCGACGAATAGTATCCCTTCGGGATCGTGGTATAGTAGAGAGCCATAGGCGCAAACGCAGATATCGGTTTTTTCTTATACGAATCGTTGACCGCATAAAATTCGATTATTGTTTCCGAGTCGGATCCGTCGCTGCTGCTTGCTTTGAGAATGGAGAACATATCGAAATATGCCTGAACGTTGGAGTCCATAGGATATGTCAGTATGGGCGAAATCGCGTCCGTAGGAGAGATCAGCACATTTGAGCAGTCATAGATATATACCGAATCGTTTTCGATCTCCTGACCGTAAAATTCGCTGTTTTTATCCATACAAACGTCAGTACCTGCCATTCTGACATAGTATGCCGTACCCGAGGGTATCTTATCGCCAATATAGAACTTATAGCTTGTGCCGTCCACCGAAGTTATCTCGCAGTATACTGCATCTTCGTCATTTTCATAGTCAAGACCATATTTGGAAAAATCGGTAGCGTGATCTGTTACACGAGAAAGTGTAAGAGTATATCCTGCATCGTTGATAATGGATGCAAGAACAGATGTTGCCGTTGTTTCATCCTCATATATGGGTGCAAACTCATATCCCTTAAAATAAAGAGTATCCTTCTTTATTGTGAATCCGCCTATTTCGCTTCCCTTTTCGGCTCTGTAAATAGACCAATCTACGTACTGATCGCCGTATTTCGAAGCAAGCGTAGGATTGTGGACCTTTATTTCTGCAATAGAGTCACGCTCTATATGCTCAAACATCATTACTCTGTTATTTACGCCCTTAACCTCATTTTCCCATATGACCGATACCGGAGTAGACGTTACCTCTGCATCGTCCTTCATAAGAGGCATTATTATAAACAGATAAGCTGCAAGAAGAACTGCAAATATTATTCCGAGTGCGATTATTGTATTTTTTTGTTTTACAAACACACTGCTTTTTATCTTTTTTACGTTATTATCCATCAAGAGTGCTTTCTCCTTACATATACTACAGTTCCGATTATTGCAACAACAAGCGGCATAGCAACAGAAACAGCCAGCGTCCAAGCACGTGCCTCCTGCTCAGTTCTGTCAAGACCCTCGCTTCTTACTATCTTCATTTCGATATTCATAGGAACTTCTCCTACGTTCATCTCGTAAAGTACAGAGAAAAGAAGGTTTTTGTTGCTGTAAACGTCGCTTTCCAAAATAATGTTGTTAGCGAAATCGGTGGAACCGCAAACGAATATTTTTCCGCCGTTGTCAACAGAGGTCATTGTCATAAGCGCCGCCGAATCTCCAAACTCTTCAGAGTAAGCAGACTTCGGAAGAAGCATAACTGCATCTGTTTTGGAATTATCCGATACCGTTATAGGAAGCGCATCTGTAAATATAACCTTATTTGCCATACCTGCAGAAGCAAGTCTGTCGGTTACCTTATGTGCAATCGACGAAGAATCTGTCTGATATTTTCCGACAATGGAATATCCGTCGTGCGAAACAGACGATTCGCCCGAGTCCTTTGCAACGCTATCTGAGATCGTAACTCCGCAGTACGCTTTAACAAGAGCCTCGAAATTTGTAAGCTGTACTGCTCTTGAATCGAAGAAAAACAGCATAGAATTGCCCTTTCCTTCAAGGAATGCCGCAAGCTTATCTGTTTCATTTGTACCCGTAGTCGTAGACGAAGAGGTGATATCTCTCTTTGGTCCGTAAACCACTACGATGGCATTTTCCTCGTTTGCATCAAAATCATCATACTGAAGATTTATTTTTCTTACGTTACATCCGGCTTCTTCGAAAAGATAATAAAGGGCTACTGCATTTCCGTAAGAGGAAACGGTATCGTCGCCGGCGTCGCCGACCGATTCACCGTGTCCCGAAAGGAAATACACGTTAGGCTTATTTACCTTTGTAAGGGACATAAGCGTTGCCGCGAAGTAATAATCGCCTCTGAACGCATTTACGTATCCCGTAGAATAATCGTACAGATAGAACGAGCTTCTCGCGCATATCTTATAATTTGTAAGCTTTATGGGGTTACCGTCCGCACCGTTAATAATACTTCCGTCACTGTTACGCTCGTAAGTATTATTTACGATAAGGATATAGCTTGTAGCAAAGCTCGTGGTTACGTATGCATCCTCACCGACGATAGACTTTATCTTATCGGGCTCTGAGGTAAGATCGATATAATCAACCGATATGAAGTCATACTTATCATCAAGCTGAAGAGCAAGCTCGTGTATGGGCTTCATTCCCCACAGAGTGCTCTCGCTTATGCTGTTAGACGAGCTGACAGGCATATTAAGGTTGTCTTTATCTGTCAGAAAATAGATAGTTATATCATTTTCTTCACCGCTGATCTGATCGAGATATTTGGTAGTATTATCGGAAAGCTGATATATCTGTCCGGACGTCATATCAAAATACCAGAAAAAGTGATTGGAAAGTGCTGAAAACACTGCATTCAGTATTATGATAAAAGCAACTACAGCTACCGTAAGTCCGATTGCCAGCGAACCGTATTTTAACTTTTTTCTTTTAACTAAATTCATTATAGTCTAACCGTTCCTTTCAGCAATCAAACTTAAGCATGTCTTCTCTTAAAGAAGACCACAGTTCCGAGAACGAGGGAAATAACCGGAGGAACCACGCAAATAGCAACTATCCAGACAGTCATAAGTGCCTCAGAAGGAGTTTTGACCTCTTCTGTTTCGATAACCTTCATTTCTACGTTAAAGGTAAAGGTATCCTTACCCATAACTCTTAAAAGGTATCCTATAACGTCGCTGTTTCCGTATTCATTAGAAAGTGCTGTTTCCGAAACGTAGTCGGTAGAAGCACACGCAAGCACGTAGGTAGGCACTTCGTTATTTTTATCGTTGTACCATATCTCATACGTTATCGCCATAAGACTTGCAGGCTTTGAAACCTTTCCGTCGGCAACCGTTCCGTCGGCATATGTGACGTTTGCGGAATCGGGAGTTACGAATACGCTTCCGGCGTACTTAATTGCATTTCCTTCGTAATAACCGATCTCATTGGAATAGGTTTTGTTTATAGATATCGTACCTGCATTTCCGAAATATATTCTCGGAAGCGAGTCAAGGCTTCTGAGACCTGCCGTAAGGCTTGTTCCCGGACTGAGCTCGCTTGTTTCGTAGTCAGCCATAAATACGCTTCCGTCCTGAGAAAGGCTGTTTGTTCCGCTGTCCTTTACGTTAGAATTATCAAAGGAAAGTCCCCAGTAGTCATAAAGATATTCGGAAAGATTGGGAAGCTCGTTATCAGAAGGATCGGAAAAGACCATAAGGTGGCAGTTTTCTCTGTTGGCAAACTTTCTTATTACTGCGATCTCGTTAACAGTTGAAGGATCGTTATCCGATTCGGCATCCGCTCCCGCAAAATCCTTTTGGGGATCGAATATGATAAGAAGTCTTGCACTTGAATCTGTAAGAAGCTGCTGATATTCCTTGGAAATATCTATTTTCTTAACTGTAAAGCCCGAATCGTAAATATAATCTCGAAGAGCCTGAGCCTTACCATAATCCTCGTCATACGTCGAGGTATTGCTACCTACCGTATATTCGCCGATATCTTCGCCATGTCCGTATGCAAAATATGCTATGGGACTTTGTCCTGCGATACTCATTATCATAGACGTAAAGCGAAGCTCGCCGTTAAATCCGTATGCGTAGTAATTTTCAGAATCGAAATAGTAAAAATAATCTCTGTTACATACACGGAAATTATGATGCATAACCGGCTCTCCGTTTTCATCCAATACGGGATCACCGTTTTCATCCTTTTCCGCAATGCAGTTATCAATTATTATTCTCTGCTTATTAAACGTTGTGGAGATGCTCGACTTATATTTTTCAAGCTGATCGGCATCGTCGCTTATATCAAGATGCTTAACGCTTATGAAATCGTACTTTTCGGCATACACCATTGCAAGCTCGTATATATATTTCATTCCCCAAAGGCTCGACGTATCACCGGTATACTCTATACTATAGCTGAAGCTTGCATTCTGAAGCTCGTCCTTATCAGCAAGGAAATATATTGTTATATCATTTTCGGAAGCATCAAGCTCTGAAAGATATCCCTCTGATATTTCAGATATTTCAGTATAATTGGTTTTGGTGAGGTCGAGATAGAGAACGTTTGCAGATGCAATATATGTTACAAGAATATTTACGAGAAGAACGACAGCCACCACCGAGCAAGTTATCAGTGCGGCAAGCGATCTTTTCTTTAATTTTTCGTATCTCATTGTATCAGGTTCCTTTTTTTATTTTTTATAAAAGTGCTTTAAATATCTGAAAAAATCAGCTCCAACGGCGTTTTTCATATATACGCACCGTAAGGAAGAGGAATACAAACGAGAGCGATATATAGTAAAGAATAGCATTAAAATCAAAATAACCGTACGAGAAGTTATAGAATCTGTCAAGAATGGAGATCCAGCTGAGAACAGCTCTTACAGCGTAGCTGTCGATATAGCTGTTAAGTACGGTCGTGAAAACAAAGAGCGCAATGATAAGCATAGTTCCTATTGCAGCGATCAGCTGGTTTTCTGTAAGCGATGATACAAACACACCGATCGCAATACATGCCGCACCAACGAGAAGTATGGCAATGATATTTCCGAGAATTATAGCGGTATTAGGCTCACCGTGAGTATAAAGAGCTATAAAATCAAGGCAGGAAAGAAGGAAGGTTCCCGCAAATACAGTATAAGCTGCGAGGAACTTAGCCATAACCATTCCCATAAGGCTTACCGGAGCAGAAAGCAGAAGAGCTTCAGTACGAAGACGTCTCTCATCCGAGAAAAGCTTCATCGTAAGCAGAGGGAGAACGATTATGAAGATCATAAGAAGCATGGAAAAGTAGGATCCTACGCTACTTGCTTCGCCCGCCTGAATAGTAGTAGATGCAAAAAGTATTCCGCTGACGCAAAGAAATGCGGCAATAAAGATATATCCTATCGGAGAAATAAAGTAAGAACGCAGTTCTCTTTTATAAATCGCAAGCATTTATTCTACCGTTAATCCTTCAACCTATGTGAAAGATTCCTTTCATTTTGGTAATTATTTTGTATTTTATTTATTTTCGCTGTTTCCTGTTGCAAGATCAATCTCGATCTTTTTACCCTTACCGAGAGTCATCTTTTTGGACTTCGATTTTTTCTGCTTTTTATCCGATTCGGGAGTATCGACAACAGCAATAAATATATCCTCGAGATTGAGACCGAGTGCCTCGATTCCGATTATAGCCCATCCGCGTGATGCGAGTGCGTTGAAAAGTGTTTTTCTTATATCAATACCGGGTTCACTCTCAACAAGATAAGATGTACTGTCAAGCTCGTGTGAGCCGAGCACGTCAACGTACGAAACTCCGGGAAGCGACTTTATAAGCGCCAAAACGTCCTTCTGAGGTCCGCAGATCTTCACGTTCAGTCTGCGGTTTCCGTCAACTATCTTGGAAATATTTTCTGTCTTTTCGTTAGCTACGATCTTACCCTTGTTTATTATTACGATACGGTCGCAAACAGCCTGTACCTCGGGAAGAATATGTGTCGAAAGAATAACCGTATGATTTTTTCCGAGAGTCTTTATAAGATTTCTTATCTCAATTATCTGCTTCGGGTCAAGACCTACTGTAGGTTCGTCAAAAATTATTACCTTAGGGTTGTTTATAAGTGCCTGTGCAATTCCGACTCTCTGACGGTAACCCTTGGAAAGGTTACGGATGACACGGTTTGCAACGTCTGTTATCTTTACCGTATCACAGATTTCTTTGAGATGCTTTTCCCTGTCGAGCTTGCATCCGCGCATATCGTAAACAAAGTTGAGATATTCTTTTACCGTCATTTCGAGGTAAAGCGGAGGAAGCTCGGGAAGATATCCTATATTTTTCTTAGCCTCAATAGGATTTTCAAGAATATCTATACCGTTTATAAGAGCCTTACCCGAGGTTGCCGAAAGGCATCCCGTAATAATGCTCATCGTGGTAGTCTTTCCTGCTCCGTTAGGTCCGAGGAACCCGACTATCTCGCCTTCTTCGACAGAGAAAGTAATTCCGCCAACCGCTGTTTTATCACCGTATTTTTTTACAAGATTTTCGATCTGTATCATGTTATATAACCGTCCCTTTCTGTAAAAACGAATGTATGCGATTAATTTTATATAATTTATTTATCATATACAAATAGGCATTAATATCTATTTTAGCATCTATTTGTAAATAAATCTTGAACTATGACTGATATTGCCGTGATTTTAACTAAAAAGTAGTGATCCTCTCTCACTAAAGCATTATTACAGCCTTCATAGCGCCTCTTTGCCCCTTTGATGCTCTGTGCGAGAAAAAGAGCTCGCTTTCGCAAGAGGTACATTTTCCCGAAACGCTTATGTTTTCAAAGGGTATTCCCGATTCAAGAAGAATCTCTCCGTTCATCGACGTTATATCCGCACAGTATTTACCGTTTGCGCTCTCCGTTATATGTCTTAGCGCAAAGTCCTTTCCACGTATATCCGTCACCGCCTCAAGAAAATCCTTGCTGACCTCATAACAGCATTTGTGTATACACGGCCCGATCGCGGCATTTATATTTTTCGGATCGCATCCGAGCGCGCACATTTTACGCACACCCTCTGCTGCGATTCCGGCAACTGTCCCGCGCCAGCCCGCGTGAAGCGCCGCCACGACCCGATTATCGCTGTCTTCGAGGAGTATCGGAGCACAGTCAGCTATCGAAACCGATATCGGTATTCCTTTTTCCCTCGTAACAAAGCCGTCCATATCGGGTAAAACTTTTCCTCTATCCGAGGAATCTACCGTATGAACATTTGCCGAATGTATCTGAGATGCAGTAACGAGTGCCTTATCGGTACTACCGATAGTACGGCAGAAGCGCGATATATTTTCGCGCACGTTTTCATCGAGATCACCGCGATTAAATCCGAGATTCAGACTCGAATATATCTTTTCTGTGCTTACTCCGCCGAGTCTTGTTGAAAACGCATGCGGAGATTCTATATTATCCGACCTGAATACCCCGACTCCGCAAACTTCGATAAAATAAAATCTATCCGAAAATTCCATATCAGGTTATACCTATCTTCTGAAGTCTTATATCCTTACCCATAAATTTAAGTATTATCGATTCTCCGAACAGACGTGATGCTATTCTGTCGCCATACTTTTTCTGCATATCTGCAAGAGAAAGGTTGGTATTCATCAGGATCGGCTTTCTGTTCATTGATCTTGTATTTATCAGATTATAGAGAAATGATATTGTAAACTGAGTTACCGGTTCGGTTCCGAGATCGTCAATTATAAGCAGATCACAGTCGAAATATCTTTCTGTTGGTGTCGAGAATTTCGAATTCTGTTTTCCGAATTTTTCATTTTCAAACGCCGAAAAAACGTTCGTTGCCGTATCGTAGCAAACGTCAAAGCCCCTTGCGATCACCTTTCCTGCAATTGCTGTAGAAAGATGCGTTTTTCCGAGTCCGGTACTACCTATGAGCATAAGATTTTCGCTCTCCGAAGAAAATTTCTCTGCATAGTTCTTGCAAACCTCGTATGCAAGGCTCATATTTTCATAGACGTCGCGATCGTATTCATAGTATTCAAGCGAAAAGCTTTCAAAGGTCTGCATATCAACGAGGCGTCCGAGTCCAGATCTTCTGCAGGTCTCAAGAGTAAGCTCGCGTTTGAAGCATTCGCAAAGACGTGCGCCGTCATATCCCGTGTCCTTGCATTTCTCGCATTCAAATTTCGGCTGTGTATAGTTTGGATCGTATCCGAGAAGCGCGAGACAGTCGGCTCTGTGCTGCTGAAGCTCTTCATTTCTTTTGCGTACACGCTCAAGTCGCTCCTCCAGGCCTTCGCGTCCCTGCGAGATAGCCTCCATTATAGCCATACCCGTTCCGGCAAGAACGGTATCTATCATTTTTACCTCAGGACATTTCTCGCTGATCTCATGAAGACGCTTTTCAGCCGCATCTATTGCCGAGGTACGCTTGGCGTTATAATCATCCATTATTTTTTTGAATGCCTCGCTGTTGTACGCCATCTCACACCCGTTCCTTTCTGATAATGCACGTATTCGGTGCTTATTTATCTAACAGTTAATTATTATTTTCCTTCAAACGCTTTTGCGCTCTGCTTCTTGAGCTTGACAAAATTGCCGCCTCTATAGGATCGTCGATCTTTCTTTCAAGCGCATCCTTTTTGTCATTCTTTTGCTGTCTGTATTTATCTATCGACTTAACGATTTCTTCCGTAGTACGGTATCCTGCCTCGCGCCAGTTGGTAAGCGTCTTGTTTATGTATGGCATCGAGGGAGCACCCGTATTATTCACAGATATTTCATACGCAAGCTCTATCATAGTATGCGGATAATTTTCCTGCGCCCACTGCTCGACAAACTTCGTTTCCTTCGACGTAAGCTTTCTTTCTCCAAGCCCGAAAAGACGTCGCACAAATCCCTCTACCGTCGAGAAATCCTCTATCTGCTTGAGCTTTTTTTCAAGAGCCTCAAGTGTAACTATACCTTGATTATACAGCTCTCTTGCCATCTTATCGACGTAAGGGACGGATGGCTTGCCAATTTTTGAGGCAAACTGGAAAAGCGTTGCGATATATTCGTTGTCAAGACGGTAATAGTCTGCAAGCGATATTACTCTGTTTATCTCCATAAGAGTAAACATCTTTCCGAATATTCTCTGGCATTCATCGACAAGCCCGTGAATTTCCGACTTTTTAGCGAATATAGCTTCGATCTCCGCGCCCGTATATGTCGGAATATCGTTACCTGCTTTTATAACGGTGACAGATCTATCACCCGCTTTTTTACTGCGAACGGTTATCTGCGGTGAATTTTCGGAAAGAGTATCCGAAACCACACCCGACTCCACGAGATATTTAAGAGCGTTTGCTACTTCGTCGGGATTCACGCCGAGCGAAACCGCGGCTTCCTCGTATGAGAAATTTTCTCTTACCGATCTATCGGACGAAAGATATACAAGCAGCTTTATATCAAGTGCAGAGGCATTTTGAAGAATATCCAAAGCTTTTTCAGGCAACGATATTACTCCGTTACCGTATTCAATATTCAAATTCATTATTAAAATTCTTTCTTAAAATATTACACTTGAAAATTTCTTATATCTTGTTTTCTATAGTTTTTATATCAAAGCAAAGTGTCATAAAAGAGTCTACAAGGTGCACGTCTCTGACAGCCACTCTTTCGGGATCAAGACCAAGCTCAGCCTCGGAGAAATTCCATATACCCATAATTCCGAGGTCAGCAAGCTTATGAGCGACCTTGACAGCCGCTTCCGACGGAAGAGTCAGAATAGCGACGTCAACTCTGTTATTTTCCCAGAACTCGTCGATCTCATCAAGATGCTTTATCTCACAGCCGTTTACCTTCTGACCTATAAGCTCGGGCTTTACGTCAAAAAGACATTTGAGGAAAAGTCCAGTATGCGCAAAGGATGACGAGGTAGCGATAGCTCTTCCGAGATTTCCCGCACCTATTATAACTGTGTTATAGCAGTTATTGTTTCCGAGTATATCTGCTATACATTCACAGAGATTTTTAGTATTATATCCGTATCCCTGCTGTCCGAATCCGCCGAAGTAGTTAAGATCCTGACGAATCTGTGATGCGGTCGTTCCCATAAGTCTTGAAAGAGCGAGCGAGCTTATACGATATTCACCCTTATCAACAAGCTGTCTTAAATAACGGTAATAGCGCGGCAAGCGTGTTATTACCGCCTGTGGGATCTCGTTTCTCTTTTTAAGATCTATATCTTTAAACGGTTTTGGCATTTACAATAACCATACCTTTCTTCAGAAAACCGAGTTTTGTGCGGTAATACGCACAAAACTCTTTTTCATATTTTAAATTCTTAATTAAAGCGACTTAAGTGTTTCTGTTACGTAATCTGCAAACTGCTCACAGGTTGCGCCGGTATCTCTTCCGGTAACTGTAAGCTTCTTTTCGGTAAACATACATTTATCGAGTGCCGCAGAAAGCTTATCAGACTCAGCCTGATAGCCTATATGCGAGAGAAGAAGTGCTGCAGCGCGGAGTGTCGAGCAAGGATCCGCATACTGTGCGCGTCCTTCCTTTACCATTCTCGGTGCGCTTCCGTGAATTGCTTCAAACATCGCGTACTTCTTACCGATATTAGCACTTCCCGCAGTACCTACACCGCCCTGGAATTCAGCCGCTTCGTCTGTAATAATATCTCCGTAAAGGTTGGGGAGTATAAATACCTGAAAATCTGTACGGCGCTTTTCATCGACAAGCTTTGCTGTCATAATATCGATGAACCACTCGTCTGTAGTGATCTCGGGATATTCCTTTGCGATCTCTTCGCAAATACGCAGGAACTTACCGTCTGTTGTCTTGATAACGTTCGCCTTTGTTACGATAGAAACGCGCTTTTTACCGTTTGCACGCGCGAACTCAAATGCAAGGCGTGCGATTCTCTCCGTACCCTCTGTAGTTGTAACGCAGAAATCGAGTGCAAGGTCGTCTGTTACGTTTACGCCCTGACTTCCGACTGCGTAGCTTCCCTCTGTATTTTCACGGAAGAACGTCCAGTCGATTCCCTTTTCGGGAACCTTAACGGGACGCACGTTAGCAAAGAGGTCGAGCTCCTTACGCATTGCTACGTTTGCGCTTTCAATGTTCGGCCAAGGATCGCCTGCACGGGGTGTTGTTGTCGGACCCTTGAGTATGACCGTGCACTTCTTAAGCTCCTCGAGAACGTCCTCGGGAATAGCCTTATTCTGTGCGGCTCTGTTTTCAATAGTAAGACCGTCTATAACCTTGAATTCGACCTTGCCCTTTTTAACTTCGTCGCAAAGGAGGTATTCAAGCACCTTCATTGCGGCATTTGTAATAACGGGACCGATTCCGTCGCCTCCGCAAACACCGATGATGATCTTATCAAGTGTCTTGTAATCTACTGTTTCACGGGATGCGTTTATTCGCTCAACTCTTTCAAGCTGAGACTCCAGAAGCTTTCTGTACTTCTCCACTGCGCTGTCAATTTCATTTGCGTATTTTTCTTTTACTACTACCTTGTCTGCCATTTTTATTGACCTTTCTTTTTTTGAATTTATTGCTAAGCATAAAATTATTTATTTGTCAAGTACCGTTAGAATTCGGTATTGTGCAATTTGTAAAACGGTATACACGTTTAGAAAAAACATCTTACTTTACTGCGATGAATCCACAAAATCCACAGAGTTTTCCACAATTAAATCGGTATTTTCCGCATTTTTTCGTCAAAACACTACTTTTGAGAAAAAGTTTTCCACAGATGTATAATTTTTTCGCATACTGTATATACACTGTAATATACAAATCATACTGCATAAACGGCGATTATATGCAGAAAAACTTTGTGCAAATCACCGAAAATTTTATGTAACCTGATATGAAAAAGCATTGAGTGAGCTGTCGGCTATATTTCCCGCAATATACTCGTGGTAACCCTGTGCGGCAATCATTGCGGCATTATCTCCGCAGAGAGATTTCTCGGGAATACACAGTCTTATTCCCTGCTTCTCGGCAAACTCCGCAGCCGCCGCGCGTATATGCGAATTTGCGGCAACTCCTCCCGCTATAACGAGAGTTTTATATCCGTATATTTCGTGTGCTTTTTTCAAATTGGTAATTATCGCCTTAACGACCGCCGCAGAAAACGATGCCGCAATATCGGCGTGCGAAATTTCATTTCCGCGCTGTTTTTCGCTGTTTACGTAGTTTATTACAGCTGTTTTAAGACCGCTGAAGGAGAAATCAATACCGTCTGCAAGCGCAGGGCACGGAAGCTTTATCGCTTTCTCATTACCCTCGTAAGCAAGCTTGTCCATTACCGCGCCGCCGGGATAGCCTATTCCGAGAATTCTTGCTATCTTGTCAAAGGCTTCACCTGCCGCGTCATCACGTGTCCTTCCTACGGTAATATACTCCGTAGGACTTTTTACGTCTATCATAGAGGTATGTCCGCCCGATGCAACAAGTGCAAAAAACGGTGCCTTTAGTCCTTCGTGCGAATAATATGCCGCCGCAGTATGACCCTTAATATGGTTGACTGCCACAAGCGGTTTATTATGAGCATACGCCCACGCCTTTGCGTAGCCTACACCCACAAGAAGTGCGCCTATAAGCCCCGGATTTGAGGTTACGGCGACGAAATCTATATCGTCGGGAGTAACACACGCCTCTGTTAAAGCCTCATACGTAAGCTTTGATATGGCTTCGGTATGCGCACGGCTTGCTATTTCGGGCACTACCCCACCGTAAAGCGTATGCATAGTGATCTGAGAAGCCACTATGTTTGAGCGTATCTTATATATATTGTTATCGATTTCAGCAACTGCGACCGACGTTTCGTCACAAGATGATTCAAACGCCAAAATTATCATTTCAGCAAATTCCTTTCGGATATATTAAGCAAGTTATAAAGAAAATACTCAGGCTTTTCCGCCAAGTCGATTTTTATTCCAGATATACTGTGACGTTACCGTCGCAAAGAAGATAAAGAGCGATGTAAAGAGCAGGTAGAAAACTGCTGCAGCCACAGTACCTATTATCTGTGAAAGGCTGTACTCTGTAATAAACAAAACTCTGAGAAATTTATTTTCGGAAAACGTACCGATTAAAACAAAGGAAATTGTGCAGACAAGCACCGCGGCAAACAGGTCGCTTAAAAAGAAGGATTTAAGATACTGAATTGCTTCGCCCTTAAACGAATATTCTCCGCTTGCCGTAGCATTAAGATATGCGACTCTTGCCGAATTGTTTTTAAATATCGCAAGATACAAAATAAGATAATATACTGCAACGTACAGAATATACAGTACCGTATTAAAAGCATATTCAAATACAGCAGACTTATCGGAGATCATATCAACAAGCTCATCAAGCACAGGAAATTTAAAAACGATAGCCACAACAAAATAAACGAGTATTACGGGCAGATTCAACAAAAGAAATACTCCCGTTTTTAAAAGGAAATCACTAAAAAATCTTTTCACAGTAACAGCACCGTCCTTTCAAGATCGGATAAATCTCAAGCATTTACTTTTTTCAGCTCAAGCTTTTATCCATAAGTATAGCATCCTCGATCGGATTTGTATAATAACCTTTACGGCGTCCGACAGCGTAAAAGCCGAGCTTTTCGTAAAGGCTTCTTGCCGCAAAATTTGATTCGCGCACCTCAAGCATAAGCGTATCGCATCTCTTTTCGGCAGCTTTTTCAAAAACAAAATTCAAAAGGCCTTCGGCGATACCTTTTCTTCTGAATTCGGGAGATACTGCAATATTAAGTATCTCACATTCGGGAGAAACGGTAAGTGTGAGAATATATCCCGCAACCGACGTTTTTCCTTCCTCACTTTCGGTAACAGCCACATAAAAATCGATCAGAGGATTTTTCAGGCTGTCCTCAAAAGAAGTTTTTGACCACGGAACTGAAAATGAACGGTTTTCTATTTCGGAAACCTCATCGAGAAATACGGGGTCAAAATATCTGATATCAAACTTCATAATCGTCTATCCTAAAAAAATATCAGTTATCAAAAAGCTTTAAAAGATCTTCGTCAAAAAGCTTACGCGCGTTTGACGGAAGAAGCACCATTTTATTTTCCGTATCATCGATTATATAATAATCTTCACCCGATACATACAAATATACACAGTATGACATCCAACGGATCTTTGTCGAGCGAAGTCTCAGCGTAAACATGGAATCGGGATCAACGGGAGTTGTGCACTTGTTGTTATCATCATTAACGGCGTCAAGAAATATCTTGCTCTCGTCAGCGTCAAACTCTTGAAGAGTGTTATTGTTCATATCACAAACAAGAACCGAATCCGCTTCAAAATATGCAAGATCGGGAAGTTTCAACTCTTTGGGATTATAGTACAGAAGAAGTCCGTCGTTGTGTGACGTTGCAAGCAAGGTAGAGGTAGAAATAAGCTGCTCTTTTCCCGACTCACTGAGAAATCCAAGCTGATAATATTCTCTGTCACCATCGGTTGCATACGGCTTATTTGATATACGCACGGGCTCGTATCCTCTCGGAGCCGCTACGTAGGTTATATCATTCTTTTTGTCCAAAAGCTCGCCTGTGGAATAATCGAAAGAAAACTTTCTGACGTGGTGATAATTTCCTATAAAATCAGACAGTACGAATATTCCTATTATAAGAAGTATTGCACCCGCTATTATTATCCACGGAAGGATACTGATCTTTTCCTTTTCTTTTACAGCCGCTCCCTG
Source organism: Clostridia bacterium (assembly GCA_017532425.1). Classification (GTDB taxonomy): domain Bacteria; phylum Bacillota; class Clostridia; order Oscillospirales; family CAG-272; genus SIG672. The sequence goes on along the minus strand of JAFXJH010000034.1, from coordinate 17,242 downwards.
CTGTACTCTTATTTTCTTTATTTTCTTTTTACTCATTTTATTCTCTCAAAATCACTAAAGATATACGTATGTTTAATTAGTATCCAAACACGCCCGAAAGACTGTCGTCATCATGTATCCAGTCTCTCACCTTAACGGTCTTATAATCATTTTCGCCCGTTTTGATAACAACTGTTTCGATGCCTGCATTTATTACCGTTCTCTTACACATCATACAGCACATAACGTCTCCGACAAGCTCACCCGTCTTACTGTCAATGCAGGCAAGATAGAGAGTTGCGCCTATCATACGATCTCTTGAAGCGGAGATAATTGCATTCTGTTCTGCGTGAACCGAGCGGCAAAGCTCGTAACGCTCTCCTCTCGGAATACCGAGCTTATCGCGCATACAGCTTCCTATCTCATCGCAGTTTTTTCTTCCGCGCGGCGCGCCGTTGTATCCCGTCGATACGATAGTATCGTCCTTAACGATTACAGCTCCGAATTTTTTGCGCAGACAAGTCGATCTGCTTGCAACAGTTCGTGCTATATCGAGATAATAATTCGGCTTACTTATTCTTTCACTCATTTCCATAATCAAATATTCCCTTCGGCAATATAATTACAAATGCAGTTTCAAACCAAAAATACGCAAAATCAAATTTAACAATGTATTATACATTATATTTTCTATAATTACAATAGAATTTCATTCAAATTAACTTTTTTTTTACACTTTTAAACAAAAAACAGATTTATTCTTTAATATTTTACACATCAAAAAGAAAAAGACTGATTTAATGCCTAAACCAGTCTTTTTTCGAGGGAGAGCGATGGGAATCGAACCCACTACCTCCAGGGCCACAACCTGGCGCTCTAACCAAGTGAGCTACGCCCTCCATATTTTCGTCAACTTGAGTCAACGTTGCGATTATAACATAAAAAAATCAGCTTGTCAATAGGAAAGTGAAAATTATTTTAAAAAAATAAAAATTCCTTCTGTTTCTCACAAATGCGAAAACAGAAGGAATTTTATCAGATCTCAAGGTCAGGTGAAGAGCGGACAGCCCGTACTTTTGAAATATTCTACCATTTCGTCAAGCTGCTTAGTTGTACACTCAAGCTTTTCGGCAAGGCACTTTTTGCAGTAACGCTCACTGCAATACGTGCCGAAATATTTCAGAGTAAGTCCCACTTCATCGCGAACGAGCGGACTTGCACACTCGGAACAAAGCTCACTACTCATAATCAGTTTGCAAACTCCGCAATATAAACCACACAGGAGTGAGGTGCAAGCTCTACGGAATGAGCGTCTGTTACGGTAAAGCTTTCGTTTGTCTGCACGTTTCTGAAGCGAAGCTTCTTATTTGCATATGAGGGTATACCGAAATCTGTCATATACGAGGTCTGTGTTAATTTCGAATCTGCGAAATTAAAAAATCCGAATGCGATCTTATTTCCCGAAAGCTGCTTTGCTATCGTAAATTTGTCCTTAAAGATATTTGCATATCTGGACTGCTTTTCCTTATACGGAGCACAGCATTCCTCGTCCTGATTTATAGCGATCAGATCTTTATTAAAGAGTATTTTCTTATGCTCGGGCGATATTTTTCTGATATCGCAGCCTATCATAAGAGGTGACGCATAGAAGCACCAAAGTGCAAAATGGAGAAAATATTCATCATAAGTACACCCTCCCTTTGCCGCGTATCCTTCCCCGTTCATACCTACCACGAGCATATCCATATCTGCATAGCATCCCGGAGCGGTAAAATCGGGCTCGTTCATACGCTTCTGCGAAATAAATCTTATCGATCCGAAGGAATCGTTGATATCTCCCGACATTCTGTAGTTATGTGCACCCACAGATCGCATCCATTCACCCGGATCTGCCTCTCCGCATATCGCGCCCGAGTATTCAATATCGCGACCCGTCGCCTTAAGTGCCATTGACATCGTAAGATATGCGCTCTTTCTGTCACCGCTTCCGGGGAAATGGCAGAGATCATATTTAAGATAGTCAACGCCCCAATCAGCAAAATCCTGAGCGTCAACGTATTCGTATCCGAAGCTGCCGGGCTTATTACAGCAGGTTCTTACTCCTGCAGCCGAGTATAAGCCGAATTTAAGTCCTTTTGAGTGTACGTAATCGGCAACCGGCTTTATACCGTTTGGGAATCTCTTCTTATCGGGTACAAGTCTTCCGTTTACTCTTTCATCCTCCTGCCAGTTATCATCGATAACGAGCGTATCGTATCCTGCTTCAAGATAGCCCTCGTTTACCATAAAATCGGCAATTTCACGAATGAGCTCCTCATTTATATCGCGAGCAAAGGTGTTCCACGTATTCCAGCCCATCGCAGGTTTCCTTATCAGCATATAAAAAGCCTCCTATCTGCCAAATCAAAGTATAATAGCCTTACCGTCCTTATACTCCCAATCATTCGTCATAGTTACGGGGAGAATTCTTCCGTCGTCACCGAAATTCATAATATCTATGCACATAAATCTTGCATTTCCATCTTTAATTTCAGGCTTATGGCGGTGATATACGATAAGATAAAGGTCTTCCTCGGGAATATAGATATATCCGTTATGCCCGGGACCGTTTGCAATCTTGCTGTCTCCCGTGGAAAGAACCTCGTTATAATCCTCAAACGGACCGTACGGAGTATCTGCAAATGCAGTATTTACGCGGTAAGTACCGTTCGTCCATCCGCCTGCCGACCACATAAAATAATATTTACCGTCCTTTTTGAACATACAAGGACCTTCAACGTAATCGGGCGGAGTTATCTCTTTGATGATACTTCCGTCGGGAAGCGGAACAAATCCTGTCATATCATCGTTCATTTTTGCAATATTACAGTGTCTCCATCCGCCGTAAAGAAGATATACCGTGCCGTCGTCATCCTTGAAAAGATGCGCGTCTATCGGCTGTGCGCCGTTATGGAATTCGTTTATAAGCGGACGGTCAAGAAGTGCCTTGAACGGACCTGTCGGAGAATCGGAAACCGCTATCTCAAGTCCACCCTTTTCCTTATCACTGTGTATATCGTTCGATGCGAAAATATAGTAATATTTTCCGTTCTTCTCTATTATCGTAGGTGCCCATATAGCACGTGTTGCCCAAGGGAATCCGGACATATCGATAATATCGTCGTGACGCTCCCAATCGGTGAGATTTTCAGATGTCCAGCAAACGTGATTATGCTGATCGTCGAACGGAAGGGATTTTGTTGCATAGATAACATACTTTCCCTCGTAAAATCTTGCTTCGGGATCCGCATACCATCCGTCGTCTATAGGATTGTGTATCTTAAATTCAAGATTTTTCATAATTATTACCGAACCTTCCGCAATCAGAACTTAAGCTCTTTTATCTTGCTGACAAGATTATTTCCGTAAACCTCTCCGCCGAGTGCATTGGGATGAAGCTCATCAATGAAGTAATCACGAAGGTTGGGAACAAGCTCAAATCCGTCAACGACCTTTATATTGGGATATTTTGCGCAAACTTTTCTTATGATATCAGACATTTCAATAAGCTGATCCATATCCGTACCGGGATTGCAACGCCAGATAGGAGTAAGAACGAGAGTGGGAATTCCGTTATACACCTTATCGAGAGCCTCAAAATATTTTACCGTCTTATCTTCCTTATCGGATGCACGGTGCTGATTTGTACCCATAGCGATAATTATCTTATCAGGCGTATAGCCTTCCATAGGTGTAATGATAGGAGCATCGTAATAATATCCGCCTATACCCTGATTAAGTACGTCGTATCCGAGCTTACGCGAAGCAACGTTTACGTAGGTTTCGCTTGTAAGATAAGTTCCGTATCCCTGTGTGATAGAGTCTCCCATCCAAAGAACCTTCGGACCCTTTTTCTTGATATTACGCCATTTACCCTCGATACGAAGATTTTTAATACCGATATTAACGTCTATCGGAAGATATACGCATACCTTCTTCTTTCCTTCGGGAAGATCAAAGGTAAGCTTGCCCTTTTCGGGAATACCGTTAATATGCGTTCCTGCAACGTGAACGTTATCTGCATATACGTCTATAGTATCAAGCGATCCTACGATAAATATCTTGTAATCGAATCCGATCTCTGTTGCCTCCGTTTCAAACTCAATAGTTACCGAAGAAGAAAATCTTCCGCGGTCATAGAAAAACTGATTGAATTGGAGATATTCCAGCTGCGCATCGTCATAGTGGTAGAAGGTAAGATATCCGTCCTCTTCCTTCGTCTGATAAACGCCGTGTACAAGAGGCTTTATTGATTTATTCGAAAGCTTCATAATTTTGTCTGCCTTTCTTTTTCCGTAATAACGGTATTTTTTTTATTTTAACACAAACGTATTTAAATGTCAATGCAAAACCGCCCGAAAAGACATTTTTCAGGCGGTTTACGATCATATTTCATAGTCGATGCAGGCTCTTGTGTCATGCACAGTAGCAACAAACTTACCAAAATTAACGTGTATCTCGTTTTTCTGATATTTTTCAAGGTCGCAAAGAGTATCGAAATCTAAGATCAGAGAAACGTCATAGTTTGTTTCGGGAGTGCCATCGAAATTGCGTACTGTTTCAAAGCTCTTTATTTCGGGAATTTCCTTGAGCGACTCTGCCCTTTCAAAAAACTCTGCAAGATTTTTTTCTTTATTTTCCTCTTTAAGCTTAAACATACAGATATGTCTTATCATTTTTACCTCCAAATTTATCAAAGCATCGAAATCATATTAAGATCAAAGCGCGTCTCTCGATATTATATCCTCCTGCGCTCTACGGCTGAGATCGACAAATACTGCGCTGTAGCCGGTAACGCGTACCATAAGATCGCGATAGCTGTCGGGGTCCTTCTGAGCCGCAAGGAGCTTTTCTTTATCTGCCGCGCTTATCTGCATTTGCATACCGCCCTTTTCGAAATAGATCTCCATTATTTTTGCAAGCTTTGCGATACCCTCCTCGCCCACAAAGTTTTTCGGCTGTATGGTAACGTTCATAGCGCCTGACGCAAGTCTGTCAAACGGCATTTTTCCTATTGAAGAAAGCATCGCCGTTATACCGTTTTTAGCGCTTCCGTGTGACGGCTGATTGTTTTGGCTCACGGGCTGACCGCTGAGTCTTCCGTCGGGTGTCGCGCCTATTCCTTGACCTATACCTATATGTGACGTATCAAATTCGGTGCAGAAGCGCAGACGACAATGCTTCGGAATACCCTGCATCGCTTCTTTGCCCGCATCTATAATTAGATTTGTGATCTTTTCAACGTAGAAGTCGGCAAGCTCATCGTTTTCTCCTGCCTTCGGAGCGTTCTTACAAAGTGCAAGCGTATATTCCTCATTTTCAAAATCACGGTCACATATCTCAATAAGCTTTTTAGGAGAAAATCCCTTCTCGGTACACATATATTCCATAGCCGCAGCGATATCTATCACCGTGCATATCGTTCCGAGATTCATTATCATATTCCAATTTTCGTAGTAAAGTCCCGCTTTTTCTATATTATCGGCAGAAAAACAGGAATAAAATTTTATACGACCGCTGTTAGGCTCGTTTACTGCTCTTGTAGCTTTTATTTCATCTGCCTTCTTTTTGTAGTCCTCATAAAACGACTGATAGATCACAGAAAGAAAGCTATCGCGGTCAAATTTATCCGCAGTTTCCGCATACTTGTGAATAGCATTATACATTACACGGCAGACGTTACCCTGCCATCCGTGGTCGGGAGTATCCTTACACGGAAGTGTAGGCCAATTACATCCGTAATGCTCATACGCCGCTGCTTCCTTAAAGTCAAATCCGTCACTTTGATACATCGGAAGAACGCTTATATCGTTATATATCATAGCCGATGCGCTGTTTGCAAGCTTTGAAACGAAGCTCTTCCACATTTCGGGATAATTTTCGGCAACACCCTTTGAATAGCGGAATTCAATAACCGGATTTTTATACGCAGGGACGATCTCGTCAATAAAGAGCTCTGTAAGCTCGTTTGCGACAGTTTTTCCCGTTTCGGGGTCCGTACCCGAAAGAACAAGATACTGCGGAGCGTCGTACGCAAGTATTCTGTGCCATCCCGTACAGGTATGTTTTTCATATCTTTCACTTATCTGATGCTCACCGCGACCCATTATAAGGTTGTTTTTAGCATAAAAGTCTGCAATAATAAGCGATGCTTCTTCTTTGGTAAGCTTGTTATTATCGATGTCACGCTTGTAAATATCGTACAGGAAAAGGTCGGGTCTTCCAAGCGTAAGCGTCGGGTTGGAAGCAAGATACGCGCATATGATAAAGGTTACCGTCCAGTAAAGCTGCATCGCCGAAAAGAAGCTGTCAGGTGCACCGACGGAAAGCTTATCAAAAATTTCCGCCTGCTCGATCTTTCCGAATTTACGACACTCTTCCGCACTTCTTTTAAGGTAGATTATAGTTGCATCGTACATACCGATAGCAGATCTTTCAAAATCGATCTGACTCTCGTTTCCGTTTTTCTCGTAATATTCAAGCCAGTATTCCGCTTCTTTTCTGAGCGCGGGAATTCCTTTTTTGAAAAGTATATCCCATCTGAGCGAGCAGTGTCCGTTTTCTATAACAAAATCGGGTTTTCCGAAGCATCCGGGCTCTGACATATATTTTTCCTGAAAGAGCTTCTCCTCCTCTTCGGTGAAGCTCTCTTCCACCATTCGTCCGACAAGGACATCCTTTTCATCTATCGGAATAGAGATATTTTCAAGGAAATATTTAAGAGAAACCGAATATTTTTGCGGCTGTGTAGGCAGGTCTTTAACCTTCAGAAACGCATCGTGCCACACTTTAACTCTGTCCGAAGAATAGGTTATTATCGGCTTATTAGTAAGAGCATAGACAGCTTCTGCTTTTAATTTTTCTTTCATTTCTGCTATATTAGTCTGTTTCATAAAAGTGCTCCTTTACAATCTAATATACAAAATTATTTAAAATCGGGTAAATATTACAGAGCATCGCGCGCTATAATATCCTCCTGTGCTTTTCGACTGAGATCGACAAATACCGCACTGTAACCCGTAACACGTACCATAAGATCGCGGTAGCTATCAGGGTCCTTCTGCGCAGCAAGCAGCTTTTCTTTATCTACTGCGCTTATCTGCATCTGCATACCGCCCTTTTCAAAATAAATCTCCATTATTTTGGCAAGCTTTGCAAGACCTTCTTCACCTGCAAAGTTTTTAGGCTGTATTGTAATATTCATAGCACCCGAAAACATTCTGTCAAACGGCATTTTACTCATAGAAGACAGCATAGCCGTTATACCGTTTTTCGCACTTCCGTGTGCGGGCTGATTGTTCTGGCTTATAGACTCGCCTTTGCGTCTTCCGTCGGGTGTTGCACCGAGAGATGCGCCTATAGCTATATGAGCTGTATCGTATTCGGTACAGAAACGTAGATGATAATGCTTCGGAATGTCTTTCATAGCATTTTCTGTTGCCTCTAAGATAATTCTCGGAAGTCTTTCAATATAGAAATCGGCAAGTTCGTCGTTTTGTCCCGCCTTCGGAGCGTTTTTACAAAGTGCCAAAGTATATTCATCGTTTTCAAAATCTCTGTCACATATCTCCATAAGCTTTTTCGGAGAATATCCCTTCTCAGTGCACATATAATCCATAGCGGCCGCCATATCTACTGCCGAACATATAGTACCCTGACTTGCATATAGGCTTATATTTTCGTAATACATTCCCGCTTTTTCTATGCTATCATTTGAGAAGCAGGAAACAAGCTTTATATGATTACTGTTTGGAATATTCACCGGTATAGCATCTTTTAAATACTCCGCTCTTTTTGAATATACATCAAAAAACGTATTATATACCATAGACAAAAAGCGCTCGCGGTCAAATTCATCCTCTTTTTCCGCATAATCGTGTATGATAGAATACATCACACGGCTTACGTTCGTCTGTAAAGAAGGACCTGAACAATCGGCAGTCGGGATTGTCGGCCAGTTACACCCGAAATGCTCGTACGATGCTGCAGTCTTAAAATCAAATCCGTCTTTGAGGTATGCATTAATAATACCTATATCGTTGTATATCATAGCCGATGCGCTGTTTGCAATTTTAGAAACAAAAGCTTTCCACATTTCAGGATAATTTTCAGCTACACCCTTTGAGTAACGGAATTCTATTACCGGATTTTTATACGCCGGTACTATTTCGTCGATAAAGAGCTCTGTAAGCTCGTTTGCTACAGTTTTTCCTGTTTCGGGGTCTGTACCCGAAAGAAGCATATACTGCGGAGCATCGTATGCAAGTATTCTATGCCAGCCCGTGCAAGTTTCTTTTTCATAGGTTTCGCTTATCTGATGTTCACCGCGACCCATTATAAGATTATTTTTTGCATAGAAGTCTGCGATAATAAGTGATGCTTCTTCTTTGGTAAGCTTGCCTTCATCTATATCCTTCCTGTAGAAATCGAAAAGGAAAAGGTCAGGTCTGCCGAGGGTAAGCGTCGGGTTAGCTGCAAGATATGCACAGATAATAAACTCTACCGTCCAATAAAGTTGCATAGCAGAAAAGAAGCTGTCGGGAGCGTCTACAGAAAGCTTATCAAAAATTTCTGCCTGCTCGGTCTTTCCGAATTTACGGCATTCGTCTGCGCTTCTTTTGATATATACCATAATAGCATCGTACATACCGATGGCTGATACGAGAAAATCAACTTGATTTTCAGTGCCGTTTTTCTTATAATGCTCAAGCCAACCTTCGGCATCAGCCTTAAGTCCCGAAATACCTTTCTTAAAGAGTATATCCCATCTAAGCGAGCAATGTCCGTTTTCTGTAATAAAATCGGGTTTACCAAAGCATCCCGGCTCGGACATATATTCTTTTTTAAATACTACCTCTTCTTCAGGTGTAAAGCTCTCTTCCACCATTCGTCCGATAAGAACATCCTTTTCATCTATCGGAATAGAGATATTATCAAGAAAATATTTAAGAGAGACCGAATATTTCTGCGGCTGTGTTGTAAGGTCTTTAACTTTCAGAAACGCGTCGTGCCACACCTTAACTCTGTCCGAGGAATATGTTATTATCGGTTTATGAGTGAGAGCATAAATTGCCTCTTCTCTCATTTTGGTTTTGATTTCGTTAATATTCTGCTGTTTCATAGGATATCCTCCCTTTATCAAGACAATATCGTAAAAAGTTACACCTTTATCCGTTTTTTACTTATTAAGATACTCTATATCTATGATATATCTTTTACCATCAAAGAGTATATCAATCTTACCGTCCGACATTTTTCTTACCTTCGGAAGCGGATCTCCTGCTTTTACGGGGAACATAAGCGTGGTAAATTTAAAATCCTTTACTGCGCATACCTTTCTCGAAACGGTTATCGCCTCGTGAAGCTTTCTTTCGTTTCTTCCGTTATACCAGCCGCGTAAAATCGGATCTTTGACAGCGGAGAGAGCATTCAGCTCCACGTCTGCCGAATCATCGTCAAGCGGTATCATAGCTATCTCGTATTTTCTTCCGAAATCCGAAATAACACCGTTTTTATATTCTTCAAGCTCTTTTACCTTAGTCGTATCAAGATGGAATATAAGCTCGTAATCGTGTATATTTTCATCTATAGATGTCAGAGTATCGGTAACACAGAAGAATCCGGGCTTGCAGAAACGCACCTCACGCTTGTGTGTGGCAGGTCTCAGCATATCCTTTCCGTAGGTATCGTCATAGACAGAATATGCATAGTCGAAGCTCTCGTTTGTTATCCATCCCGCGTCTATTTCGCTTTCAGAGGCAAGCGGAGCTCTTCTATACTGTCCGAGTCCGTCTACAAGGACTGTATTATGACCGTATGCAGATATTGCATAATCTCTCATATCGGATATCTCATACTGTCCGCCTCCGTCGTCGTAGATAAGCTCTTCGCTTCCTTTATAGATGTTTATATTGAGCTTATCCTGATGAACGTGTGCAAGACCGAGCGGTCCTACGTCAAAGCACATATATGCCGCATCCTTTCCCCAATCAGAGCGCATAACGGCAAATCCCGCATACGGAAGAAAGGCAGACGCTGTATCCGATTTAGGAGGATGTCCGTCTTTTCTGCTACTGTTTACAAAAAGATATTCTGCTTCTCTGCCGAGAAGTTTTTCCGCACGTGCGGTGAAGGTTGTAGTTTTGATGGTATAAGTATCGTTCGTTCTCGGCTGTGTAAATGACGGTGTCGAAAGAAGTATAGCGGCACTTACCGTTTTTTTCAAAAGCTCGGTAAAGCTTTTCGGAATTTCATCTGCCATTCCGAGATCGAGTGCAATACTGTAAAAGTTCAGCGCACAGCTTAGCACCACGCCCTGATAATCGGGTGAAAGCTCGTTATGCATACCGTCGGGAAGTATCTGCCTTTCGACCTCCTCTTGCAGGCGGTCTGCAGAGATCCTCCTGTTTTCTGCCGAATCTGAAAGCTCCGTAAAGAGCGAGCTGAAGGTATAAACCCCGTTTGACTCCATCATAAGCCAGTTTTTGCCCGTCGGATTTTTTATAAGATGCACCGACTGTCTGTGCATTGATGCTATCATAAGAAGAAGCACGACGTCTTCGATCGAGTAAGACCTTCTGAATCCGTCATAGGTTATCTGCCAGCTTCCGAGAAGTCTTATTCCACACTCTATAGTACGCCAGGCACTTCCAGGGCCGTTCCAGTTTTGCGGTATATCGGTCTGCGCTATCCATTTAAGAAGTTGACTTCTGAAAGCCACTGCATATTTCTCGTCGCCGGTAGCGGTATACGTTCTTGAAAAATTGCTCCAATGATTATGGCGGTTAAACTGCCACACCCATTCATGATTTCTCGGCCCCTTGAGAATAGTGGGATCAAACAGAAAATCCACGTCGCCGTTTGGAAAATCCCAATCTACGTTTACAATACGTGCGTATCCGCCAAGTGCCTTTTCGGCATCACTGATATTATACGCGCCGTGGCAGGAAAGCTCGGGGATACTCACATCCGGCTTTTGTCTGTAATAATCTGCGCAGGCTTTTACGGCTGAAGCATAGTCGTTATTTTTAAGAGCCTCCGAGAAATTTTCGCCTATCTTTTCAGGAATTATGACGTCAAACAGTTCTTCAAGGTGCTCTGCGTATTTTATTTTTATCTCTTCGTTTTCCGAAAGCCCGGAAACGACCGTGAGAAGTCCTTCTCTTCTTGTCATAGCATATCGATCCCTTCTGTGCAGACTATTTTACTTTTTTCATTTCTCGCTCAACTTCCTCTATTCTTCTGCTGAGCGGCGGATGGCTGTACTCCATTACTACGTTAAGCTTTGATGGTGCAAGATGTGCAAAGTTTTCCTTGGCAAGCTTTTTGAGAGCAGATATCATAGCTTCTCCATAGCCTTCCTTCACAGACTGTCTGTCTGCGCGGTATTCTGCAGCGCGGCTTCGCGCGTTCATTATCATAGAGGTGATCGGCTGAACAAGTCCGAGGAAGATACCGATAAGGATATACGCAAAGCCGTAATTTATCCATTCAAAGCCGAAAGCCTCGTAAAGTTCGGGGATACTTACTGCCACCCACGCAACGAGTGCCATAACTATAAGATTTCCGAAATTCGCGATCTGTCCCTTAAGAACGTCCTTATGAAGTCCGTGACCGAGCTCGTGCGCAAAGACTGCGCATATTTCATCGGGTGTCATTGCGTTTACAAGATTATCGTAGAGCACGATGGTCTTAAGCTTGCCGAAGCCTGTAAAATAGGCGTTGAGCTTTGTTGTACGGCGAGAAGCATCCATTACCTCTATAGCTTTTACCTTATATCCATGCTTTGTGAGGAGCTCCATAAGTCTGTCTCTGAGCTCACCCTCTTCAAGAGGAACGAACTTATTTCCGACACGGCTGAGTATCGGGTAAAGAAAACTGATAACAAGTGTAAAAGCAAAAACTACTGCGGCAAAAATGAGTATCATCCAAGCACCTACTGCAGAATGAACCCAGGCAAGAAGGTAGACGAGAGCGCAGGAGAGTGCGAGTCCGAGCGCGGTAGATCTTATTCTGTCAAATATAAAGGTCTTCATGCGCGTACGGTTAAATCCGTACTTCTGCTCTATTACCATATTGCTTATATAGCTTTCGACTGTTCCTATAACCGCACCTACAATAGCTTCAAGCAGTACGACACCGAAGATCTGAGCGTACGGATTTTCTCCGAAAAGACCTGCAAAAAGTGCGTAAGCATCGGTAAAGAGAAGCGCCACCGTCGCAAGTGCACCTATTACTGCAAAAATAATATTAAGTCGACAGCCCTCCGCGCTGTATTTCTTCCATTTTTGATAGGTTTCGGCATCATAAACATCCGAAAGATTTTCTGGTGTGGGATTATTGGCAGAGCGGTGCTCTACTATGTTAAGTACAAGTGTATACAGACTTCCGAGAAGCGCTATCAACACAATTCCTATTTTTAACATTATAAGTTTTCCTCCGTTTCCATATCGGTTATTTACTTTAGCTGAATTATATCACAGCGCATTACAAAATTCAACAATATTACAAAAAATTCCTCAAAAGATCTGATAAGAGAAAACAAGCCGACAATACTTTAATATCGCCGACCTGCTTATCATAATATTGTATTACAAAAATGAAAACCGTTCCGTTCTTTTATCCTCGCGCCTGTAGGTATATTCGTCATCGCCGCAGCCCTGCAGTACTATCTCATCGTCCGTATAGCGTTTGACACACCACATAAGCCCTCTGCTTGTCTGAATACATTTTCCGAGCTCGCACTGATCGGTGGGGATATTTATTTCACCTGCCTCATACGAAAAATCACATGTGAAGCTGCACCATTTTTCGCTGTTATCCTTATAGTTTCGTATTCTGAAGAACTGTCCGCCGCTGAAGAGTCCGAGATCGAAAACGATATTGTAGGATGCTCCGCAGTAGATATTCATATTTTCGGGCTCTACCGAAAAAATATATTCGGTTTTGCCGGTACAAAGGAAAAAGTGAAGTCTGTCGTGAGTAGCAAAATATCCGTCAGACATTCGCCACAAGGAAAGACATTTCGGTATGCCGACCTCCTTTACCGAAGGAAGGGGCGCGCCGCTATGATCTACGGCAAAGCTCTCAAGCCTGCGCATAGATTTTTTAAGAGAACTGTCGTATACTTCGGAAAGCATTTTTGTCAATCTTTCGCTGTTTGCAACCGCATTGTCTGTACCGGAGTTCTGAGGCAAATATGCGTACTCTGTTTTTTCCGCAAGCATATTTCTTTCACAGACCGCTACAAGATACTTTTTCTCTTCGTAGCCCTTATAAAGCTTTGCTCCCAAAACATTTTTGTCCGATGAACAGTAGAAAACAAGAGCAAATTTTTCGGTCTCTGCTATCTCACAGAGCGCTCCGCGATATACTCCGCAGGTAAAATATCCGAGCTCCGAGTCAAACGTACTGATACCGTCCTTCAGTATCGAATCTGTCGTTACTGAAAACAGTTTGCTTATAAGAACTATCTTTTCTATTTCGGGATATGTCTGATCAAGCTCCCAACGCGAAACGGTCTGGCGCGTGGTACCGAGCTTTTCGGCAAATTCCTCCTGCGACAGACTGTATTCCATTCTTATTTCCTTAATTCTCTGCCCAAGTGTCATAATGCAAGATCTCCTGTTTGTTCGTTTGCTGTAATTATACCTCTTGATCTGCGATCTGTCTACCAAATAAACCTTGAAGTTTGTCACGCTGTACGTGACACGTTAAAATTGCCGATACTCCGATTATATCATTTAGCGAGATACATTTCAATATGTTTTATCTGCGTAAAACAACGTAAGAAAAGAAAAATCTATTGACAAAACAAAAAAGAAATGCTATACTGCAAGCGTAAAGTTCTTTAGTACAACTGAATACTTATCGCAGTTTGGGTCTGCCGTGTGCAGATCAGAGGGAAGTTCGGTGAAAATCCGTCGCAACCATCATTACCGTAATTGACTGATACCGTCATAAGTCGGAATACTCCCCAAACGTATGCGAGGGTTGTGTAGATCCTACACCGGCATTTTTGGATATGAAAAGTGCAGCCGTTTTAGTAAGTGAATGGGTGAACTGTATCCATTTATCTTATATTACTTACTTTGATAGCTGCGCTTTTTATTGTGTTACAATAAAAAGCGTTTTTTTATTTTCAGGTGTATTTTATGTCAGATAAAAAGTATCAAAAAGAAGACTGCATACTTATTTTGCAGGAAAAACACAGAGAGCTTTTCGAGAGCGGGCTTTCAAGATATCCGCAGCGCTCTGATTTTTCCGAGCGTGAGGTAGTTGCAATAAAAGCCTTTTTGGGTCCGTGGCCGCGCGCACTTGAGGCGGCAGGTATAAAAGAAGCACGCGACGATAACCGCTCTGAAAAGAACAAAGAAAAAAGAATACGCGCTAAGCGTGCTAAGATTGCCGCTATAAAAGAAAGTAAGATAAAGGACGGTAACAAATAACGTATATAATCAAAAATTATATAAATAAAAACTAAAGAGGTCAAAAAATGAAAAAACTAATCTCTATCACACTCACAATTCTCATCGTTTTCCCTGCACTTGCACTTAACGTATTTGCAGCCGAAGACAGCATAAGCGTTTACGTAACGATCAGCGACAAGGACGGAAATCTCGCACTTGTGCAGGAAAAGATCACCGTAAAAGACATCGATAACGACGGCGCGCTTACAATAAACGACGCTCTCTACTGTGCCCACGAAGCTAAATATACGGGCGGAGCTGCTACCGGATACGGAAGTGAAAAAACGCAGTGGGGGCTTTCCATGACTAAGCTTTGGGGTGCGGAAAACGGCGGATCCTACGGCTATATGCTGAATAATGCTTCTGCTACAGGACTTAACAACGCTGTAAAAGACGGAGATCATGTAAGCGCATACGTATATACCGACCTCGAAGCATGGAGCGACACCTTCTGCTATTTTGATGCTTATACAAAAGCCGTAAGCAAGGACGGAAAGATCACTCTCACACTCTCCTACGTCGGCTACGACGCAAACTGGAATACCGTAGTTCTTCCCGTTAAGGATGCAACTATCACGATAAACGGCAAGGAAAGTGCATACAAGACAGATGCTGACGGCAAGGTAACGCTTGTTATGGAAAATATCGGTGATTTCGTTATCAGCGCAAAAAGCTCCACTCAGACACTCGTACCGCCTGCTGTAAAGGTAACTGTTTCCGATAACAACTCTCCCGAAACGGGTGACCTTACTGCTATATACGCTATAGCTCCGATCTTCATTATCTTTGCGGCAGTTCTTCTTAACAAGAAAAAGAAATACTATGAGATCTAAATTTTCGACGATATTTATATATTGTCTTACTGTTATTTTAATATTTTCCGCTCTTCCCTGCTTTGCACAAAGAACATCCGAAGAAGACTCGTCACGAGCAGAAGCGATCTTCAGCGATATTCTCTCGCATCACGGAGCAAGCACGGAAAAATCCTCTGTTCAAAAGCTGATAGACGGTAAATTTTCCGAAAGCCCTGCAAGTGGTGAGGAATGGTATATATATGCGCTCGCGCAATATTCTGATTACGACTTTTCAAAATACGAAGCATCACTTATATCATACCTTGAGGAAAACACAGTACGCTCTGCATCCTCGCGCCTTAAATATGCGCTCTGTCTTGCCGCGGCCGGAAGTAAGCACGAGTATATACAGAATACCATTAACGATTCTATCGGCAAGCAAGGACTTATGAGCTGGGTATTCGGTCTGCATCTGCTTAACAACGGATACCAAAGCAGCGAATACTCATCATCTGATATAGTCAGCAAGCTGCTTACTATGCAGTGCAGCGACGGCGGCTGGGCTATTACGGGGCAGTACGGAGACGTGGATGCTACCGCAATGACCGTTCAGGCTATGGCACCCTTCTACGACAAGGACGAAAACGTAAAAGCCGCGATCGACAAAGCTATTTCCCTGCTGTCTGAAAAACAACTCGAAGACGGAGATTTTTTAAGCTACGGAGTAGCAAATCCCGAAAGCGGGGTTCAGGTGCTTATCGCGCTCTCATCTCTCGGTATTGACTGCTTAAGCGACACACGTTTTATCAAGAACGGAAATAGCGTATTTGACGGAATTGAAAAATTCTCTCTTGCCGATAACAGCTTTTCGCATACGTACGAGGGAGATTCCAACCCAAACGCTACGATTCAGGTTTTCTGCGGAATGGTTGCGTATATTCGTATGGCAAGCGGAAAAGCTCCGTTTTACGTAATTGACATTACGGAAAATACTCCGGACGACCCTACCCCCACACCGCCCGAAAACAATAACGGGAGTAGCGGCGAGAATAGTGGAGCAGGGTCAGACAAGGAAAGCGGAAACTCCAATCCGAAAGAGCCCGAAAGTAACAGTACAAGCGATTCTGCAGACCCTATGCGATACAAGGTATGGATAATCGCTGTCATAATTCTGACAGGCGCGATAGTATCGCTTATACTCTTTTTGAAAAAGAGAAGAAATATCAAGAATTTCATTGCAGTTTTGCTTGCCGTAGCCCTTCTTATCGGTATAGTTTATTTCACCGAGATAAAATCGCCCGAGGATTATTATAACGGCGATGACGAAACAAAAGAAAATATTATAGGAAGCGTTACACTTGAAATTCGCTGTGATTCGGTCGCAGGAGAGGCAGAGCACATTCCGAGCGACGGGATCATCCTTGACGAGACCGTGTTTGACATTGAGGACGGCGATACCGTTTATTCAATTCTCGTAGAGGCTGCAAAGAAGTACAAGATCCATTTTGAAAATGACGGAAATGAAAAAATGGTATATATTTCGGGTATAAGCTATATTTACGAATTTGATTTCGGTGATCTTTCGGGATGGACGTACACGGTAAACGGTCAGCGTTCATCTGTCGGTGCCGGCGAATACAAGCTGAGTGACGGCGACGCTATAGTGTGGGAATACACGCTTACGCTCGGAGCAGTCGGCGAGTAAACAAATATTATCAAAAAATCTGAAAGGAGAAGAATATGAGATTATTTGAAAATTACAATCCTATAGTCATAACGCTCTATTTTCTGTCAATGAGCACAGTACTTATGTTTTCGCAAAGTCCTCTTCTTCTCCTTATCGGATTTTCGGGAATAATAAGCTACTTTTGCATACGGGACAAGAAAAAAAGCTTCAGATCGCATCTTTTTTACATTCTTCTGTTTATCATTCTTACCGTTATAAATCCTCTTGTATCGCAC
>JAFXJH010000033.1 GCA_017532425.1 Clostridia bacterium | reverse complement strand
GAAGCGCGCTATAAGCTTGAAGCGGCAAAGAAAATCAACAACGCGTGAAAGAAAGGCGGAAACCTTACGGCTTGTTGCAACCAGAAACGTTATGGCAAGGACAATAAAATTCATTCCAAATCCTACTACCGCTATTGCCGCCATTGCTCCGTCGCTTACGAACTTTTTAAAATAGAAGAGGGCGCAAAGAGCAAAGCCGTTCGTTACGAGCATAAAAACCATAAAATTCATAAGCAAAAGACAGGTTGATTCCGTTGGCTTTACCTTTGCTTTTGCAAATGCGTACACCTGAAAAGGCTGTCCGCCCGTCGCAAAGGGAGTTATTCCGTTAAAGAAATGCTCCGTCATTGCAATTCCGTAGGTTTTTGTCATTTTAATATCGCATCCGCGCGCCTTTGTTAAAATACAAAGGGAAAGAGGATAAAGAGCGACGTACATTAAAATGCTTGCAAACGATAAAAGTATATATTTAACGTCTGCATTTTTAAGCTCAGTCATAATCGAGCCTATATCGTTAAACGAAAGTATTGCCAAAAGGAAAAGAACGGTTACAGCGCCGTAAAGTATATAAAGCCCAAGCTTTGACTTTTTTGTTTTGTCCACTCTGTCACCCCCTGAAAATTACTTATTTTTATTTTAGCACAAAAATATGAACAAAGCAATATATTTCAAATAAATACCCCGCGCAAAATTAAAACGGTTGCTTTGCCTTTCGGCAAGAAGCAACCGTTTTTTTATTATAGATTAAGATTAGCCCTTAACCATCTTTTCGATTTCTGCTGCGAAATCGTCTGCTCTCTTTTCGATGCCTTCGCCCTTCTCGAAGATGTGGAAGGACTTAACAGCGATCTCTGCGCCCATAGCCTTTGCGCAGGAAGCAACGTACTTGCCAACGCTCATAGCGTCGTCCTTAACGTAGGGCTGCTCAAGGAGACAAACCTTCTCGAAGAAGAGCTTGCCGAGCTTACCTTCAACGATCTTTGCAAGAACTGCATCGGGCTTGCTTGCAAGCTTGGGATCGTTCTTTGCAGCTGCAACCTGAATTGCAACTTCTTCGTCGATAGCGCTCTGAGGAACGTTTTCCTTTGCAACGTAAGAGGGAGGCGAGCCTGCAGCGATCTGAAGTGCTACGTTCTTTGCACATTCAGCGAACTCGTCCTTTGCAGCTGTAGCGTCGTCTGTATCGAATACAACGATAACGCCTGTGTTACCTGCGCCGTGGATGTATGTGCTCATAACACCTTCTGTGAGAACGAATCTACGAATGCTGATCTTTTCACCGATCATTGCGATCTTTTCAACGAGAGCGTCAGATACTGTGATATCGCTGCCGTCGAACTTGCATGCGCCGAAAGCTTCGAGGTCTGCGGGCTTGTTAGCGAGAAGAGTTCTGAGAAGACCCTTAACGAATTCCTGGAAGGTAGCGTTCTTTGCAACGAAGTCTGTTTCTGCGTTAACTTCGATCATTGCAGCGTTCTTTCCGTCTACCATGATATCAACAACGCCTTCAGCGGCGATTCTGCTTTCCTTCTTTGCTGCTGTAGCAAGTCCCTTTTCACGAAGGATCTTTACAGCTGCTTCAACGTCACCGTCAGCTTCAACGAGTGCCTTTTTGCAGTCCATCATTCCGAGACCTGTCTTTGCACGGAGAGCTGCAACGTCTTTTGCTGTGATCTGTGCCATTTTTATTTCCTCCAAAATTCAGTAATTATTCAAGTAACTGTTTTTAAATTATTCAGCGTCTGTAGCTTCTTCTACAGCTTCAGCAGCTTCTTCAGCAGCTTCTTCTGCGGGAGCAGCGTCAACACCCTGATTTCCTTCGATAACTGCGTCTGCAATTACGGAAGCGATAAGCTTGATAGCGCGGATAGCGTCATCGTTACCGGGGATCATGTAATCTGCATCGTCGGGATCGCAGTTTGTATCAACGATAGCAACTACCGGGATACCGAGCTTCTTGGATTCGAGAACTGCGTTGCTTTCCTTGTGGGGGTCAACGATGAACACTGCGGAAGGAAGTGTTTCCATATTCTTGATACCGCCGTAGCACTTTTCGAGGTCTGCCTTTTCCTTAAGAAGAGAAGCAACTTCCTTCTTGGGGAGAAGATCGAATGTGCCTTCAGCTTCCATCTTTTCGAGGCTGTTAAGACGAGCGATAGACTTCTTGATAGTCTTGAAGTTTGTAAGCATACCGCCGGGCCAACGTACGTGTACGTAGTACATTCCGCAACGCTGTGCTTCTTCCTTGATTGCATCTGCAGCCTGCTTCTTTGTACCAACGAAAAGAAGTGTTCCGCCTTCAACTGCCATGTCGCGAACGAACATGTAAGCTTCTTCAAACTTCTTAACAGTCTTCTGAAGGTCGATGATGTAGATGCCGTTTCTTTCTGTGAAGATGTACTCTGCCATCTTAGGGTTCCATCTTCTTGTGTGATGTCCGAAATGGACGCCTGCTTCGAGCAGCTGTTTGATTGTGATAACTGACATTTTTTATGTCCTCCTTTGATTTTTCCACCATTTCGCTCAGTTTTTCCGATATTTTTCGGTCATCAAAGGTGCGAAATGTGTGTTTTGTGCTATCACGGCACGGGGTGTATTATAACATAACATTTATGCTAATTTCAATAGTTTTTCTAAAATTCACAAAAAATTAACTTTTGGATATAATATCCACCAGCATATCAAGTGCCTTCCCAACGCTCTGATTGCGCACCTCTTCTCTGTTTCCCGAAAAGAGGCAATGTTCTACGAATGCTTCACCATGAAACGCTACCGCGATAAAAACGGTACCTATCGGCTTTTCCGCGCTGCCTCCGCTCGGACCTGCGATGCCGGTTATTGCCGCCGCGCAGTCGGACGAAAACATTTTACAAGCCCCGAGAGCCATCTGCCTTGCGCACTCCTCAGAAACCGCGCCTACCGTAGAAAGCACACATTTATCGACTCCGAGCTTCTGATTCTTCACCTCGTTTGCATAAGAAACAAGGCTTCCGTCGAAAACCGCAGACGCACCCGAAACCGAAGTCAAGGTTGCACCGAGGAGTCCACCCGTGCACGATTCGGCAAAGGAGACCTTAAATCCTTTTTCGCTCAGCAGAGAAACGAGCTTCTCCGCTTTTTTTATATTGTTATTATTTAACATAGAACACCTTTATATTATTTATCGCATAATCTCCGTTATGAGAGTTTATTACGATCTCATATTTTGAAGCTCGCATCGCACTGAACTTACAGATCACCTTATGACCGATCGTTTTTCCTTCAAAAACCAGTATCCTTTTGTGCTTATATGCAGGCAGATAGGCATAAATGCTGAAGGATTCGACCGACTGACCGTTTTTCAGATCCTCCTCTATCACAACGCAGTTTGAAAGTCTTTCCTTTTTCGGATCTGTCGACCAATCGGGCATATCGGTCTCAACATTCGTGAGAGTATAAATATCTCCTACTTTAACGGGCGCGGAAAATGATTTTGGCTCTCCATAGCTTTCTTTTATCCGTTTTCCAAGCTCAAGTATGCGCTCAACGTCTGCATCGGGCAAAAGTCCTCGGCTATCCGGACCTATATTTATAAGGAAATTCGAGCCGTGTCCCACCGACATTTCGTACATACCGAAAAGCTCCTCGGTGCTCTTGATAGTTTCCTCATTCAGATCCCAAAACCACGTAGAGCGCAGCTTACAGTCACATTCTGCGGGCAAAAATACTGCAGACGATAGCTTTTGCTCTTCTGTCGCAAGCTCCGAGAAATCGGTTGACGACACAACGAGAGGATTACTCAGAGATGCATATCCGTCCTCGTTGCCTATCCAGCGCACACCGGGTGTCCACTCGGGATCGCAGAAGGTAAGTATATCGGGCTGCATATTTCCGATAGCCTCTACTATACGAGCCTTATCATACTCGTGCCCCTCGCTACCACACCCGTCAAACCACAGATAATCGATCTTGCCGTACTGTGTAAGAAGTTCGCCGAGCTGATTTATAAAATAGTCGTCATATTCCTTGGCATTTGAAAAGGATATCGAATACTTTCCCCACTGTGCGGGAGAATAGTAAAGTCCGACCTTGAGACCGTATTTACGGCAAGCATCGACAAATTCACGCACAACGTCTCCCTTTCCGTTCTTCCAAGGAGTCTGTGCTACACTATAGTTTGAATATTTTGAAGGCCAAAGAGCAAAGCCGTCGTGATGCTTTGTAGTAAGTATAGCATATTTAGCACCCGCCTCCTTCGCTACTCTTATCCACTGCTCGCAGTCAAGCGCTGTCGGATCGAAATTTTCGGGAGGCATATCCCTATTGTCCCAGTCTTTATGTCCGGGATAAAAGGAGCGTATTCCGAAATGGAAAAACATTCCGTATTCCCAACTTAAAAATTCAAGCTGTTTTTCGTAACCGTTCATATAATTCTCCTTTCAAAATTCAAGATATAATTATAAAAACGCGAGGTAATCTGCTTATTTTACTTCCGTAACGGTAAATCCTACCTCTTCGACAGCTTTTTTGAGCTCCGCGTCGGTATGATCCTTTTTCATTGTAACCGTTGCGGTCTTTTTTTCGAGATCGACCTTTGCGGATACTCCTGCAAGCTCCTTGAGCGCGCTCTCAACTCTTGCCGAGCAGTGACCGCAGTGCATTCCTTCAACTGTAAGTATCTTAACTGTTTTCTTTCCGAAAAGTCCCATATAATTTTCCTCTTTCTTTAAAACGGTTTATTTGTATTTGCATCCGTATCTGTATTTACGTTTACGTTTCTGAATTTTTCGCGCAAGCTTTCCTGTTTCGCATTAGAATAATATTTCTTCGAAAATTTCATAAATTTCGGCACGAATTTGATAAAAGCCTGCAAAAAGTAGATATTAAATCCGCAGAGCACGGTGAGCACGAGCGCCCATATGATATTTGCTTCTCCCGCATCCTTCAGAAACATCGAAACAAGCAGAGCCAACATCGCCGCAAGCGCACCGGGATAGAGTATCGAGCGCAGAGCAAAATAGACCTTTTGTCTTGTCATACGCTTATCGTTCGGGCCGGTCCTGTCATACTGCTCCTCTTTGAGAATTTTTCCGTCTGTCGCCGAAAGCTTCATTTTATGATGGCATATCGACGAAGCGTTCATATGCTCGCAGAATTCTGCATCAAACGGGTTGAAGCGGTCGTAGAATTTATTCGGCAGGATGCGTATCTCTTCCTCATCCTCTTCTATGCGAAGTCTTGTTTCTCTGAGTGAGCTGAGCTCTATACGCGCCTGCGAATAGAGGTGGCTTCCGCGAAAGCGCCAGAAGCTTCCCTTTTCATACTCGATCTCAAGGTCAAGTATCTCCATCTCGTTTGTCAGCATACGGCTGCTTCTGCTTTCAACGTAGTACGCATCACCGCGTATATATACGTACACTCCGAATCTTGTAAGATTGACTACTGTCATATTTTCTCCGTTCTGTAAATCCTTTACTAAAATTACCTTTTATTATTTTTTATAAAGTCTGAGCGCATTTGCCACAACGAATATCGAGCTGCAGCTCATTGCTGCCGATGCAAGCATTGGAGAGAGAGTTATATGCCACAGAGGATAGAGTGCTCCCGCCGCTATCGGAATACATATTGCATTATAGAAAAACGCCCAGAAAAGATTCTGCTTTATATTTGTCATAACGCTGCGCGAATATTTTATCGCACGCGCGATATCGGTAAGGCTGTTTTTGACAAGAACAATATCTGCCGATTCCATAGCAATATCCGTTCCCGCTCCGACCGCGATTCCAACGTCTGCCGCCGTAAGAGCGGGTGCGTCGTTTATTCCGTCGCCCGTCATTATGACCGTCTTACCGCCCTCTATGAGAGACGTGACCGTACTTCCCTTTTCGCCGGGAAGAACACCCGATATAACGTGCGTAATGCCCAGCCTTCCAGCCGTAGCGCTTGCGCTCAGCTTGTTATCTCCCGTAAGCATCACCGCTTCGACTCCGAGCTCATCGAGCATTCGAAGTGCCTTTTCGGCATCCTCGGCTATCTCGTCGGACGCCGCAATACATCCGAGCAGCCCTTCGCCGTTTGCGAAAAACATAACCGTTTTTCCCTCGCGCGACAGCTTTTCGAGTTTTTCACTGTATCCTGAAATATCTATGCCAAGCTCGCTCATATACGCAGCGTTGCCCGCAAAATATCTGATATTTTCAATAGCTGCGCTTACTCCTCTTCCGCCTATCGCCTCAAAGTCAGAGCTTTCGCGAAGTGCGGCGTTATTTGCACGCGCGTATTCGCAGACCGCTCTTGCAAGCGGGTGCTCGCTCTTATCCTCAAGTGAAAGGGCGATATCGAGAAGCTCCTTTTCCTCACAGCCGTATGCAAAAGCATCCGTAACTGCGGGATGCCCCTTCGTAAGCGTACCCGTTTTATCGAAGACCGCAATATCCGTTTTATGGAGGGTCTCAAGAGCCTCTGCCGACTTTATCAGTATTCCCTCGCTTGCGCATTTACCAACCGCGACCGTAATAGCCACGGGAGTCGCAAGACCGAGCGCACACGGGCAGGATATAACGAGCACGGAAATTGCGTTTGAAAGTGCAAAATCAAAGGGATAATCTGCGATAAGCCATATCGCCGCCGTGACCACCGCTATCGTCGTGACTATCGGAATAAATACTGCCGCCACCTTATCGGCAAGGCGTGCTACCGGTGCCTTTGACGCGCTCGTATTTTCAACAAGCTCTATTATTTTGGCGAGCATAGTATCACCGCCCACCTTTTTCGCTTCCATTTTGAAGGCACCCGTAAGGTTTACGGTTGCCGTCATTACCTCATCGCCGACCGTTTTGAATCTCGGCTCGCTTTCACCCGTAAGAGCGGCTTCGTTTATTTCGGAATGACCTTCAACTATTATTCCGTCGACCGGTATCGATGCGCCCGGACGGATGACAACGATATCTCCGCACACGATATCTCCCGACGCTATCTCGACCTCTTTGCCGTCGCGGATAACTATCGACCTTTCGGGTGCAAGCTTTGAAAGCTTTGCTATCGCGCTTCCCGTCTTAGTCTTTGCGCGCTCCTCAAGCATCTTTCCGACCGTAACGAGGGTAAGTATCATCGCCGCCGATTCAAAATAAAGTCCGTGAGAGTATTTTTCCACGAGCTCTGCATTATTTTCAGACAGTCCGACAGACAGCATTATCATCGAAAAAATGCCGTACAAAAAGGATGCCGACGAGCCCATCGCAACAAGGCTGTCCATATTCGGAGAGAGCTTCACAAGCGATTTAAAGCCGTTTACAAAGAATTTTGCGTTTATTACTGCTACGGCAAGTGCGAGAGCAAGCTGTATCGCCGCCGACACAAGTGGATACTCGTGAAGCACGTGCGGAGTGGGGATACCCATCATATCGCCCATCGAGATATACATAAGCGGCAGAAGTATCAAAATCGATGATATCAGACGGGTCTTTTCCGAGAGGAATTTCGATTTTCCTTCGCTCTTTTCACCGTAGAGAGAGGCTCTGTAGCCCGCTTTATTTACCGTATTTATTATCTTTTTTGCCGTGAGCTTATTTTCGTCAAACTCACACACCATACTTTTCCCGAGAAGGCTGACCTCCACGCTGCCAAGTCCGTCAAGCTTCTTTACGGCGCGCTCGACTGCCGCGGAGCAGTTGACACAGCTCATACCCTCTACAGTGAATTTTTGTTTCATTTCGTCTTATTTCCTTGTCTTTTTCATTCAATGTCTATTATAACAAGCTCGGGACGGTTGAATATTCTCGGCAGGAAGGTGCATTCGATTGCAAGTCCTCTGCTGACTATCATTGTCATATCCCCGCTGTCATATCTTCCGCCCGCATACTCCGGAAAAAATCCCTGATTCGGAGCGTAAAGTCCGTTCATAAGTAAAGGAATTCTGAACTGTCCTCCGTGCGCGTGACCGCAGAGCACGAGGTCAAAATCATATTCCGCATATTTTTCAAAGCGCTCGGGTCTGTGGCTGAGCAAGAGAGTATAGTTTCCGTTTTGTGCTATCTCATCGATCAGATCGAGCTGTCCGTACCAATCGTAGTCGCCCTTTCCGTCAACCGTACGCTTGTCTCCGGCAAAATAGTTATATCCCTCTACGTTACGCAGAGTCGGGTCGTCAATACCGCAGATATTTATCTTTTCGCCGTTTATTTCGATGGTTTCCGCGCTTCCTTTAAGTATGGTAACACCCTTTTCCTCAAGGAAATTCATATAGCTGAGGAATATCTCGTCGCTGCACATAAATTCGTGATTTCCCGTCACGTAGTAGCATGGATATTTATCCGCTATCGCCGAAATGAATTTTTTGGTATTTTCGGGCGAAAGCTCATCGTCAAATATATCTCCTCCGAGCAAAACAAGGTCGGGATTTTGCTTTTCAAGTGCTTTTACAAGCTTTTTCTGATCTTTTCCGTATTTGCACGAGTGGAGGTCGGTAACAAGCGCGACCCTGACCTTATTTTCAACCTTTTCACTTTCGATCTCATACTGCACCGTTTTCAGTCTCAGATCAAGTGCAACGATCATAAGTACGATAAGAACAAGAGCCACACCCGCAACTATAAGGCGGATCTTATTTTTCTTGGTAAGATTTTTAAAAAACACAGAAAGTACCTCCCGAAAATAATATCGATTTTATTTTATCACGATTTTATTTTATGTCAATAGATGGAATATTTATTTTACGATTTCTTAATTTTTTACAGACAAAGAAAAAGCCTTTGCGAAAATCGAAGGTCTTTCGCAAAGGTCTTATCTTTTCAGTTTTCTTTTGTATCTGTGCCATCTTCGCTCTCCGAAGCAGCTTTATCGGAACCATTCTCAAAATTTTCCTCGGGCAATTCAATATCCGCGGTATCCTCGATTTCGGGAGTGGGCTCGCTCTTATCGATAAAGCCGTCGTCGTAGGATTTGCCCACGAAAAGCTTGCGGCAATAGGTATCATTCTGCTGCAAGAGCTCTACAAGCTTTGCAACCTCTTCGGTCGTTATCTTTGCCTTACGCTTTATGCTTCTGATACAAGCTACGAGTATATCGTTCGTTATAACTCCGTCGCCCGTGCCCTTATCATAATCGGCTGTATCGTCCGAAAGAAGAACAAGGTTGAATATCGGGCAGGATATTCCGTTTCTTCTCGCAATATTCGCGCACGCACTTACGTAAAACATTCCGCGCTCGAAAAGATTCGGGATACGCTTTACCTCGCCGTAATTGCTGAGTGTCCATATTCCCTTCTTGGGTGTTTCATAGAATCCCGGGCGGTCTTCTACCGAGATCACCACGATTCCGCCCTCGCATACCACTACAAGATCGGCATCCGGTCTGGCGTCCTTATCGCTTCTGAGAAGATAGGGATTTTTTACAACGTTATTTTTAAAATAAAGAGAAAGCAGCTCGGACGCAAACCGTTTATCTCTTATACGGCTTTTATTAAGCTTATTCACCTTATAATATTTTATTATTTCAGGAATAAGATAGACCAGGATCGCAAGTGCCGCGATCGCAAGTATAACGAGTGTCACGCAAACAAGCGGTGTGAAGCCATTACTGAGTACTGCCATTTTTACATTCTCCTTATCATTAAACTTTGTTACAAGGCTCTCATAGCAGCGTTTCTCCGCTATGAGAGCGACCGACCGCTTTGTTATTACGGTCGGTCGGTATTTCCGCTATTACTTACTTTTCTGTAGCATCGGAAAGATAGTTCACTACGTCTTCAACGGTAATAAACTTATGAATATCGTCATCTTCGATTGTTATGTCGAATTCTTCTTCGCAAAGGCAGATAAGGTCAGCAAGCTCAAGAGAGCTGATTCCGAGATCGTTGATAAGCTCAGCTTCGGGTGTGATCTCAGACTCATCTACGTGAAGATTCTCCACAAGTATAGTCTTTACCTTGTCAAAAAGTTCGTTCATATTTCAGTTTCTCCTTTATATGTGATTTAATTAATTTCTATTAACTAAATTAATTATTTATTTATGGTGTGTCTCTTGATCTTTCTGGAGGTCGTCTTTTCGAATTCAGTATCGCGAAGAACTACCTCGTGTACCTGCTTGAATACGGGAAGCTTGCGGTTTACGATATTGATCTCTTCCTTGATCTTTGCAAGTATCTCATCGTTTGAAAGGCCCTCGTTCTTTTCGGGATCGGGATATACCATAGCTGTGATGACCACTTCGCCCGCAGCGTTTTCCTTACCGATAACAACGCATTCCTTGATTATATCTATATGCGCAAGATAGCTTTCTATCTCTTCGGGATAGATATTTTTTCCGTTACTGAGAATAATTATATTCTTTTTACGTCCTGTGATAAATACGTAATTTTCATCGTCTACGTAACCGTAGTCGCCCGTACGGAACCATCCGTCCTCGGTAAATACCTCTGCGGTCGCTTCGGGATTGTTATAGTATCCGAGCATTACGTTGTCACCCTTTACAAGGATCTCACCGACGTCGTATTTTCCGCACTTCTGTCCTTCCTCGGGCTCGATCTTGACCTGACATCCGTCAACCGGCCAACCTACAGAGCCGAAGCGCTCGTGTCCGCCGATATTTACCGCAACGAGAGGAGAGCATTCCGTAATTCCGTAGCCCTCAAGCACTCTCACGCCGAAAGCTCTGAAATCCTTGATTATTTCCTTATCTATAGGTGCACCGCCGCATACGAGATATTTAAGATTTCCGCCGAATGCCGAAAGTATCTCGCCAAAGAGCTTCTTGCGGATATCTATTCCGAAAAATCCGCAGAAGTTACTGAGCTTCATTGCAAATCTTACCTTCTTTTCAAGGCCCTTTGATCTTATGTTATCCCAAATTCTCTTGTGGAAGGTCTCAACAAAGAGAGGAACAAGTGCCATAACGGTCGGCTTGAAGGAAGTAAGGTTTCTCGTAACGTATTTGAGGCTTTCGTTAAGATAAGAGGTCATACCCTTATTTGTAGCCGCAAGGTGTCCGCAGGTCATTTCATAGGTGTGGTTGGGAGGGAGCACCGAGAGAAGCGACTCGTGGCAGGTCATAAAGGACATAGTCGTACAAGACGAGTTTGTTGCCGTTACGAGGTTTCTCTGACAGAGCATTACACCCTTACTTGTTCCGGTCGTTCCCGAGGTAAAGATTATTGCGCAGCACTTTTCCATATCGATCTCAACGCCGGTATATGTAGTATCGCCGCCCTCAAGTGCCTCTTTACCGAGCGCGAGAAGCTCATCCATTCCGCGGGTTCTGTCAGTTATCTCTTTTTCGGTATCGATATATATCGGAATGAAATATTTTATTCCGGGAAGCTTATCTGCGTTTTTGGCAAGTCTGTTGTTAAAGCTTTCGGTATATACTACTGCATCAGCCTTTGCAAGATTAAGGAAGTTTACTATCTCCTCATCTGCAAGCTCCTTGTCAAGCGGGATAATAATACCGTTACCGTTGACAGTAGCATAGTAGGTTGTAAAATACATAGGATGGCTATCACCGATAACTGCAACCGTTCCGCCCATAATACCGAGCTTTGCAAATGCCGTACCGAGATAGTTCATATTATTTTTGAGGTCGTTATATTTGTAATTGTAGCGTTGCTTGTTTCTTGTGTAGATATAAAGATCTTTTTCACCGTATTTTTCGGCGCTCGAATAGACGAGGTGTCTTATATCTTTTGCTGCTTTTTCTTCAAAAACGTATTCCAAAATCAATAGCTCCTTCCGAATATTGCATATATTATAATCATTATAACCATACGAATTCATTTTGTCAAGTTTTTCATCAAAATTTCACATCAGAGGCGATTTTTTTTGATTTTTAAAAAAATTTTAAGAAATTTCAAAATTCCTATTGACAATCTTGTGATTGTGTGCTATAATCAAATCATCATAAAGGTTTAGTGCTTCACACCGCTAAAATTATTAAATATATTTGTGTAAAAGCATTGAAAAATCCATTATACTGTGGTAATATATATAATAGAAAAAAGTCTCACGGAGGCTGTATATATGAACAGTGAAAACAAAGAAAAAAATATTGATAAGCCAACTCCCGATATTCAGACAGAATCTGAAAATCCGACGAAGGCTCCGATAAAAAGGCAGAAGAAAAAGGCGATCATTTTTGCATCGATCGTGCTCTCTCTTCTGGTCATCCTTCCGATACTTTCGATAATCGACTTCGATGCTCTTTTCGGACTCGGTGAAAACGAAAAAGACAAGGACTCGTGGATACACTTTTACGGAGATCAGTATTTCGGCACGCCCAACTATAACGAGGACATCGAAAAGGATGAAGAATATATGGAGCTCGACCGTATGCTTTACTACAGCACGGGAAACGAGACCTTCCAGATAATCGATGACCCTCAGGAATTCGGAAGCTGCTGCGTACTTTTCTACAATTATTTCAAGAATCTGAAAAACGGCGACCACCTTCGATACTATACTCTTTTCACCGACCGCTACGAGGAAGAATACGGCAAAACGAATCCTTTTACTAAAAAAGAGTTAAGATATACTCCTCAGAAGGTCTATAATATCAAGGTTACCCTTCTTCAGAGCACCTACCTTGAAAACGGGGATGCAAACGGAGAATACGTCGGAAGCACGATGCACTATTTCAACGTGGAATACTGCATAAAAGACAACAACGGAACGTACAGACGCGATATCCTCAGCGATATGTCAAGATCTCTTGTATTCGAGGTGCTCGAAACCGACGGAAAGCCGCTTATAAACGATATATCCTTCTATCGCTACGTTAATTCTGATTCTAAAAATTAAAAAATTAAAATATATGATTTTGAAAGGAAGATGATCAGTTATGACAACTATGATTTATATCTGGATAGGTATAATCGTAACCGCACTTATCGTAGAAGCACTTACGGCAGGGCTTACCTCGATCTGGTTCGTTCCCGCAGCTGTAGTCTGCATCGTTCTGGAGCTTTTAAAGGTGCCTCAGGGAATACAGATAGCGGCATTCCTCGTGGTGTCCCTGATATTCATCCTCTGCATGCGCAAGTTCTCTAAAAAGAGCAAGCACGTTGCAACAAACGTAACCGATATGGTTATCGGAGGAGAAGCTATCGTAACAGAGCGTATCGACTCTCTTGCCGAAACGGGAGAGGTCAAGATATACGGTAAGCGTTGGTCGGCGAGACTCGAAGACGGCGAGACCGCAGAGATCGGTGATCACGTCGAAGTCATCCGCATTGCCGGAGTAAAACTTATCTGCAAAAAAATTTAAATAAACATCAACCCATCCGCAAAACAAAAAATGCTTTAAAACAGGAGGCAAATTATGAAATTTTTACCCACCATCCTTGCAGCAGAACCCGAACCTATAACAGTTATTTTCTGTGTAGTTATCGCGCTTATTCTCATCATCTTCATCGCGTGTCTGAAGATCGTTCCCCAGGGACACGCAGTAGTTATCGAAAGACTCGGTAAGTACCACACCACTTGGCAGACCGGCGTAAGATTCAAAGCGCCATTCATCGACAAGATCGCAAAAAACATCGTTCTTATGGAACAGGTTGCAGACTTCCCTCCCCAGCCGGTTATCACAAGCGATAACGTTAAGATGCAGATAGACACCGTTGTATTCTATCAGATCACAGACTGCAAGCTCTTCGCATACGGTCACGTAAATCCTATCGCAGCTATCGAAAACATCACAGCAACAACACTCCGTAACATCATCGGTGACCTCGAGCTTGACGCTACACTCACCTCTCGTGACGTTATCAACACCAAGATGCGCGCTATCCTCGACGAAGCTACCGACCCTTGGGGTATCAAGGTTAACCGCGTAGAGCTCAAGAACATTATGCCCCCCCGCGAAATCCAGGAAGCGATGGAAAAGCAGATGAAGGCAGAGCGTGAGCGCCGTGAAGCTATTCTCCGTGCAGAGGGAGAAAAGAAGTCGGCAATTCTTATCGCAGAAGGTCAGAAGGAATCGGCAATTCTTAAGGCAGAGGCTGAAAAGCAGGCTCAGATCCTTCGCGCAGCCGCACAGAAGGAAGCAAAGATCCTTGAAGCTGAAGGTGAAGCAGAGGCTATTCTCAAGGTACAGCAGGCTACCGCTGACGGTATCAAGATGATCAACGAAGCAGGCGCTTCCAAGGAATCGCTCATACTCAAGAGCCTTGAATCCATGGAAAAGGTTGCAGACGGCCAGGCTACAAAGATCATCATTCCTTCCGAAATTCAGTCTATCGCAAGTCTTCTCGCATCGTCGAACGAGCTTATCGGTGATAAGAAGTAATCGGATAATTTGACTATTTAAATTTATCATCAGTTAAATACAGAGCCCGAAAATTTTATACTTTCGGGCTCTGTGCAAATTTTTATGGAAGAAATACAAAGTATAACCGAAAGGATTTATTATTATGAAAAAAATTATATCTATAGTTTTAACTGTTATATTAACTATTTCTGTGCTTCCATTAACTGTACTCGCAGAGGAAATAGAAGGAAACTTAACAACAGAAACAGAACCGATAGAACCAATCAAAACTAACTCTAAAACTCCGTGCTATGGAGAATATGAAATTCTTATTGACGAGAATGAATACAGTACTATGGCGGCCGAGGAAAAAGATCAATACGAAAGTAATAACTCATTTTCCAATGCTACCAGATTAAATTCGCAACCTTCTGCACGACCAGCAAACTTTTCATGCAACATCAATGCTTCTTTACACAGAGAAACGTGGTTTTGGGGTGCAATCGAAAGAAACGTAGATGAAGATTGTTATAGATTAGATCTTTTTGGAAATGCAAATGTAACCATTTCTCTCACAAACATTCCATCAGGATGTGACTACGATCTTGACTTAAATCAGCACGAGAACAAAATCAATGCAAAGGAAGATGATATTATTCTCAAAGAATCTTCAAAAAAATCAAGTAACAACAATGAATCCATCGCAACAACACTTTCAGCCGGAACATATTATTTGCGCATATACTCATACAATGATGCCTGCAACGATTCTGTATACTACAATCTTTCTGTATCCGTATCTTACACTGCAGAAAATGCATCCATATCAAGCCTAAAGTATGATAAAGGCGCCAAAGCAGCTCTTTGGGTTTCCGACTATGATCCTTGTGGCATTGAACCTTGTAGCCAAAGTTC
Source organism: Clostridia bacterium (assembly GCA_017532425.1). Lineage (GTDB taxonomy): Bacteria > Bacillota > Clostridia > Oscillospirales > CAG-272 > SIG672. The sequence continues at coordinate 31,366 of JAFXJH010000033.1, read as the reverse complement.
AGAAGTACAAGTAGGATATACATCATATGGAATAATTACCGATAGAGCTTTTGAAAATCCATTCACGGAATATTTTACAACAAGAGAACCAATAGAGCATGTAGTTGTTTACGTATGGGATATAGGACTACGTAATGAAATAAGAGATATTCTAGATGATCTATATGATCTGGTATATGAAGAACTAAAAAATAATAATCGTAATCGTATGACATGGGAAATTATCGAAGAAACCTTGTCAACAACAACTCTAATTATTTCTTTCGTTGATCCCACCACAGCTGCTATAAAAGCCACTGGTGAAATACTTTCAAATATGCAAGAAGCAACTTCAATACTATCATTATTTTTCGCTCCTAGTGACGAAGTTATAACAACAAAAGAAAACTTATTAAACTATATTCTTAATTTACAGACTGCATTGGAAGCATGTGATGCAACTGGAACTAATGAAGTTGTTAGAATAACATCTACATATACATACATATCTAGAACACTCACCATAGATAATGCGGATTATGATTTTTTTGACTTCACTCCTTATGTTCAAGAGGAATATCTTTATACTTCCGATACTATTTACTCATGGAACTCATCTTCAATAGTTCATGGTACAATTTATGGTATAACAGACACAGACGATATATCTAATGCTTTAAACAGAGGAAATAATTATCTTCCAGATGTAAATACAAGTACTCTTAAAACTATTGGCGTAGATAGCAGTATGCCCGGATACATAAACCGAGGAGAATACCATTGGTATCAATTTACCGCACCGAGTGATGGTATATATGCTTTCTATACTGAAAATTCTTTTGATACTTACGGTGAACTTTTTTCGTCAATAGTACCTGCACGAAGCGTTAGTGGACGTCTCGCTTTCAATGACGATGGAAACGGTTCTTCAAACTTCAAAATTGAATATCAGTTATTTGAGGGTCAAACAGTATATTTACGTGTTCGTGGATATGTTTGGACTGCATCTGGAACATACTCTCTAAGAGTCACAAAACAATAAACAAGGAGAATCGTATAAATGAACAAACGAGAACTAATGTTACAATCTTTATATGTTTATTATTTAAAACTTAAGATCAAATTAAGACTATTAATAAACATCGTCGAGATTCTGATTTATACTTTCTTTATTGTTTTAAACAATTTGGCAAACCTCGAAAAAATAAACACCATTGTAATTATTTTTACAGTCTTATATCTGATAATAAACGTTCCCCTTGCCCTATACAGCATCAAATCGAAAATCATAATAAATATTGCCGAAATTTTCATTTACGGTTTCTTTATCAGATTCGGTTATCTGATCATACCCGAGCAAATATTTATTCCGATACTCGGTTTTGCAGTTTCATATCTGATAATAAACCTTTCGCTTCTTATTTGTGATGCAATAAAGCTGACTTCGATTATAAAACAAAGCAGCAAATATGTTTTTTCGTACGCCGTTCTATCAGAAATGCATCCTAAAATGTTAGGACGTTTCTTCTTTACCGTAAATATTACCGACGAAAACACAAACGCACGGAAAATCAATACTACTGCGATATTTTCCTCTGTCGTTGCCCCCCGCTTCGAAAACTGGCAAAACCTCGAGGTACTTATCGCATACGATCCCGAGAAAAGCAAGGCTTTCGTTATAGGAGCAAAAGAAGATTTTCCCGACATTCCGGAAAATTGACACACTAAAAGGTTGCCCGCCGCGGCAACCTTTTTTTATTAAAATTTCGTTAAAGCATTGACATCACGGTGAAAATATATTATCATAAAGGCAAGTAAATTTCCGCATAAGTATGGAGGTTTTTTATGGAAACAATAACTTTATCGAAAAAGCTTAACATTAAGAAAAGCTATGACGTTATAGTTTGCGGCGGAGGTGTTGCCGGTGTAGCTGCTGCAGTTACCGCGGCAAATAACGGAAACTCTGTCCTTATCATCGAAAAATCCAATATTCTCGGCGGTCTTGCCACACTCGGACTTGTAAACCTCTTCGTTCCCATGTGCAACGGAAACGGAAAGCAGATAATCTTCGGTCTTTGTGAAAAATGGGTGCGACTGAGCGCACAGTACGGATACGACACCATTCCCGCTGAATGGAAGGACGGCGAGCCCAAGGAGCCTACCAAGGCAAGATACGTGCAGAGATATTCCCCCTATATTTTCGCGCTCCAGCTTACTGAAGAGATCACATCCTCGGGCGCTGACATCCTTTTCGACTGTATCGCCTGCGATCCCGTAATGGATGGCAACATTTGCAAGGGTGTTATCACCGAAAGCAAGAGCGGAACAGAATTTTACGCCTGCAAGATGCTCATCGACGTGACGGGTGACTGCGACGTGCTCCGCAGAGGCGGCGTACCGACGGTAGCGGGTGAAAACTTCTACTCCTATTTCGGAAAAATGATCACTCTCGCAAGCTGCAAGGACGCTTACGAGAAAGGAAACATAAAGTTCGCGTTTACCGGAATCAGCGGCGGAAATATCAACCTTTACGGCGACAATCAGCCTGCAGACCTTCCGAAATGGTCGGGACTTACCGTTGAAGAGGTAACCGATTATCTTGTGAGAAATCAGCACGCTATGCTCGAAAATCTCAAGAAGACAGACAGAAATTCGCGCGAGGTCGCAATGCTTCCTCTTATGCCGAACTTCAGAACGACCTGCCGCATAGACGGCGATTACTCGCTCAGCGTACACGATGCCTACAAGCATTTTGACGATTCGGTCTGCGCGATAAATGACTTTGACCACAGAAACCATCTTTTCGAGGTGCCTCTGCGCACGCTCTGCCGTCGCGACTATCCCAATATGATAACAGCGGGAAGAAGCGCATCGGGCAAGGGCTACGGATGGGATCTTCTCAGAGTAATTCCGCCGGCAATACTTACCGGTCAGGCTGCAGGTCATGCCGCTTGTCAGGCTATCCGCGAAAAGGTCGGAGTATCCGATGTAAATATCAAGACACTTCAGAACACACTTGAAAAAGACGACGTTATGATCCATTTTCCGGACGAATATGTTCCCGAAGACAAGACCGTTGTTATCCACGGAAAGAACGCGGTCGAGATCGAAGGCGGACATAATTAAATAAAAGTCAACAAACAAACGCAACAAGAACGCTACTAAAGAAAGGAAAGGTAATTAATCATGAAAAACGAAACAAATTCCTCTACAAAAAAAGCAGTTGCATTTGACACAAAGGTAAAGACAAATCCCGAGACCTACGACAACCCGCTCAACCGCGCTAACAATCAGGGCGACCCCTTTGTTATGAGATATGACGGAAGATATTATCTCTACCCCAGCACGGGTGCAGACGTTGCTTATCACGTACAGGTTTCCGAGGACCTCGTAAACTGGACAGAAAGAATCGACTGTGTTCCCACCGATGAGATCCCTTCGGGTATAAACGAGCACGGCGGAAACAACCCCATCGCTCTTCCTGCTTACGCTCCCGAGGTAACCTACTTCAACGGACAGTTCGTAATGGTAACCTCTCTTGGCGGCACGGGACATCAGTTCTTCGTTGCCGACAGCCCTATCGGTCCCTTCAAGAAGGTTGGCGAGCAGTGGGGATGCAAGATCGACGGTCATATTTTTATAGATAATGACGGCAAGTGGTATTTCTACTCCGCACACGCAGACGGAGGACTCCACGGCTTCAAGATGACCGCTCCCACCTGCGTTGACGTTTCCACAGAGCAGCCCGTAGGCGCTATCATCGACGAGGGCAACGGCACCTGGACAGAAGGACCCGGAATTATATACCACGACGGAACATACTTCCTTACCTATACCGGAAACCACGTTTGCCACGAAGCATACAGAATCGCATACGGAACAAGCAAGGGCGATATGATGAAGTTCGTTCAGGGCAAGCCCAATCCTCTTCTCGTAAGCACGACAAAGGTTACAAGCGGTATCGGTCACTCCTCCTCTGTAAAGGCACCCGACCTTGACACTTATTATATCGTTTACCACACAAGAGAAAGACAGAGATTCCTCAACATAGACAGATTCGTTCTCAACGGAAGAAAGATGGACGTTTTCGGACCTACGGTCAAGAATTCTCCCGTTCCTCCGATGCCCGATATTTATTCTCACTTCTCCCGCAAGTCTGACGAAAAGGCATTCACAGGCGACTTCACAGTCGAAAACGGCAAGCTCCTTATAAAGACTCCCGGCACAGTTCTTGCAAAGGAAAAGCTTGAGCGCGACAGATATACTATCGAGCTTACCGTAAGAAACATCGGCAAGGAAGGTCTTGCAGGTCTTGTATTCGGATACGAGGACGACAGCAACTATGGCGAAGCACTCTTTGACACAAACACAGAAGAGCTCGTTGTACGCTTCAAGGTAAACGGTGAAACAACAGAATACAGAAAAGCTCTCGTTCGCAGCTTCGATATTCCTTACAAGTTCTCGGTGCTTCAGGCTATTCAGGTTGAAAAAACGGGCAAGGAATTCACATTCTACGTAAACGACAGACTCCTTTGCAAGTACGAAAGCGAGCTTTCGGGCACAGGCATCGGTATGAAGTCTGAAAACGCTCCCGCAGCATTCGGATTCATCGGTGCTACAGCCGCAACCGGCGGTTCAAGCTCCAAGAAGTATCCCAAGCCGGTCGCAACACAGTGCGGATATCTCCCCGCTATATACTGTAAAGAATACGGCTACAAGACAGACTTTACTCCCGATACCGAGGAAGAGTACGTATGCGCAGTCGAAGGTGAGACCTACAACTACGCTATCTATTCCGAACAGGCAGGTAGTTACGGACTTTCCGCAACCTACAAGAGCGAAAACGGTGCTGTTCTTGAGATCTATGCTGACGAAAAATACATCAAGGATATAGTTCTTTCCGCATCTACAGAGTTCACCTCGGCAACTGTAAGAGATATCGCTCTTATCGACGGCGAACAGACTCTCACAGTATACGTAAAGGAAGGAAACGCAGATATCCTTCACTACAGATGTATGTACAACGTTGCTACAGAAGCTATCGGCACGGATGCTCTCAGCTATTCCGACGGTATATTCTGGGAAGAAAACGACGGTATCATCTCGGTATCGAGCTGCGGCAAGAGACTTTACGGCAGCTATATGCTCGGCGATTACAAGCTTTCCGCTGACATCGTTCCTCTTTCGAGAGAAGGATACGGACTCCTTGTAAGAACACAGAACCCCGGTCAGCCTCTCTTCACGCACAGACCCTACAGCGATCCCGAAAAGCAGATCGGTGCAAAGCAGGGTATAAACTGGATGCAGGGATACTACGTAGAGTTCTCGGCAACAACTCTCACACTCTACAAGATCAGCTTCACAAAGACAGTTCTTGCAACTGCAGAGCTTAAGCCCACTCATGGAAGACGTTTCCACGCAGACGTTATCTGCGAAGGCTCCAAGATCAGCGTTATCGTAAACGATAATACCGTTCTTGAATACACCGATCCCGATCCTTATACAAACGGTATGGCAGGTCTTAAATCCGAAGCAAACGGCGTTGTAAGCTTCGCAAACGTTGAGATCAAGCCTCTCGGCTGATAAGATACCAAAGGTAAATCAGAATGACACTCACATATTCTCAGATAAAAGACATCACTATCGGTGCTCTTGAAATCCTTCAGGATGAAAACGGCGACGTAACCTTCAAGAGATTCACCGACAAGCAGTCCGAATATTACCGCACGCACAACGAAGGCTATTACCTTCGCTCAAAGGCAAATTCGGGAATACGCTTTGCCTTCACTACGGACGCAGAATCGATCTCTATCGATTACGCTATGATACGCGCTTCTTCCGCAAACTGGTTTCAGCTTGATATTCTTTGCGACGGCGCGCTCATAAAGCATCTTGATATAAGAACCGACTCGGACAGATGCGAGGGTACTCTTGAATGTCCGCTCCCGTGCGGTGAGCATCTCATAACTGTTCATCTTCCCAACCTTGCGACATTCGTACTGAAAAAGCTTGAGCTCGCGGGTGCAAGCATCCTTGCTCCGCACAAGCCGAAGGGTCCGAGCATTCTTTATCTCGGAGATTCGATAACCTACGGAGCATCATCCTTCTACCCTTCTCTCACGTACACCGCAAGACTCACGGCAATGACCGATGCAAACACTCTCAATCAGGGAATCGGCGGCGAGATATTCCGCGCTGACATTCTTGACGAGGACCTTCCCTTCACTCCCGACATCATAACGATAGCCTTCGGAACGAACGACTGGTCTTGTGCAAGAAAGGACCCCGAGCTTCGCATATCGCGTGCAGACGCGTACTTAAAGAAGCTTAAGGGCATCTTCCCGAATGCGAAGATAGTTTACATCTCGCCTCTTTGGAGAGGACTTGCCGAGGAGGATTACCTCACCTTCCTGCCTGCGCGCAGAGAATTTGAGGATCTTGCAAGATCGTATGGCATCACCGTGGTTGACGGACTTACGCTTGTTCCCCATCTTTCGGAATTTTTCCAGGACAAGACTCTGCACCCCAACGAAAACGGCTTCTCTCTGTATGCCGAAAATCTTGCGGTAGCACTCAAAAAGTCGGGAATAATAGACTGACAAATAATAAAAAATATCGAACGGCTAAAAGCTGTTCGATATTTTTTATTATTTCATTTTCTTACGCGCAAGTCTAAATGCTATCGCAAATCCAAGTGCCCCGACGATGATGACCGCCGCGCCGATCGCAAGTCCTATGATCAGCGCTTTGGACATCTGCAGCTTATCACCGCTGTTATTTGTCTGATCATTTTTATCAGTCGGATCTTCAGGAAGGGTCGGATCTTCACCGTTTTCGGGCTCCTTTATATCTTCGCTCGGGTTCTTCTTGCCCGCGTCGGGATCGTTCTTGTTTTCGTTAACGTCGCCTACCCAAACGGTATTTCCGTACGGAATATCGATATAGTCGGTATAAAGGACCGCCGTACCGTCAGTATGTACCCACTTTTCATAAAGAGCCATACTCTTTGAAGCCTTTATCACGCTTCCCGCCTCGTAGATAGCAGTTCCGTCTGTCCATCCCTTGAACTCAAGTCCCTTGCGTGCATATGGTGCACTCGGAAGTGTGAAATCAGAGCCCTTTGTAACTACGCTGACATCGGTATTTATCTGAACGGCAACCTGATCGGGTGTGGGATTCTTGATATCGGACACAAGAATCGTGAATCCGTATCTGTTATACGCCGCGCCGTTCTTATTATACAGAACAAAATGCACCGAGTTACGTGTTCCGGGTGTGAGATTAAGCTTATCAAGCGCGACCACCCCGCTTGCGGGCGACGTATTCGTCAGGTTATATTCCTTATAGAAAACGCCGTTTATATACATCTTGAATCTTGTTGACGTAGTGTGAGTTGTCGTTACCTTGAATTTAAGATCCTTCTCCTCGTCGGAATTCAGAAGATAAGTCGACTTTGCGCCGTACTGTGTGAGCTTATCGCCTTCAAGGGGAACTCCGTTATTATAGCTGAGCGTTAAGTTCACCTTACTGCTGAAATCCACGTCGCCTACTCCGGGCACAGCCTTGAAGAGTGTAGTTTCAAGCCACTTTATTCTGTCCTTCTGCCACTTATAATAGAAGTCGAATTCTCTGTCGAATGTATACGAAACGTTCCCGTTATTATTGAAGGGACGGGGACCGTACTTTTCATAATCGCGTTCAGCCTCTGCTTCGATGTACTGTCTGTATATTCCTATTCCCTCTACCATAGTATCGAGAGTCGGTCTTATATCGGCAAATCTTTCCTGAAGAAGAGTAACGAAATAGGAGTCCTTATACAGTGCCTTATACCAGTGATTTCGGTTATTCTGATTTCCGTTCCAGCCCGAAGCGCTCGTAGTAACGGTGAGGTGGTTTCCCGCACCGCAGTCGAAGTCCCATACCGGGCTCCAGTATATCTTTCCGTTTTCGATATAGAAGAACATACTTCTGATACCGAATTCTCCGTTCATAACTATTGTCTGAAGAAGCCAGAAATCCACGAGGCTGTTCATATCGCAGAACTCGCTGTAATGTCTTCCGTCCGACGTACAGAAATCATCGGACGTTACCGCTTCCTCGAAATCGAGAATGAGATTTCGCACGTATTCAAGCATTTCGGGGTTTGTATAAGTATATTCGGGAGAATCTATCTTGAGCATTACGCCCTCGGGAGTTTTTCCCGACGGGAAAAGGAAGGGTCTTTTATCCTTTTGGTTGTCAAACGAGTCGTATTCTATCAGATATCCGCTCGTTATATCGAATTTTCCCTTATAATAATCGGCGATCGTATAGTCTTCAAATTTGCCCGACGTCACCCACGCCATATTTTCTTTCATTTTATCCTTGAGGATCTCCGCTTTTTCGGCGGACATACCTTCCTTTTGAGCGATGGAATAGGCAACGTCCTCGACGATATCGCCCCAGTCGGTGATATCAACTCTCTTTGAAGAAATGCTGATGCTTTCGCAGAACTGATAAAGTCCTCTGTACTCGCCGTTAAGGTAAAGAACTACCCAGGTAGAATCACAGTAAGCAAGTCCGAGTGCGCGTGCAAGCTCGTAAGCCGCAACGTTTCTCATGCTTGTCGGGTCATATACGTTTGAAAGAAGTATCCAGTCCTTGGATTTCCCCATACCGAACATATCAGCCTTTTCGGCAAGCTTTATTCGGTAAGAATATTTACCCGTCTGCTGCGCACCGAGGAAGGTTCTCGTCGAGTTTCCTCTCGTACGTATTCCCACACCGAGAGCCTCTTCTCCCGTATACGCGTTTTCACATTCCGAATAATAGTTATTCAGCTCAACACGCATACTTCCGGAAAAGTAGGTGCGGTCATCGTCTCTTCCCGGATTTTTTCCGTTGTTTGTTCTGATATGCACCACCGGCAGCTTGGAATCGATATCAAGAATATCGTTTTCCGTGGCACTATCTGCCATAGATGATATTCCGCCTATCATAGGTACTATCAAAAATACCGCTACAAGCATAACCGACATAAGGGTTTTGATCATCGTTTTCATGAGTGTGATCCTCTTTTCAAAAAACTTACTGCTTACATAGAAGACTTTACTTACCGGCTTACAGCACAACAATAAACTAATTATACAATAAAACGCGTTATTTTGCAAGTTTTCAGCCTTATTTCCATTAAAAATCGCGTAAAATTTACACTATATTAATAAAGCGGGCAAACGAATTTCCGTTTGTCCGCTTTTTATTTACTGCTTGGAGAAAATTTTGAGTGCGTCGAATATACCGCCGACTCCAATAAGCTCTATACCGTCGGGAAGCTTTGAGGGATCGATACGCGAAGCGTCCTTTTTCGGCAGGATTATTTTTGTAAATCCGAGTCTTACCGCCTCGTTTACTCTTATTTCGGGAGCCGATACCGGTCTGCACTCTCCCGCAAGTCCGACCTCGCCGAATGCAATAAGGTCGTCGGGGATCGGAATATCCTTCATACTCGAAAGAAGGGCAAGCGCTATCGCCATATCCGCCGCAGGCTCGTCAAGGCGAAGACCTCCTATAACGTTGAGATAGGCATCGCACGCCGAAAAGCGAAGTCCGAGACGCTTTTCGAGCACGGCAAGTATCAGATACATTCTGTTATAGTCTATACCGTTTGACGTTCTTCTCGGAGAGGACAGAAAGCTTGTCGAGGTAAGTGCCTGTATTTCGCTTATTATCGGGCGGCTTCCCTCCATAACGCAGACGGCGCAGTTGCCCGATATATTTTTCGGACGGCTTGCAAGAAGCATTTCAGACGGATTTTCGACCTCGCAAAGTCCTTCACCCGTCATTTCGAAAACGCCTATCTCGTTAGTCGAGCCGTAACGGTTTTTGGATGCTCTTATCACGCGGAAAAGCTGCTGTCTGTCGCCTTCAAATGAAAGCACGGCATCTACCATATGCTCAAGCACCTTCGGTCCCGCGATATTTCCCTCTTTATTAACGTGACCTACCATAAGCACGACAACGCCCTTGGTCTTTGCCATCGAAATAAAGCGGGACGCACATTCCTTTACCTGTGTAAGGCTTCCCGCAGAAGCAGACACGCTGTCTGAAAACATAGTCTGTATCGAGTCGACCACGAGAAAATCGGGTGAAATATTTTCACATTCGCCAAGTATTCTTTCAAGCGAGGTCTCTGTCATAATATAGAGCATATCGCCCGAAACACCGAGTCTGTTTGCGCGGTACTTGAGCTGTCCCGAGGATTCCTCTCCCGAAACGTAGAGCACCTTTTTACTTTGTCCGAGGACTCCGCATATCTGCATAAGCAGAGTCGATTTTCCGATGCCCGGCTCGCCCGCGATAAGCACCGCAGAGCCGTCAACTATACCGCCGCCGAGCACTCTGTCAAGCTCTCCCATTCCGGTAAGGCTTCGCATATATTCGGGCATTTCAAGCTCCGAAAATCTGACCGCGCGGCTTTCACCGAGCACGACCGATGCACTTCTGCTTGCCGCAGAGCTCGACGTACTCTGCGTAATATGCTCTTCAAGAGTATTCCACTCGCCGCACGACGGGCATCTTCCCATCCATTTTGCGCTTCTGTAGCCACATTCCGAGCACTCGTAATAAGATTTTGGCTGTTTCATATTTTTTAGTCCTTTTATTTATTTGTCTGCAGTATTTTCACTATATCCCGTTAAAACAAAGCTATCTATTGCCATAAAAATAAGGGTCGCGATATCCCGTCTGTACTCTTTATCACAGAGCTTTGCCGTTTCCTCAGCATTTGAAAGAAATCCGCACTCAACGAGCACAGCGCGCACAACCGCCTTGTCAAGCACGTATATCGTCGAGTCCGCCTTCTTTATCTGTCTTTTATTATCCTTCTGAAGAAGCTCACCCGCAAGACTCTGGATACTCTGTGCAAGCTCCTTACCACCCTCGACATTGTCCGAATAGTAGACCTGAAGTCCGCTGTATTTTTCCGAGGAAAATTTATTCATATGAATACTTACAAAGATACAGTTTTCATAATCCCTCGTGATATCCACCCGACGGCGTGTATCCTGCGCCTTTTTCGACAGCTTTATATTTTCATCATAATACATACTGTCATCACTGCGCGTCATAACCACGTTATATCCGCTGAAAACAAGCATATCGCGAAGCATCAGCGCGATATCGAGATTAAGCTCCTTTTCAAGCACTCCGCCGATACCGACCGCGCCTCCGTCTGCGCCTCCGTGCCCCGGGTCGAGCACTATTGTGAGCTCACCGTCTTTCGCTGAGCTATTGACATTAAGAGAATTTTCTGATAAAATATTTTGTACGGTACTACCCGAAAATCCGCTCACGTATGCGGCAGAGATAAGTATCATTACCGCACACATAACAAGCGATATTCCCTCTTTTATCCCGAAATATCGGTGTGCGATCTCTCCCGTACCCCTTTTTTATCATTTAACTGCTTCATACATTAAATCACCCGCCTGAAATATAAATGCTTTTTACATATATATGCCCGGGCGGGGATAAAAAGTAGATTAATAAAACGATTTCAGATCAAATTATTTTTTTCTTTTAACGTTTCTTGCATCCGAAATGTTCGGATAATATCTGTCTGTCTTTTCCTTCTTTTCTTTGGGCTCCTTCACGCCGTGACAGTATTTTACCCCGAGAATATATCCTATCGTACAAACGATGATCGCGGGGATAGGTGTGATAAGATTTGCAAAGCTTACGTCCATAAGGAAGGTCTTGAGAATTCCCACGTACATTCCCTGAATGAATTTTGCCACGGTGTTTGCAATACCGTACATCTGACCTGCCCACTCTGCGGCGTTTGCGTCGTATACGACCTTACCGACAAAGCTGAGTATGCCAAGCAAAATATTGAGCGAGTTTGCCGCAAGTGCGAGCCAGAAGCCTCTCAGCGGGTTATATTTACGCTTTCCCGCCTCTATTCTGATTCCGTCCTTCTGTCCGAGCTCGTACACAAGTGAATATACAAGATAAAGGTAGAACAGCGCGGAAAAAACTCCCGTCCAAAGAATGAGTGTGTCAGACGAGCTTGTAGCCATCGCCACAACGAGTCCGAACAGAGTCATTCCAAACTGATAAAGACAGAGTCTTATGACTTGATATCCGTTTTTCTTATACTGGTCCATAAAAAGTCTCCTAAAAATTTAACTATACTAATTTTAATACACAATTATGAACAAAGAAACAACTATATAATAAAAAATAAATTAATAAACCGATATTTTTATAATATTTCATAATAAACGAGGAAAAAACAAGTTATGTCCAAACTTCCAAACGTAATAACGCAGTTTTCGGCGTACAAGCAGCTTATACAGAACCGCTCGCCCAAAACCGTGGAGCAGTACGAGATCGACCTCACTCTCTTTTTAAAATACATCAAGGCCACCCAAAACGGGATAAGCGAGAGCGACGTTGCGGCAATAGACGAGACCGACATTTCGGACGTTGATATCGATTTTGTTGCCAAAATAACGCCCGATATGATAATGAGCTTTCTTATGTATGCCGCGCGTCAGAGAGGCAACAAATCGTCTGTCACCGCGCGAAAGCTCTCTGCTATAAGAAGCTTTTTCAAATACTACACGGTAAACAAGAGAATGCTTGAAAAAAATCCCGCGAAGGATATCGAGTCTCCGAGCGTGAAAAGAGCTTTGCCGAAATATCTCACCATCGAAGAATGCATCGACCTTCTCTCGGCAATAGAAAACGATAAGCTTTCAGAGCATCGCGAGCGCGATTTTGCCATAGCAACTCTCTTTCTTAACTGCGGAATGCGACTTTCCGAGCTTGCGGGAATAAGCCTTTCAGATATCGATCCCGATATGCGTTCTCTCAAGGTAACCGGTAAAGGCAGCAAAAACCGAATAATATATCTGAACGAAGCCTGCAAAAACGCGCTTAACGCATATCTGAAGGTCAGAGGTCAGACCGAGATACGCGACAAAAATGCGCTTTTCATCAGCCGTCTCGGCACACGCATATCTATCAAGACGGTACAATGGATGATAGGAAAATATTTGAAGCTTGCGGGACTTGAATACCGTAATTTTTCGGTGCACAAGCTCCGTCACACAGCCGCGACTCTTATGTATCAGAGCGGACAGGTCGATATCCGCGTACTCAAGGACATACTCGGACACGAGCAGCTCAACACCACGCAGATATACACACACATCAGCAATACGCAGATGGAAGAAGCGATGAGCGCAAATCCCCTTTCGGATATTAAGCCGAAAAAGATGGAAGAAGAGTAAAAATTACACAAAAACATATGTAAATTCACTCTCTGTTAATAAATATAATATAAACTTATACTGTACTAAATAAGTACAAATTCAAAAGCGGAGATTAAAATGTCTGAAAATAAAGCAAAAAAGACCTCGATAGGCGGTCAGGCGCTTATCGAAGGAATTATGATGCGCGGTCCCGAAAAGACCGCTATGGCAGTACGTGACACCAAAGGTGAGATCGTACTTAAAAAGTGGGACAATCCCAAAAACACACCCAAGATCGCAAAGATCCCCTTCGTGCGCGGTGTATACAATATGGCAACCTCGCTGATCACGGGATACAAGTGTCTCTCCGAATCTGCAGAGATCGCTATGGATCTTGAAGAGCTTGAGCGTCAGGAGGCGAGGAAAAGGCTCTGAAGGAGCTCAAAAAGAGAGCAAAAAAGGAAGGCAGACCTTTTGAGGATCTGCTTGCCGAGGAAGAGGCTAAAAAAGCCGAGGCTGCCGCAAAAGCTGCCGCCGAGGAGGCTGAAAAGGTTTCCGCCGAGGAGGCTGCATCCGAGGAAGCAGATAACTCCGAAGTGACCGAAGCAGCCGAAGTCAAAGCAGAAGATCTTCCCGAAGGTGAGGGCGAAGAAGCAACCGAATCCCTTGAAGAAGCGCCAAAAGCCGAAGAAAAAGCAGAAAAAGAAAACAAAAAATCCGACAAAAAATCCGGAAGCAACGAAATGGGCATTATCATGGTAGTAAGCGTCGTGCTTGCACTTGTGCTCGTTATCGGACTTTTCGTATTCCTGCCCGAATTCATCTACAATCTCGTATTCGGTGAGCTTTCTGTACGCGCAACCTATCTTGACCATCTCGGAAGAAGCGCGTTCACCGGCGTTATAAAGCTTGCCATCCTCGTGCTCTACATGTGGGGAGTATCCTTTATGAAGGATATCCGCCGTACGTTTATGTATCACGGAGCCGAGCACAAGACTATTTTCTGCTACGAGCAGGGGCTTGAATTGACCGTTGAAAACGTGCGCAAGCAAAAGAGATTCCACCCCAGATGCGGAACCTCGTTTATCGTACTCGTCGTTCTTGTGGGAATTCTGCTTGGCGGATTTATTCAGATCGACCACGTGCTTCTCCGCACGCTTGTAAGAATAATCCTTGTTCCTCTTATCATCGGAATAGGCTACGAGCTTATAAAGTTCGCGGGACGCCATGACAATATTATCACGAAAATAATTTCCGCACCCGGCGTATGGCTTCAGCATATCACGACCAAAGAGCCTGAGGATTCTATGATCGAGTGTGCTATAAAGGCACTTACCGAGGTAATTCCCGAAGACAAGGAAAAGGATAATTGGTAAGATATTACTTTTAAAATTACGACCCCGACGCAAAGCGTCGGGGTCGTGTCATTTATTTACTGTTTTTCAAAGGGTCTTATCACGATTTCTTCACCCTTTTGCATTTGTATGCAGATGATCTTGTCATCACAGACCCGTCCGTTTTGATCTACTGCCCTGCTCCACGGGTTTTCGAGCCGGAATTCTCCTCCGCATTCGCTGTATACGCGAACAAAGGTCACCTTACCCTCTGCACATTCCGCATCTATCAGAAAAGCGCCCTTTACTCTCAGCGTACAAAACGATGCCGATCTGTTCATATCCCAATTCGGGAAAAGGCGTACCGTGTCGGTATGTCCCCAAATCAGACACTCGTTAATCACCGCATAAAGCGAGAAATTTTCGATCCATATTCCCATACGGCTCATAAAATCCATATAGCAATCATCGCCGTAGCGTCCGCCCGTAAGTGTTGCTCTGTCTGTTGCCGTGCCGTTAGGCATAAGCGAATATCTTATCTGTCTTTTGAATTTTTCAAGGTCTATCACACCAAGACGCGCTCCCACAAGGTGGTAGAATACAAGATCGTTTCCGCCCTCGTTATAGTGGAATTTCCAGGAACGCTTTGCTATTTCAAGCTCCTTTTCAGACGAGCTGTGCACGTCGATATCCTCGCCCGGGAATATCGGCATAAGATTGGTAGGAACGTTATAGACCACGTGATCGGGGTCTTCGGTCTCTACGCTAACAAACACCTCTCCCCTTTTCGACGTTGCGGTAGGATACTCGGGATATGCTGACAGTATCGACTCGATCTTTGCATACAGCTCGGCTTCTTCATCAAGGATATCAAGATCATTAATAGCCGTAAGCATCGCACTGAAAAGAAATTTAGTAAGAGTAAGGTCTGCGATTCCGTCCTGGTTTTTATCAAGTCCGTTAACAAGTCCGTAAAGCTCGGGAACGATCGTGGGAAAGAGATGATATTTACCGTCATCCTTGCATCCCGAATTTTCGCGTGTCATATAATCGACCAAAAACAGCGCCGCTTCCCTCATTACAGGATAGAGTCTTGTGCGAAGAAGCTCCTTGTCACGGGTATAGGTATAGTGCCACCAAAGGCTCTGCACGGTCCAGGGCGTTTCAAATATCTCCCATCCCCAATCGGTTGTGGGATATGGATTTACTGTCATCGGAACGGGGTAGGCAGAATGCGGGAAGCACGCGCCGTCCATCTGATAAAAATCCTTCGCCCAAGCCTTTGATACCGGAAGAAGCTCCTCGGCAAGTCTTACGTACGGCATATGCAAAGCCTGTCTGTTTGCTCCCATAAGCCCCCAGAATGGTTGCTGAGTATTGTAATTCATATGATAGTCGCCGTGCCATGCGGTTCCTATATCGCGATACATCCAGTTTGCGAAAAGACCGGGACAGCGGCAGCTTTCATTTATCGCGCAGCGGATAAAATAGGTATTGGTATACCAGATATGCTCTAAAAAATCATCATCGATAGAAATGCCTGAGCATTTCCAATAATCGTGCCATATCCTGCGCGTATGAATGAGGTCCTCATTACATGAGATATTTTCAATATTTTTCGAATCTTTAAGCTCTTCAACGTAGCCATGTGTAATATCAACGGTTATCGACGACGCAGAGTAAATCCTTGTATCAAGTCCCATGTTTTCCAAAGTCCCGTCAACAGCATATCTCACAGTGAAGCCTTTATCCACACCTTCTCTCGGCGATCCCGAATAATCATTGTACGGAAGTATCTGTGTAAATCCGTTTTCGAAAACCGTATAATCGGGAAGTCCCGCATCCGGAGTATGTGGCATTATCTTGATTCTATAAAAGAGTTCTGTCGGCTCACCTTTGGCGTTGACAGTTTTACAAAACATCGTATCCGAGCTTTGCGAAATGAATATACGGGCATAATACTTCTCGCCGTCTATTCTTTCAAAGGTAACGGTCACGAGTCCGCAGGAAATATCAAGCTCCTGACAGATCACATCGTATTCCTTACGGTCGAAAAAGAGGTAGAGCGCGGATGCGGGATAGGGACGCGGATACAGCTTATGATAGGAGGCACAGATCGTATCGTTGTATTTTCTATGCCACTCTGCTCCCGAAAAGCTATTCTTTTCGTCGAGTATTCTATTCCACAGCTCATTAAATGTTTTGACCTTATCCTTATGATCCTCGCATATACGAATATCCCAAATGCTGTTATGACCGAAATATACGACAAGTGCATCCGGTCTTGAGCATACGACAGCTCCGAGATCTCCGTTTCCGATAAGTGACCCCTCAAAAAAGTCGGGAGAAGCTCCCTCTCTTTTTATGGAGTGTCTTTTAGCGATTTCAACTATATTATTTTTTTCGATCACAGCATTTTCTCCGTTTACTTATGTATTGTTTGTATTATATCATCACGTTTTTGTCAAGCAAGCAAAGATGGCGTACAAAGACAAAAAAGCTCCGTGTGGATGTCTCCAATTTACTTTCATATAAAAACAGGTATCTTGATAACTTATGAATACGACAGCAGCTCGGAACAGAATTTAAAGACTGCTTATTTCTCTGACGTAAAGATACGGTTCATCTCTGCAAGCTTTTCGGGATGAGAATACCAAACGGGGTCTTCGGGACCGCAGCACGTTCTGACCACCGTTCCCCAAAGGCCGAGCGAGCGATAAAGCATCATCATTTCACGTATTACCGACCAGAACGTTTCTGAATATTCCTCGAAAATCATATGATAGCTGCCCGAATAGGAAACACCTTCGCCTGAAACGACGGGTAGTCCCGAGAGTGCGCCGTCGAGGTTAGAGCGAACGTGATCAACCGTTTCTTTGAGCTTATTCAGTATTTCATTTTTATGTTCTTCAAGGTAGGCATCAGCTTGCGCGTTTGCTCTCTCAAAGTCTGAAATATTATTGTAGAACCATACTCTCTGATACCAATCTTCTGCCGCAGGGAATCCGGGCTTCGTGGATGCTCTTACGGTTTCCATAGGGATAGGCTGTGTAGCAAGCAACGTGTTATCGCGCTCAACAGCCGTACGGTAAACGCTCCACATAAAGTAGTTATGGAAGTTATAAACTTCAAGATTTTTAGGAATCTGCTCGTGATCTGCATAGTACGAATATGAGTCAAAAGCAAAGAGTATCTGAGGATGACGTTCTTTTATCCATTCGATAGCCTTCTCGTGATCTTCTCTGAAGCGTGCAATTTCCTCGCTGCCTATTTGGTTTTTATGACCGTAGCCGTCAATGAAGCAGAGTCCGTCGGCTTCATTGAAAATTTCCGCAAATGCTATCTGCGAGTCCAGTCCTTCTTTTTCAAGCTCAAGCAAAATATAATGCAAAAACTTAGCAAATGCATGGAATCTATCGTGAGGCTTTATTGCTTCAAGTTCAGTTGCCAAATCAGAATCAACGTACCAGTAGGTATGCAGATAGTACCACGATGAAAGGATTATATATATTCCGTGCTTCTTTGCGGAACGGAAAATTTCGATAAGTCTTTTTCTTGTATCGCATAAGCCGGGATCTCCGGATGCTCCGCTTTGCCTCATTTTTAAATCGAACTCACCAAATCCTCTGCCAAAATAGACCGGTCCTCGCGGATTTCCGTTTATATCGTGCATAAGACCTGCGCCGTCATCGATCCTCATACAGTTAAAGCCACGCTCAACGTGCTCTCTCATCATTTTATCTATGTCGTGATAGGCGCCGTTTCCGGTATCATAAAGTCCCCAAATAGGAAATGATATAGTAAGCTTTTCAGGCAGATGCTCGGGAATTTTATTTTTACCTCTTACCATAAGCTTTCTCCTTTTTGGAATTTTATTTTTCACTTTTAGTGTATCACATATTTGCGGAGTTGTCAAGCAAGCAAGGACAGCGTGCAAACACAAAAAACTCGGAGAAGCAAAAAGCTTTTCCGAGTTTTCTTTTTAAGTTACAAATAAACCTTTTTCAGTAAAGTTATCGGGCAGGCTAAAAGTCCCGTTTACTAATCAATAATTCAGCAGATTTATAAGCAGAAGCCATGCAAATCCGTAGTAGGTTACAACGGCGACAAGGTCGTTTACTGTCGTAATAAGCGGGCCGGACGCAACTGCGGGATCGATGTTCATCTTTTTGAAAAGTATCGGTATCGTTGTTCCCGCGATGCTTGAGAAAAGCATTGCCACAACGAGTGCAAGTCCCGTACAAGCCGAAACCGCAAATGAGAACGAAAGTATCTCGCCCTTGAGAAGGAAGAGATATCCTCCGACAAAGACAAACGAGAGTAATCCCATTATAAGACCGTTGAGGAATCCCACGCGGGCCTCTTTAAACACAAGATACCATTTCTGCTTTGCGCTTACGTCCTCGCTCATAAGAACTCTTATAGTGACAGCAAGCGACTGTGTACCGACGTTACCCGCCATACCGAGAACGAGCGACTGGAAGCAGACTATCATTGCGAGATGCGAAACTATATTCTCAAAAAGTCCCACAACGCCCGATACGAGCATACCGAGTGCAAGAAGAACGGTAAGCCACGGGAGTCTTTTGCCTATACTCTTTATTATCGGCTCTTTGAGGTCTTCTTCTGCGGCAAGACCACCGAGCTTTGCGTAGTTATCGCCCAGAACGTCATTGACAAGCACGGTTATATCCTGCGCTACGAGAACTCCTCGAAGTCTGTTCTTCTCGTCAAGAACGGGGATCGAGTCCTCCGAATAATCCTTGATACGGTCAAGGCATTCCTCTATCTGCTCGCCCGCGTATACGTAAGGATAAGAGGTCTTTACTACCGTTTCAAGATCTATCGTATCTCTTGCGATTATAAGATCCTTCAGATCGAGCGCTCCGAAAAGCGTTCCGTCATCGTCAATGACATATATCGTAGAAATATTATCGTTTTCAGCCGCCTGTGCGATAAGCTCTCTCATAGCCTGGCGCACGCTGTGACCTCTGCGTATCGCAACGTAGTTTGTCGTCATCTTACTGCCTATCTCGTCCTCATCGAAGGATATCGAAAAGGCGATTTCCTTTCTTGACGACTCCTCGAGCAGATCGACTATAAGTGCGCGACAGCTTTTATCCGCCTTTTGCAGATATTCTACCGCCGTGGTTACCTCAAATCGTTCGAGCATTTCGACCTGACGGCGCACGCTCAGCTCGCTGATGTAAATATGGAGATCCTCCGAGTATTCAAGAACGTCTGCAAGCATATCGTTATCAAGAATACTGTAAAGCTTTGCTCTCTCTTCCTTTTTCAGAAGCTCAAGCGCAAGCGCAATATCGTTTTCGTGATATGTCGAAAGACGCTCACGTATCAGCTTTGGCGTAAGGTTACTGCGAATAATATCAGCTATCTCGTTTTTATAATCGGGATGCTGTACAAAGGCTATATTTTCATTTGGAATTTCTTTTTTTGCATTCATCGTCTCTTCCCCCTTTTTTATACTGACCTGTAGTTTAGTTTTCGGCAAAGTCAGCCGTAAAATTCCGAAAAGGTGAAAATGGGTATAAAAATACCATTGTTCCCTTTCAAAAACGTTAAGGCAATCCAAGCGTCAAACGTTACTTTGTTTTGAAGGACAATGGCAGACGATATTTATTAATACAAAGCTGTCAGAGCATGAGCGCCCGATAAGTACCCAAGCTGAAATCAAAATCGACTGCCATATTCCACCCTCGACTACTACCGACGTCCATATTCTCACTCCCTTGTAAAAATTATTTTATAAAAAGAAATACTTCCACATTTATATTTATTATAGCACTTTTAATTCAGTTTACAAGAGTTTTTTCTTAAAACATTGAAATTTTTTTAAAATTTTATTATACAAAACAACAAAACCACGGTCTTTTCAAGTAACAAAGCCGTGGTTTTATCTTTTTTCGTTATTTTATCTCAAAAGAAACGTTTTTCGCTCTTTCGCATACCATTCTGCATTCTGTGAGATTTTTTATCATTTGACCGTGCACAGACAGATTCACAAAGCGCACGTTTTCAACAAGCGACTCGTCTGCCTGAAATCCGCTTATAACAGAAGGCGGAAAAGCACCTTCGGTAATCGAGATATTCTCTGCAAGAATATTCTTTATGCTTCCGCGTATTTCATCGCGCGAATATCTTGAATACATGATCTTGAAATCGAAAAGCTTGTCGCAAACATCCTCTATTCTGATATCACGGTAAACAATATCGTGTATCTTCGCGCGGTCGCCGTTATGTATCGATATTGCGCTTCCCGATTGCCATCCCTCGTGCTCGCAGTGGATGATATCTATATCGGAGAATTCAATATTATACATCTCGTCACATCGGGTCTCGAATCCGATCTCGATAGCGTTACCCGGCTGTGCATTCCAGAAAACGCATCCCGACACCTTTACGTTGTAAACGTCTCTCAGACCCGAGGGTCCGCAGTAATCGGTCGCTTTAAGAGAAACGCAGTCATCCTCCGTGCGTATGAAGCAGCTTTTAACGGTCACGTCGTGGCTTCCCACAACGTCTACCCCGTCGCCGCATACGTACCACGACATAATATTTACGTTATCGATCAAAACGTTCTCGCACCCGAAGAGCGCGCAGGTCCAGCCCTTCGGTCCCTGCAGGGTAACGTCACGTATCACAAGATTTTTGCACTCGTGAAAGCGTGCCATTCTTCTGTGCTTTGTTGTAATATCGCCCTCAACGTCCAATACTCCTCTGCCGCAAACCGTAAGATTTTCAGCATTTTCAGCGTACAGATGCGCGTGAACGATCGCTCCCTCCGCTATATAGAGCGTTTCGTTTGATGCTATGCGTATCTCGTCGAGAGTATATTCGCCCGGCGCAAAATAGCGTACGTTTTCGCCCTGCGGCACTTCCTCACGACCGTACAGAAAGAAAAATATCGGAAGCCTTTCCGAGCCCGGAAATTCAAGGTCGAGCTTACACGGAATATCCGCATCGAAGGTTATTTCCTTGCCTCTGAGTATCGGAGTTATCCCGACGCTCTGCGGTCTTACGCGTGTCTCTCTTACCTCTTCATCAAGAATTATGCGTATTTCAGCCTTCTTTTCGCTTTCACGCGAGGAATATATCACAAAATCCGAGATATTATTATGTTTGACATCGATTTTTCTTGAGTTTACGTATATTTCCATATCAGTTTACCACTTTTCCGTCGATCTGTTTTTCTATTTCAAGAAGGTATGCGGAGTTGCCCGACATTTTAAGATTTATCGCCCGTCCCGAGAAGCCACCTCTTCTTACAAATTCAAGGTCGTGCGTTTCGTCAAGAAGATAATAGCTTATCCTTGCTTTATCAATTCCGCAAAGCTTCAGAGATATTTCCTCGTCTTCGTTTTCGCAGGTGACTATAACGTACGCCTTTTCGCCGTTATACGACGCACATATCCTTATATTGTCCGTCTGTCCGTTCGTTTTGTACTCATATTCACCCTTACGAAGCATCGAAAACGCCTTCATACTGTAAAATGTGTGCTTCTTTGAGCCGTCATAATCATAAAGACCGCAGAAGGAGCTTAGCACCTCCGAATTATAATACGCCGCCTTGGTCGTACCGTAATTCTGCATAACGAGCATAGAAGCAAGGCAGGTTATCGCGCTTTTTATCGTATAGCCCTGAGAAAGATCCCATTCGCCCTTCGAGTCGCGGTGCAATGTTATCGGTCCCCACTCGGTATTGATATTCTCTATATTCTCAAGACCGTACTCGCGAAGAAGCTCGAAAACGCCGTCAAGTCTGCGCACGCAGTCTGTCGAGTTATAGATATAATAATGCCACGCGAAGAAGTCGAGCGGAGCTCCTGTTTTTATCACCGTTTCGAGATAATTATGGAAAAAGTCATATCTTTTACGGTAATTTTCCTTGATATTATCGGGAGCGCTCTCGGACGGCTTTATCGGTATTCCGCCTGCAAATCCGCTGCAGCCTATTTTCAGCGTAGGATCATACTCCTTCATAAGCTTTGCCGCGATGCAGTAGAATTTGATATATTCATCGTACTCGCCCGGCCAATAGTTATGAAGGTCGGCTTCATTCCAGATCTCGCAAAGCTTTATTCCGTAATGAAATCCGTTTGCCCATCCGTCGTTATAATGCTTAAGTATCTGTATACAGACACGCGCCCATTTCGCATAGTCCTTGGGCACTACGCAGAATATCTTCGGAAGTGCGTTTTCCGTTCCCATTCCGAAGCGGTACATTATCTCGATAGAGCTGTCTACCGCCGATTTGATAACGGCATCCGTCTGATCGAAGTAATAGTTGTTTTCATCATACTCATCGGCATCAAAATTCGGAAAAACAAAGGGGACTTCTATACACTTACCCGCGCCAAAATGGGTCTCGTGGTATCTTACGAAATCGACACCCATTTCTCTGAACTCTTCTGCTGCATCATAATAAAGGTGAAGCGGTCCGTTATTCATTCCGTTCATTTTACCCATAGGTCTTATCTTTTCGGTAAAATCTGCTGTTAAACGTACCATTTTTATGACCGATCCTTTCTTCAAGTTATGAAGTTTTGTGCGTTTTGCCTTGGAAAGTTCGCAGCTTTGCTGCGAAAGTCACAAAACTTCTGTCTTGCCCCGCAAGATCAGACTGTCTGTGCAAAAATAACAGTATGACCCTTTGTCTTTACAGTCACCTTTTCCTCAGAGGTCGTCATTATTTCGGTAAAATCGTTTTCTTTATCAACGATATATATCTTTCTTTCAAGCGAGGAAGCAAAGTTTATTTCGACCTCGTTTCTCTTATCCTCTGTGACAGAGATCATAAGAGCCTGCTTCTCTCCGTTTGCAGCCGCCATAGCGTAGGTGTTCTTTCCGATAGTCGTAGTCTTCACGCTCTGACCGAGTGCATAAAGACGTGCAAATCCGAGGAAAGCGTATATCGGCTTAAGAGGACGCTTCCACGCCTTGCCGAGAAGTCCGCCCCACGGAAGTCCGGGGTTGAGCTCATAGTAATGGCAGGCATCCATCTTTGCTTTATGCATCT
This sequence comes from Clostridia bacterium, assembly GCA_017532425.1. GTDB lineage: Bacteria > Bacillota > Clostridia > Oscillospirales > CAG-272 > SIG672. The sequence continues at coordinate 7,781 of JAFXJH010000033.1, read as the reverse complement.
GCATAAGGAATGCCGCGTCGAATGCCGCACCCTTCTCGTTTCTCGTGTTCTTTGCCTGAACGAATCCTGTTTCGTCGAGTGTTATACAGCTCCACTCATCGTTGAATATTTCAACCTTTTTCGGAAGCTTTGCGTCACGAACAAGCTTACGCACCTCTTTTGCCTGTCTGAATGCCTCTGCGGCATCCTCGCCATAGTAATTCCAGGTCACGAAATCGCAGGGAACGTTATTTTTTGCAACATAATCGAGGAATCCTTTAAGGAAAGCGTTATCTCCGCCGCAGAATGCCGCCGCAGGACCGCCCACCTTGAGTCTCGGATGGAGCTCCTTTATTTCGCGTGCAACTCTCTCGTAGAGGCGGTAATAATCCTCATAGCTTCCGTCGGGCCAGCATTTGATATCGTCCGCTCTGTTCCATATTTCAAAATATTTTACGCCCGCCTTTATTCCGTTTGCCCATCCGTCATTGATATGACGAACTACGTTACGGCAGATACGTGCGAATTTATCGTAGTCTGTCGGCTTGTTATTATATCTCGACTTCCAGTATTCTCTCGGTGCGCCGAGACGGACCATAACCTTTCTCTTACCGTTTGCCGCGTCCTTTACAAAATTTGTGGTATTATAGAAATAATAGTTTTTCGGGTCGCTCTCATCCTTTGAAAAATCGCGGAAAACGAAGGGGATCTCAAGACATTTTACGTATCCTCTGTTATAAGGCTCTTTAAGTCTTGTAAAGGGGAAGTTTATCTCTCTGAGTATTTCATTTGCTCTGTCGCAATCGGCAGAGTCGGGTGCGCCCTCTGCGTGTACGTAGCCGATAGGCCAGTTTACCGCGCCGTGCTGAGGATTTATTTTACCTGTGAATTTATTAAAATCGCAAACTATTCTTTTCATTATTATGCTACTTCCCTTCTTTAAAATTCAAGCTCGAGGAGATATGCCGAATCGCGCGGCATTTTAAGATTTATCGCACGTCCCGAGAAGCTTCCTGTTCTTACAAGCTCAAGATTGTGTGTTTCGTCTATAAAATAGTAATTTACTTTAGCCTTTTCAAGACCGAGAAGCTTGAGAGAAACCTCTTCCTCTGCCTCCTCGCAGGTGACTGCAACGTACGCCTTGCCTCCGTTATAGGATGCGCAGACCCTTACGTTACTCGTCTGACCCTCGGTCTTACACTCCATTTCGCCCTTTCTCAGCATCGAGAAAGCCTTTGCGCTGTAGAAGCTGTGCTTTCTTGTGCCGTCATACTCATAAAGTCCGCAGAAAGCGCCTCTCGGGTCTGCATCATAGTACGCCGCCTTCGTGGTGCCGTAATTCTGCATAACTATCATCGAAGCGAGGAAGGTTATTGCACTCTTTATCGTATCGTGCTGTGACATATCCCAAACGCCCTTTGCGTCATGGTGAAGGGTTATCGGACCCCATTCGGTGTTGATATTTTCAACGTTTTCAAGTCCGTATTCGCGAAGAAGATCGAGAATACCCTCTATTCTCTTAACGCATGCCGATGAGCGGTAAACGTAGCAGTGCCAAGCGAAGAAATCCATCGGAGCCTTTGTTTCGAGAACCGCCTCAAGATAATTATGGAAGAAATCGTATCTCTTTTTATAATTTGCCTTTACGCCTTCGGGAGCGTCGGGTACGGGAACATCGGGAATACCGAATGCAAATCCGCTGCTTCCCACTCTGAGCGAAGGATCGTACTCCTTTATCATCTTGGAAACTATGCAGTAGAACTTGATATATTCGCTTCCCTCGCCTCTCCAGTAATCGTAGAGGTCAGCCTCGTTCCATATCTCGCAAAGCTTTATGCCGTAATGGAAGCCGTTTGCCCATCCGTCGTTATAGTGCTTAAGTATCTGGATGCAGATACGCGCCCATTTTGCGTAATCCTTTGGGACTATGCAGAATATTTTGGGAAGTGTTCCTTCCGTTCCCATACCGAAGCGGTATGCTATCTCGATAGAGTTATCGACAGCCGCCTTGATCACGGCATCGGTCTCGTCAAAATAGTAGTTGTTTTCATCAAACTCATCCGCATCGAAGTCGGGGAAAATAAAGGGAACCTCTATGCATTTTCCGACCGGAGAGTGTGTTTCGTGGAATCTGACGAAATCCACGCCCATCTCCTTGAACTCCTCGGTCGCGTCATAAAACGTGTGCAAGGGGCCGTTATTCATTCCGTTCATTTTGCCCATCGGTCTTACCTTTTCGGTAAAATCTGCCGTTAAACGTACCATTTTTTAATTCCTCCGTTATTAACTGATATTATAAGATCACTTATCGTGTCTGTTTCTTACAACTGAAAATGCCTCGTCTGCTATCTCGACAGTCTCCTTTATATCCTCGTCTGTGAGAGATGCATTTATGAAGTGGTTATGGTGATTTGTAAAGAAGATTCCGCGCTTTACGCACTCTGCTATCCATTCCTGATGGAGCATAAGTGTCGGGTCATCTGCGATTCGCAGATAGAAGAGAGAGGGCACGCCTGTAACGCGCAGATCAAAGCCGTACTTTTTACCCGCGTCTATCAGACCTTCCTTCAGCTTCGTTCCTTTTTCTATAAGTATCTTCGGGGAATTTATGCGCTTCATCTTATTTATGCAGGCAATTCCCGCCGCAAAAGGAACGGCGGACAGCCAGTAGCTTCCCGTATATGACATTCCCGAAATTGTATTTTTAAGGAAATCCTTTCCGCAGAGAGCGGAAACGTTATATCCGTTCGCAAGTGCCTTGCAGAAGCAAATAAGGTCAGCTTCAAAGCCGAAATAGTGGTCTGAGCCCGCAATATCAAGTCTGAATCCTGCGCGCACGTCGTCGATGATGAGAACTGTGCCGTTATCGGTGCAAAGCTTTCGGACTGCTTGCCAGAAGCCCTCGGCCGGGAGAATATTATCCATAAAATTGCCGTGCATATAGGGCTGTGAAATAACTGCGGCTATCTGTCCCTTGTTTTCATCGAAAACTCTGCGCAGCCCCTCGATATCGTTCCAATCAACGTAGATATTATGCATTACGTCCTCTTCGATAACGCCCGCATAGTCTATTTTCTGCGTCCAGGGCGCAACGCCGTGATAATATCCCTTAAAGAAAACTATCTTCTTTCTGTGAGTATATGCGCGTGCAGCCATAACCGCCATAGTCGTTACGTCGTTACCGTTTTTGGCAAAGAACGCCCAATCGGCAGATGCTACCGTATCGACGAGAAGCTCTGCAAATTCTATCATTTTGATCGACGGAAGGGTCGTACAGTCGCCGATCGCGCGCTGTGCCGCCGCTGCCTCGTCTATTTCGGGATCGTTATAGCCGAGTACGTTCGGACCGTATGCACACATATAGTCTATAAAACGGTTTCCGTCAAGGTCCCAGAGATAGCTACCCAATGCCTTTGAGGAAAAGAACGGGAAAGCCTCGACCGGAGTATAGCATCCCTCAGCAGGACCCTGATGTCCGTAAATTCCCGAAGGGATCACCTTTTCGGCGCGTGCAAATGCCTCGCGGCTTTTTTCGTACGTATATATTTTTTTCATATCCAAACAAGTCCTTTCACGCAAGATAGAGGGCAACACGGTCGAGTATTCGGTTGATATTATCGACCTGCGAGATCATTCCGCCGACGCGGACAACTCCCGTGCCTATACATGCAACAGCGTTTATATCGCCGTCAAACAGCTTTCTTGCGGTCTCGACCGAGTCAAACGACATAAATGAAGTATAGCTCTCGGGAGAAGCGTGAATAGCAGTAAGCTTATGCCCCTCCGATCTTATAGAAAGCACGATATCGTCGCCTGCCGACATTCTGACCGTTCCGTCGACGATATAGGATGCGCTCGCTCTTCCTATCTTATCCTCGTTTCCTATCTGCGCGATAGCGGAAAGAATGAGATGGAACATAAGAACTGTGCTCTTTTCAAAGAATTCCTTGTTTTCAAGGTCTTTTTTCTCTGCACGCAGATATTTTGTCAGTATATCTGTCAGCTTTATGAAGTTCTTTGTAAGAAATCCTATCTTATGGAAGCCTTTTGTCGGTATCGGAGTATAGGTTCCGTCTATCATTCTGTTAAACTTATCGGGCTCGGAGAAGGAGAGCTTTATATCGCAAGGGTCCGCGCCCTCAAGCACGGCGCACTTGTTATCGGCAAACACAAGTCTGCCCTCGGGGCCATCCTTTACCTTTATACCTATAGTTACCTTTTTACCTTTTATCAGCTCTGATGCCTCACAGTCAAGCTCGCAAAGATAAGGGAGCGTTCCGAGCACGGCAAACAGATTTATATATGCAAGTGTTCTTGAATCTGTCATTCGGAAATACCTACCTTCGTCATTTTTATGAATATTATATCAGTTAACCAGGTCAAAGTCAATAAAAACAAGGCAGAAAGTCATACATTCTGCCTTGTTTTTCATTTTAAGATAGAGTCAGGAATCGAGCAGTGCGCTCCACGTGAGCGGCCCGACGTAAGCATCAACGTCAAGGTCGTTCTCCCTTTGATATTTTTTCACCGCCTCGCGAGTCTGATTCCCGAATATTCCGTCGGCGTCCACGTTCAGAAGTGTCTGTAAGAGACGGACACTGTTGCCTCTTTTGCCCTTATACAGAGTAGGAAAATATTCAGAGAGATTTTCTTCTTTGCCAGAAGAGATAAGTCCTCTCCATTTGCCCTTTGAGCGCACGTCCAGATGAACGAATCCCGAGGAAAGATATACTCCTATCCCCGAAGCACCGAGCTTGTCAAGGTAATATCCCACTCTTGCGGGCGATATACCGCTCACAACAAAGTCTGCCGCCTCACCCGTAAGATGATAGCTTTTCGAAGTGCCGCCCACCTTTTTATTGTGCGAAGCTGTCCTGTATGCCGAGGTTATTATCACCGGCTTTCCGAAATGATCTCTCACTCTTTGAAGAAGAGCTATCAGCTCGTCAGACACGAGCACCTCGTCGTTTTTATCCGCGCATACGAATTCGGATAGCGTGAAATTTTCCGAGAGCCTCAGTCCTCTGTTCTCGGAAAAAAGGTATTTTTTTATCAAGTTTCTTCACCATCCCCTTTCATAATATTCCTACGAATACAATAAATTCATTCGCTTTTAAGTATTTCGGACACCTTATCAGCAGATTCGGATATCATCGAAAGTGCCTTCTCGTCAATCTTGCCTTCAGTGACAACGTAAACTATCGGAGCGGAAAACGCCGCAATGACCGAACAAACTGCGCCGACGTCCCCTCCAACTCCGCTGAAAGCAAAAACTACCGAAAAGACGGCGGATATAAGCGTAAGTATGAATTTTCTTGACAAAAGCTTTTTTATAATTTTCAAATCACATCCTCCTTGATTTTTTTTACTTGCCACCATCGAAAAAGCCTTGAATATCGCCTGCCGAAGAAAATTGTGTACAGTTTAGCCGCGTTTTCAAGGGATTTCCGATGTTAAAACGGGATCTCCTCCAAATCCCGCTTTTATGTGGCAGTAAGTCTATTTTATATCGCTCTGTATAATTAAAAAGTCGCATAAGGTATTATTTAGTATTTATCAGTAATATTTTTTTGAAAAACTTGTTGCAAAATCAAGAACATTGTGATATAATCGCCTTGTTAATTTTTTAAAATGCTTTTTTCATCAACCAAATCAAATTAAGACACGGAAAATTTTAAAAAGAAAATGAAAATTTTATCGATCGGAAACAGTTTTTCGCAGGATGCGCACAAATATCTGCACAAGATAGCTGTCGCAAGCGGATTCGATATAGAAACTGTCAATCTCTATATCGGAGGATGCAGCCTCAAGCGTCATTACGACAATATGATATCGGGAGCTGCAGATTACGACCTTGAGCGCAACGGAGGACCGTCTGAGAGAAAGATATCTTTAAACGAGGCTATCACTCTTGACGACTGGGACGTTGTAACTCTTCAGCAAGCAAGTCATTTCAGCGGTATGCCGCAATCGTACGTACCCTATATAACCGAGCTTGCAAGCTTTATTCGCAAATATGCCCCTAAGTCAAAGATCTATTTTCATCAGACCTGGGCTTACGAGCACGACTCTGTTCATTCCGGATTTGCAACCTACAATCAAAGTCAGGAGGAGATGTTCAGACGTCTTCGTGACGCAAGCGAAATGGCAGCAAAGCTGATAGATGCCGAAATCATCCCGACGGGTACGGTAATACAGAAGCTTCGTGAGAGCCTTCCCGAGTTTGACTACAGAAACGGTGGAAAATCACTCTGCCGCGACGGATTCCATCTTTCGCTCGATTACGGAAGATTTACTGCCGCCGCAGTATGGTTTAATATACTTACAAAAGGAGAAATCAAATTGAAAGCATTTGAAAATCTCAGCCACCCGCTTCTTGAAAACATCGTAGCAACCATACTCGACACGACATAATTATATATTCCTTTAAAATAACGATACGTCACTCTAAAAAATCTGAAATAATGTAATTTTGAAAGGAATTTTATAATTTATGTTTTTCGTATTTTCGCTTCTTGCCCTTCTCTTCTGGAGCGGCTCTGATATATTTTCTAAAATAGGTTCACGCCAGAATGACAAGAACAGTCATTGGAAGGTAGTTTTCGCTGTCGGTCTTATTATGGGAATACACTTCTTTATCACCGTAATAGGCGGCAAAATAATAGACAGCACAGTCGGCGTTGACGCTCTGCCCAAGGTCGTAGCAAGTCTTTTCTACACAGACTTCGTATTTATGGACTTTGTAAGATACCTCCCCGTTGCAGGACTCTATATTCTCGCAATGGTATTCGGTTACATAGGTCTTCGCTACATCGAGCTTTCTATTTCCTCGCCCATCTGCAACTGCTCGGGCGCACTTGCTTTCCTGCTTTGCATAATTTTCGGTCTTACCTCCAAGGAGGATATCACCCCCATTGCAATCGTCGGCGTTGTTCTTATAACACTCGGTATTCTCGGACTCGGCATCGTTGAAAGCCGTGAGGACGAAGAGGTCAGAATCGCACGTCAGGAAAAAGCGAACCGCAAATACGCAAAGAGCTTTCTCGCATTTATGCTTCCTATTGCATATCTTATAATAGACGCGCTCGGTACGTACGGAGATGAATTCATATTCTCTATCGAAGACTCCGCAGGAAACGGAATCATCACCGACTATGCGGCAAACTCTGCATTCGAGCTTACATTCTTCATCCTTGCGATATTCGCGTTCATCTGGATCAAGTTTGTTAAGAAGGACAAGGTATTCTCGGGTAACAAGTACCTCTTCCTCGGCGGATTCTGCGAAACTGTCGGTCAGGTCTTCTACATGGCAGTTATGTTCAGCGATTTCACGGTAGGTATGGTTATAATCTCTGCTTACTGCGCACTTTCCGTTCTTTGGGGAAGAATCTTCCTTAAGGAAAAGCTCAGCATCAAGCACTACGCTGCAATTATCACAGCCTTTGCAGGTATAATGCTTCTCGGTTAATTAAAACACAGCGCACCGAAAATCCTGTTGTTCTTAGCGGAGAATTATAAAAATACCACTAAGTGCGAGCATCGCCTTTGACGAGTCAAAGGCAAATGGGCTAAGCCCAACCCCATATTACAAGCAGAAAGAGCAAGAGTAAAAGGAAACAAATCCTTCTATTCTTGCTCTTGTTTTTTCTTCTGTCGATATATCAACTTCATTGACTCGATATGCTTTCGCTGCGCTCAAGCTCGATATATTGTCGCTCCGCGCCAATTCGATATGAGATAAATCCCTCGTTTGCAAAGCAAACATATCGAGTGCGTCAGCACATATCGAACGCCGCAGGCGT
>JAFXJH010000032.1 GCA_017532425.1 Clostridia bacterium | reverse complement strand
GCTTAGCCCTGTGCCTTTGTAAAACAAAGGCGAAACTGGCGATAAAACGGAGGAATGATACTATGATAACTTTATCAACAGAACGATTGATTTTGCGAGATTGGTGTGAAGATGATATTGGTTGTTCGGTTCATAATGAAGAGACGATCCGATATTTGATAAAGGTGAAGAATAATTACGCTGTAGTTTTAAAAGAAAACAATGAGATTATAGGAACTATAGGTTTGAACGAAGATGCCGATGGTAATGAAAACATACGTAATGTGGGAGTTAGAATTGTTCCGCAACATCAAAACAAAGGTTATATGACAGAAGCATTAAAAGCGGTTTTAAATCACACAACCAATACATTATCTTGGTTTTGTAAGGCGGAAGATTCAAGAAGTCAACATATTGCAGAAAAACTGGGATTTGCATACGTTAAAACATTTGCTAAAGCACAGTATAATTTACCAAGTGATTTTTATTACTACATATTAGATAAAAACTCCAACAGTTTTTGATCACTGTTGGAGTTTTAACTTCCTTATGAGAACCAGCCTTTGGCAGGAGTTGTTTTTTCAAAATTCTTCTTTTATTCTTTCCACCGAGGTAAGCTTCAGATTTTTATCGAAGGAAAAGAGCAGTCCGTTGACATTTATCTTTCCCGACGCGGGCTTAAAACGCGTAGGCAGCTTGGTTTTGAATCTTGTTATCACGTTTTCCACGTCGACACCGAGCGCAGATTCTTCACAGCCGCACATACCGACGTCTGTGATATAGCCACTTCCCTTCGGGAGTATCTGCTCGTCTGCGGTCGTTACGTGCGTATGCGTTCCGAAGATCGCGTTCACGCGTCCGTCAAGGTAATATCCGAGTGCCTTTTTCTCTGCGGTAGCCTCTGCGTGAATATCGAGAACAGAAATATCGTATCTTCCCTTTTCTCTTTCAAGTATCCTATCTACCGTTTCAAACGGGCAGCCAAGGGGATCCATAAACATCGTTCCGAGAACGTTCATAACAAGCACTCTCGCAACACCCGTTTCAAAAACAGTATATCCCTTTCCGGGAACGCTTGAAGGATAGTTAGCGGGTCTGAGAATTTCCTCTTTATCGTCGAGATAGCTGTATATCCGATTCTTTTTCCAAATATGGTTACCGCTCGTTATCACGTCCACACCGCACGCAAAAAGATCTTCCGCGTCTTCAGGCGTAATTCCGTTTCCTTCGGCGACGTTTTCTCCGTTGGCTACTACCATAGATACGCCGTATTTTCTGCGTATCGCACCGAGATTTTTCTGCATACACGAAAGCGTTTCCGGTCCAACGATATCCCCAAGACAAAGCAAATTAAAATTTCCCATCAAAATATCCCTTCCAAACTCAAAATAAAAGCGAAACGGCACCGACAGACTTTCGAGGTCGTACGGAAGCCCATCCGACCGCAAGTCCGCGGCACCGTTTATTTAACATATTCAATATATACTTATCCGGAATCATCCGTCTTTTTTTCAAAGGAGTTTTATATTATCATATGTTATCCGCACGGTTTCCTAAAGAAGAAACTCATCTGCGTGGTTGAATTGTTAATGTTTTTACTGCAAATTACTTTGCATAATCAACGGCGCGGCTTTCACGAACCACATTTACCTTGATCTGACCCGGATATTTAAGCTCAGCTTCTATCTTCTTTGCGATTTCTCTTGCAAGAAGCACCATATCGGTATCGGATACCATTTCGGGCTTGACCATAATGCGAATTTCTCTACCTGCCTGAATTGCGAACGATTTTTCTACGCCGGGAAGACTTTCTGCAAGCTCTTCCATCTTCTGAAGTCTCTTGATATAATTCTCAACGTTTTCTCTGCGTGCGCCCGGACGTGCCGCCGAAATAGCGTCTGCCGCCTGAACTATAAACGCAATTACCGAATGGGATTCAATATCTCCGTGGTGAGCTTCGATCGCGTGTATTACTTCTTCGCTTTCCTTATACTTCTTGGCGAGTTCTACACCAATCTGAATGTGTGAGCCCTCTGTCTCGTGTGTCATTGCCTTTCCTATGTCGTGGAGAAGTCCGGCGCGCTTTGCTACCGTGCTGTCAACTCCAAGCTCGTCGGCTATAATACCAGAAAGGAGCGACACCTCTATCGAGTGCATCAATACGTTTTGTCCATAACTTGTGCGGTATTTCAGTCTTCCGAGAATCTTTACGAGATCTGCGTGTATTCCGTGAATACCCGTATCAAACGTTGCACGTTCACCTGCCTGCTTGACACTCGCGTCAACCTCTTTCTTCGACTTTTCAACGATCTCCTCTATCCTTGCGGGATGGATTCTTCCGTCTACAATAAGCTTTTCAAGGGTAAGTCTTGCAACCTCACGGCGTACCGGATCAAATCCGGAAAGTGTGATCGCTTCGGGGGTATCGTCTATTATAAGATCAACGCCCGTCAGAGTTTCTATTGCTCTGATATTTCTTCCCTCACGGCCGATTATTCGACCCTTCATTTCATCATTCGGAAGAGGAACTACCGAAATTGTAGCCTCTGCTACCTGATCGGATGCACATCTTGCAATTGCGAGAGATATGATATCCTTTGCCTTTTCGTCGGCGATTTCTTTAAGTCTTTCCTCGATTTCCACCAGTCTGAGCGCCGCTGAATGCTTTGCTTCATCTTCTATCTGAGAAATGATCTCCTGCTTTGCTTCTTCCACGGTATACCCGGAAATAGCCTCAAGTCTTTCAAGCTGTGACTCCTTGATCTTTTCTATCTCGCCCGTAAGCTCATTGTTTTCCTTGATCTTTTTATCAAGTATTTCTTCCTTACGCTCGGCAGCCTCGATCTTTTTATCAAGAGTTTCTTCTCTTGAAGCGCATCTGCGTTCAAGTCTTGAAATCTCGCTTCTTCTTTCCTTGATCTCACGCTCGAATTCCTTATTGGAGCGCATGATCTCTTCCTTGGCTTCTATCAAAGCTTCTTTCTTCTTGGTCTCTGCCTCTTTTATACCCTCTTCGAGTATTCTTGCAGCCTCCTGATTTGCGGAGCCTATCTTTGCTTCGGCAACTCTTTTACGGAGCAGAACACCGATAAAAATACCTACAGCAAGCGTTGCGACAGCCACCAAGATCCAAATCCAATCTTCCATTTTTGCACCTCCTTATTATGGTTTTTATTTTCTCATTAAACAATACTGCACCAAGTATTTATAACATATCTATTTTACAACAAAACGAGCCGTTTGTCAATACGGCAAACGGCAGGCTTTTATCAAAATAATGTTAAAATTTATAGAGGTTTGTCTTTTTTATCACAAAATCACGCTTTTTTACCGAGGCTTGATATCATAGCGTACGCAATATACTGACAAACGAAATATCCGACTATCGCAAATCCTATTTTATACACGAAAGGAAGTATTAAAAACAGGTATTCCGACACGAGCACGGGTGCCCCGTAATTTGTTATCGAATCCACTGTATCGGTGATACAGAATATAAGCTGTGTGATAAGGTAGACCACGGTAGGCACTGCCACCGAGGGATTCAGCAAAGAATTTTTCGGAAGTCCCGCAACAAGCGTTTCGTGCGAGAGCTTTCTTCCCGTAGCCTTTATCGAGGATACTTTGAGCTTTGCTGCAAAAAACGAAGCGCACATTACCACGGTCAGCATAAGCACGTTCATAAAGTAGGATATCATTGCCCACCAGAGAAGAAGCTCGTCATGTATCTGCGAAAGCGTATAATTTGACAGCATAAAGGTTCCTATTTCAGACAAAAGATATTCGTCTATTGCCGCATTCACCCACAAGACCGCAGGCTTCAGCATAACTACAAGGAAGAGAAAGGACAGTCCTTCTATCCAGAAAAGCTTTGCCGCAAGCTTATTTTGTCCTGCGAATACACAGCAAACTATTACCGTACATTCCGCAAGAAACGCCGTAGTTACCACAAGCTCGGATATTTTCCCGACCATCTCATAAAGTATACCCTCTCCAATATTGGCAAGCACTGTATCGCATAGCGGAGACAGCAACAGCGCATCGACAAGCGGGATAATAAGTGCGAAAAGCAGAGTAAATCTCGCCGCGAGCTTTGCAAACGAGCCCGAAAAGAAGGATGAATTTTTTCTGTTATTCATAAAGAGGTAAATTGCCTTTCAAATGCGAACTTTATTAATAAAATCTCATAACCGAAATAACCTTACCGAGAATTATAAGGCTGTCAACTATTATCGGCTCCATAGTGCTGTTTTCGGGCTGAAGTCTGTAATGACCGTTTTCCTTATAATAGGTCTTTACGGTTGCCTCATCTCCTATAAGAGCGACCACTATATCACCGTTTTCGGCGATCGGACATTTCTGAACGACAACGAAATCGCCGTTCATTATTCCCGCCTCTATCATACTTTCTCCCTTAACTCTGAGAGCGTAAAGCTGACCCGACATATGTGATTTCTTTACTATCGGGAAATATATCGATTCGCTCGTATTTTCAAGCGCGAGTATAGGCGCACCTGCCGCGACCTTACCTACGACCGGTATTCTCACCGAGCGCCTGTCTTCGATCGAAACAGGCGAAACCTCAACAGGCTTAAGACTTCTCGATTTTCCCGCATCTCTTTCGAGATATTTTTTATCTTCAAGTCTTTTTATGTAGGAATGTACCGTCGACGTAGACTTTATATCCAGCGCCTGCTGAATATCGCGCACCGCCGGAGGATACCCGTTTTTACGTGTTGCTTCCACTATAAAATCAAAGACTCTTTTTTCCTTATCGGTCAAAGCTTGCATTTTCATCTTCCTTTCTTGGAGCTTTGTCCCAAATTACGCCCCAAATCCGTCCGAATGGGTCAAAAGCGCATTTAGTATGCCATATTTCCATACTTAGGAGTATTATATCATACTTTTTTCAAAAAATCAAACTTTTGTTCGTTTTATATGCTCGTTTTTAGTCTTTCAATTGTAAACTTATTGTGAACAAAACGCTTTGGTAATAAAAAAAGTGCTCGCGGACAGTAATTTGCCGCAAGCACTTTATTATTTTATTCAGCCGTATAGTTATCGAAATATCCCTGAATAAGAACGATAGGAGTACCCTTATCGCCGCTTCCGGAGGTAAGGTCGCAAAGCGATCCGATGAGGTCGGTGATTCGTCTGGGAGTTGTTCCCTGAGATTCCATCGAGCCTACAAGGTCGTCACCCTTGTTCTTAATGAAGTTTTCGATAGCGTGACGAAGCTCGTCACCGCTGAGATCAGCGAAGTTATTATCTGCAAGATACTTGAGCTTAACCTCGTTGGGTGTACCCTTAAGACCGTCCGTATATCCGGGAGAAACTACCGGGTCGGCAAGCTCCCAGATCTTTCCTACGGGATCCTTGAAAGCACCGTCGCCGTATACCATTACTTCTACCTTTTTACCGGTAGCAGCAAGTATCTGTGCCTGAATATTATTAACGAAAGCATTACAGTCTCTCGGGAAGAGCTTTATCTTCTCTTCTGTTGCCTTATTAGAGCCAAGCAGACCGTAATCCTCGTTATATCCGCTTCCGTTTATCGAAGCTGTGAGGATATCGTCAAGACCGAGAACGATCTCTGCGCCTGCATTTTTAAGTATTCTCTTTGTTCTTGCACGTGTATGGATATCGCAAGTAAGAACCTTCTTTGTATAGTTAAGGATAACCGCAGGATTATTGGCAAAAACCACCTCAACCTCTGCGCCCTCTTCACGGATAAGACCCGAATAATAGTCAACGTAGTCTACACCTGTAAACGGGTGGAGATTCTGTCCGAAGAGTTCTCTGTACTTTTCGAGGGTAAGCACGTCAGAATAAGGATTTACACCCTTTTCATCGAGCTGATCGAGCGAAACGAGGTGATTTCCAACCTCGTCCGAGGGATAGCTGAGCATAAGCACGATCTTCTTTGCGCCCTTCGCGATACCTCTGAGGCATATTGCAAATCTGTTTCTGCTGAGTATCGGGAAAATAACACCGATAGTTTCTCCTCCGAGTTTTGCTTTTACGTCTGCCGCGATATCATCTGTTGTTGCATAATTATCCTGTGCTCTTGCTACTACTGCCTCTGTAACCGCGATAACGTCACGGTCGTACAGTTCGAAGTTTTCGGATTTTGCCGCATTCAGAACGGACTGTGCGACGATAGTTGCAAGATCATCTCCGCTGCGTATAATCGGCGCACGGACACCGCGGGAAACGGTTCCAACCATTCTTTCCATATAAATTATCTCCTTTTTATTTAAACTTGGATTACCTTTCTATTTTATCACTTTTTTTGCTTATGTCAAGTATTTTTATGCAGATATATTTGATTTGGAAGAATATTTATGAGAAATACCAAAAATTTTCTTCAAATTGCTTTTTTTACAAAGCAAAATTCTCACTCACAAAAGCCCTGCCGCTTGACAAAATCAAGATAGCTTTTATTTCAAGTATTCGTAAGCCTCGTAAACGTAGATATTACCGTAGCTCCAGTTAAATCCGCTTGCGTTATGGCGGTCAAACGTGATATGGAAGTGACGTATTCTGCTTCCTACCGGAACAGAAAACACAGTTCCCCATCCTCTGAAACCGCCGTCGTCATAGTCGCATATCAGCTTATCGAATTTCGAGAAATCGTTATATTTATAGATATCGTATCTCGCTCTCGTTCCGAAATCACTTCCGCATACGAAATAGTACTCGCCGTCTATTTTCGTGAACATTCCGCCCGTTTTTTCGCCCGTGAGCGTTCTGTCAACGTATCTGAAGCCGTCAAACGGAGAGTCGGAAACGAAATGATAATAATGATACCCGTCTGCCTTTTCAAGTCTGCACACGGTGAGATGCCATTTTCCGTCGATATAGCAGAGGTCGGGGTCTTCGTCGCCCTTGAATCCCGCAAACTCGGTAAGATCGTCGCCCGTGGGAGCGTCAAGAAGCTTTACGTCAACTATCTGAAGACCGAATCTCGGGTCGCCGAGAAGCTCTCCTCTTGCAAGGATATGTCCGTGGCTGAACGAGCACATCCATATATACCATTTTCCATTATTTCTGTCGTGTACAACCGAAGATGCAACGTCGCTGCAGCAGAGTCCGTCGCCCACGTCGAAGAGCATAGCGCCCTCAAGACGGAAATCGCAGAGCGTGGGATTCCACGAGATTATCGACTGATAGGTCTGTGCCTCGAGGCGGGAGGACATTGTGAGAAATACACGTCCGTTTTCAATTATAGGCGTGCCGTCCTCGTATCTCATAGGCTTCATATCCGCGTGGCTGAGTCCGCCGCAAAGGAATGCTTCTATATTCTTAGCGACCACTCTTCCGCCCTTGCCGAGCTCGCATGCAAGGCTGATATGCGATCTTGTGAAGATATCGTAGCTGCTGAATTTGCGAAGAGAATCAAATTTATTGTCGCATACGAGAAGAGGTCTGTCGCCCTTGTCCACGTAAACGCTGACTGCACCCATACGGAAGGTTATCGAAAGTATATCTCCCGCGGTCAGCTTATATTCAAAGGTGTTTTTTTCTTCCCCGCAGGTCACCTCTATATTTTCGCCGTCCGCCATTACACAGAGCGCAGACTCGCCGTTATATTCAAGCGAGAATCCTACTTTTGCCGAGGATATTTCACATATTTCAAGCTCATACGAGGCAATAGGAAAGAAATCTGTAAGGAAACGCGATATATAACCTCCGTTTTCCGAAGAAGCGATATACTTTGCATTTGATATTTCTTCGTTTATCTCTCCCTTTCTTACGGTCACGGGATAAGGATCTCCCCTTTTATCGTTAACAAAGTCCTTGTAAAGGCTCATTTCTCCGAGAGGAAGTCTGAGCGTTTTATAGGGATTTACCGAAAATTTACGTCTGAATGTCATTTTTGAAAGTTCCATATCGATCTCCGTTCCGCCGCCCTACGGACAGCCTCACAAATAGTGGGAAAATTTATTTTTTTATATTTTACCATAAAATTCTCCCTTTGTAAATAGTGTCAAAAAACAAAATGCAAAATATAATGAAGTCAAGACCAAATATATAAGTGTTGCAAATAAAAATACCGATATTCACATTTTAACCTTGATATTACGGCAAAAACAAGGTATAATTATCACGGTATTAAGAGTAGTAAGGAGAAAGTATTATGAGAATATGCTGTTACGGTGCGGCAAGCGACAATATTGACAAATCGTTTTTGGATCAGGGATATATACTCGGAGAAAAGATGGCGCTTCGCGGTCATTCGCTCGTTTTCGGCGGAGGCGCGACCGGAATGATGGGAAGATCGGCGCGCGGAGTACATAACGCAGGCGGCACGGTCATCGGTGTTGCTCCGAGATTTTTCGACAAGGAGGGCGTACTTTATCAGGAGTGCGACGAGTTTTTCTGGACCGACACCATGCGCCAGAGAAAGCAGAAAATGCAGGATCTTTCTGACGCTTACATCGTTATGCCCGGCGGTATCGGCACTTTTGAGGAATTTTTTGAGATGATAACCCTCAAAAGTCTCGGTCAGATCGATCAGCCTATCGCGATATTCAATATAAACGGCTATTACAACAAGCTTATCGAGGCAATAGAATACGCTTCCGAAACGAAATTCATGTACGTTTCGCCCGACGATATCTACAAATCGTTCACCGATATCGACGAAATGATATCATATATTGAAGGAAACCCAAAATCTTAAACTTACTTAAAGGCAGAGAGAATTTGGCGTGATATCCTTAACGGATAACACGCATCGAGATAAATCCCTTGCGGGATTTTCGATATACGCCTGCGGCGTTCGATATGTGCTAACGCACTCGATATGTTTGCTTTGCAAACGAGGGATTTATCTCATATCGAATTGGCGCGGAGCGACAATATATCGAGCTTGAGCGCAGTGAAAGCATATCGAGTCAATGAAGTTGACATATCGACAGAAGAAAAAAAGAGCAAGAATAGAAGGATTTATTTCCTTTTACTCTTGCTCTTTCTGCTTGTAATATGTGGTTGGGCTTAGCCCGTTTGCCTTTGACCCGTCAAAGGCGATGCGTGCACTTAGTGGTATTTTTATAATT
>JAFXJH010000031.1 GCA_017532425.1 Clostridia bacterium | reverse complement strand
TTATACCACAAATCGGCAGAGAAAACAATATCTCTGCCGAAATTTATATGTCACGGACCGTCGAGGTAGCGAAGCGGCGTCCACGGTAGTGAATGACAGCCTAAATGGCTGTCAGAGCCGTGGCGGGACCGAACCGAAGTGAGACCGCCGGTCCCTACAAATTGTAATCTTCCTTATGAGAAGGCTCCTAAAGGCTGTTTTTTTCTTTTTAGGACAGTAAAATTTTTTATTTTACAAATTAGTCTTGCTTTTTACACGATGTTATGGTATAATTTTTTCGTATGACTATTATTTTTGTCGGAGATAAATATGTACGATATAATTACGGTGGTGTTTAATGCAATAATCACCTTCCTTGCAAGGTTTACGAAGATCGTTTCGTACGTTTGCAAATACCGCGATCTGTATAAAGTTATCGGTTTTTTCTCAACGAGAAAGTTTAAGGAAACACCGAATAAGCATAAATATGCCATACTTATTCCTGCGCGAAATGAGGAAAAAGTAATAGGCAATCTGATAGACAGTATCAGGGCAAACGATTATCCGCAGGAGCTTATTACGATATTCGTGGTTGCCGATAACTGCACAGACGGCACGGCGCGTGTGGCACGCGAAAAGGGCGCTGTTTGCTACGAGCGTTTTGACAAGGAGCATAGAACCAAGGGATTCGCGCTGCAATTCCTTATGAACAATATAAAGAGAGATTACGGCTCGGTAGAGGCATTCGAGGGATATTTCCTCTTTGATGCGGACAACCTTTTAAAGCAGGATTACCTTACAAGAATGAACGAGGCGTTCGATTCGGGCGAAAGAGTTGTGACCGCATACCGCGCATCCAAAAACTTCAGCGATAACTGGATATCCGCTTCGTACGCGATACACTGGCTGAGAACGGTCAGAAATGAAAACAGAGCACGCTCGCTTCTCAGACTTGCATCGAGAATTCAGGGCTCGGGCTGTCTTGTCGGAAGCGAGGTCATCCCCGACGGATGGAACTTCACAACGCTCACAGAGGACAGAGAGCTCAGTGCGGCGGCGGTTGTAAGGGGATATAAGATTTCCTACAACCACGATGCGATATTCTACGACGAGCAGCCGATAGACCTTAAAATAGCGCTCAGACAGCGTCTGCGCTGGGCGAAGGGTCATATTCAGGCACTTGTCAAGCTCGGCGGAAAGCTTTTCGTCAATATCTTTAAGTTTGACAGAATGAGCTTTATAAGCTTCGATATGCTGACCGTCGTCTTCCCCCGCTCGCTTGAAACTATGGTCAGAAAGGTAGTAACCTTCGTACTGCAGACCGTCCTTTTCATAATGGCAGGCGCGGCGATCGGAAGCTATATGGGTCTTGCGCTTGATGCGATATACTGGGTGGCATATTCGTACGGAACGAACATTCTGACAGCCGCTTACATATTTATAATCGAGCATAAGCGTATTCCGAAGATGGCTTGGTATAAAAAGGTGTGGTTCTGTCTGACCTTCCCGATATTTGACATCATAGGAAGATGGTCGATATTTATCGCACTCTTTATGAAGGTCGAATGGAAGCCGATCCCTCACACGGTCGCAACAAAGATCGAAGAGCTTTCGATGAAAAAGTAATATATAAAATAAAATTTCCCGCAAATCGATACGATTTGCGGGATTTTTGTTCATATAAACACAGCGTTTTCGGGTATCTCGCTTATGCAAATGCGCTTGTAGCGTTCGATGACCGCTTCCTTACTTCTTGACAGCTCTTTTTCAAGGTTTTCGGCTATTTTGAGAGCAAGAGCGGGCAAAATACCGTCGTGAAGCTCGGGTTTTACGATCTCTTCAAGGGATATCGCGATTTTAGAGATATCATCGGAAAGTCTGCCTTTTTTCAGATTCATTCCGAATCCGATAACGGTAAAGGAGCTGTCGCCGCAGAAGACCGATTCTGCGAGTATTCCGCAGAGCTTTCGCGAGTCGAAAATGATATCGTTCACCCATTTTACACGGCACTCTATACCGCAAAGCTCGTAAAGAGAATCAAAAACTGCGTTTGCCGAGGCGAGAGTCATCGGAAACGAAGGAATGTACTTCACGCAAAGGCTCATATAAAGTCCCGAATCGGGTGACTCGAATACTCGGTCAAACTGTCCGTGACCTGCAGTCTGCGACAGCGCAAGCGCAAGCGTGCCGAAATTTTGCGGATGTGCCTTTAAATATGTATTTGTCGAATCGATGCTCTCAAAAACAAGGGAGGCCCGCCTGTGAGAGTCGAAATATTCTTTTATCTGCCGTACGTCCATTGATCCTCCGTGTTTCTTCGAGTGATTTTTTGCGGATCGAATCTTTCGCATATTCCGCTTATCTCAAATCGCGGAAAATAGATCTGCAAAAAGAGATGGATCTTTGAAATATCCGCGTTTTTGAGCGAAAAGGTAAGCTCCCACGCCCTGCTTCCGTCGTGAAGTGCAGGGGGCAGGGAATTTATGTTTTCAAATTCGGCTCCGTATGACATAAGCGCGCGGGGAAGCTGTGCTATCTCGCCGCACTCCTCGGAAACGACGGTGAGAATCATCGTGTCCGCCTTTTCGGTCTTGCAGGGGCTCGGAGCAAAAAGTCCGAATCGCACGGAGATGTCGCGGTCGGCGGGCATATCGATGTACATTACCATAGAAAGCCCGTGTTTTATTGTCTGTCTGTAGACGTTTTGCATCATTCCGTCTGCGGAGCTGTATATCGGAAGCATACAGAGCTCGCATCTGCCGTACGATACCTCCTCGCAGGCGGCGGCAATACTGTCGCATATGAGCTGTGACGCGCCGGGGAAACGGTGGAGAAATTCAAAATAAGCCTCGTCAGCCGATCGGTTGGAGAAATACGCGATCCTCAGGTCGTCCTCGCTCATTAGCTCGTCAAATCCGTCGAAATAGGGAATAGTTATACCGAGCGAGGCAAGCTCCTCGCAGGCGTATGCGGAGAAGCTGATCTTGAAATCGGGACCGAGCAAAAGCGAATCCGCCTCATCGGGCAGTATTTTCCTTGCAGAAGAAACGATATCGTTGTATCTCTTTCGCAGATGCTCGGACATCGACTCAAAATCGTCGAGCTGATCATCGCTGATCTCCTTCGCGATCATATAGGAAAGCTCTTTTATCTGAGCGTCGAACATCAGAGTCTTTCTTGAGCGCGCGTGATACGCTTCCTCAAGATTCTGCATAATTATTTTTTCAGCTTTTGCTCTGTCCATAATTACTCCGTTTTACAAAATTTTAAAAATATCGGTAGGCTTTTTGATAATATAGTCTACCTTCAGACCGCGCGTGTCCCCGGTGTCTTTTCTGTCAAGGAAGCAGGAGATAAGCCCGCTGTTTACAGCTCCCGTCATATCGGAGGAGAGCGAATCGCCGATCATCATTGTCTCACTTGGCAGTATTTTTTCTTCTCTGCCCTCGTTTAGCTTTGATAAAGCGTACGAGAAAAAGTCCTTTGACGGCTTCGAGGCTCCCACGCTCTCGGAAATGAAAAAGTGCGAGAAATATTTCAGCATATCGGCGTTTTTGAGTCGGTTTATCTGCTGAGCGTGCGGACCGTTGCTTGCCGTGCAGAGAATGTATTTTCCCTCAAGATAGTCAAGCATTTCACGTGCGCCGCTCACCTCTATTGCACTTTCAAAGAGAAAATTTCGGAAAAAGTCTTCGAAGAGCACACCGTCGAAATCGATTCCGAGGCGCGAAAAAACGCGTCCGAACCGCTCGCGTCGAAGAATTTCGAAGGTTATCTCCTCGCGCTCTATCTCCTTCCACATTTCCGATGTGACCTCGAGAAGAGCCTTTACCATTTCGTCCTTGTACGGACCGATATGAAATTTTTCAAAGCCCTCTCGCATAGCCGCCGCGCAGGTTGGCTCGAAATCAAGTAGAGTGTCGTCTATATCAATAAAAACGGCTTTTATCATAGTTTAAGCAACATTATTTCCTAAGAGAATCTTCAAGCGTGGTGTAGCACTGCGCAAGGAAGGTCTTTAGCTCCTCGGCGGTAAGCGTTCTCTGCGCGAGAAGTGCAAGCGACCATATCTGCTTTGCGCCGTGCGTCTTTTTCTCGCTGTCCGTTACGGCAGAAACCGTGCGGATGAGTGAGTTTTTGGCGTTGAGGATAAGGGTAGCTTCGCCGACAGGCATAGGAGCGTCCTCGCTGTTTTGCATATAATAGCGCATCATATCGTTCATACGGCGTGCTTCCTCGGGAATGTTAAGTATAGCGGGCACGCTTTCGTCCTTGAGAGCGCTGTATTCCACCTTGAGCTTTTCCACTCCGCTGACCGATCTGAATATTTCGGCAAGATCGTCGTCCGAGAAATCATCGTTCTTTTCGCCCTTGAGAGCGTCCGCAAGGTCGGAGTCGATACGCAGGAATTTCACGTTGTTTTCAGACTCGAGCATAGAAATGAACTGAAAATCAAGAGGACCTTCAACGAGCGCGACCTTGATTCCCTCGGCTTCAAACATGGAAATATACTGCGCCTGCGCTATCTTGTCGGTTGCATAGTAGATCTTGCCCTCGTGCTTTTCCTTTGCGCTTTCAAGGTACTCGTTTACAGAAACGAGCTCGCCGCTTGTAAGACGGAGCAGGAGAGAATCCTTGACTCTGTCGTAGAATTTCTTGTCGCGGAGACAGCCGTATTCAACGAAAACGCGGATGTCCTTCCAGTATTCGTTGAATTTTTCTCTTTCCGTGTTGTAAAGAGAATTTATCTTGTCGGCAACCTTCTTGACGATGTGCGCAGAGATCTTCGATACGTATCCGCTGTTCTGGAGATAGGAGCGCGAAACGTTGAGCGGAAGGTCGGGACAGTCAAGCGCACCCTTGAGCATAAGCAGGAAATCGGGAATGACCTCCTTGATGTTGTCGGCAACGAAGACCTGATTGTAATAAAGCTTGACCTGACCCTCAAGATTGTCGTATTCGCTTCTGATAGGCGGGAAATAGAGAATTCCCTTGAAATTGAGCGGATATTCGGCGTTTATGTGTATCTGGAAAAGGGGCTTTCTGTAATCTTTGAAGAGCTTTGTGTAGAAATCCGAGTACTCCTCCTCTGTGCAGGCGCTCGGAGCTTTTTGCCAGAGAGGAGCCGTATCGTTTATCGGCTTTGCCTCGGTGCTTTCGTCTTTATTGTCGTCGCCCTCCTCGTAGTAGATATCTACGGGCATAAACGCACAGTATTTGTCAAGAACGCTGCGGAGAGTTCCTGCGCTGAGATATTCCTCGCCCTCGCTTGAGAGGTGGAGAATAACGTCTGTGCCGTGCTCTCTTTCATAAGACGCGCTCTCGATGGTGTAATCACCGTCTTCGGTGCATTCCCAGTGTACGGTGGGAGAGCCGTCTATCGAGGCGCTTACTATCTCGACAGTGTCGGCAACCATAAAAGCAGAGTAAAATCCGAGACCGAAGTGACCGATAATGCCGTTTGAGGCATCGCCCTGCTCGTATTTTTCGATAAATTCAAGTGCGCCCGAAAGAGCGATGTTGCAGATGTATTTTTTTACCTCGTCAACGTTCATACCGATACCGTTGTCCGAAACGGTGAGAGTCTTTTCCTCTCTGTCAAGCTTTACCGTGATCTTGAATTCCTCGTTTTCGGCGTCGTACTGACCGAGAGAAGAGAGTCTTTTAAGCTTTGTTACGGCGTCCGAAGCGTTTGAAACGAGCTCGCGCACGAATATCTCCTTTTCGGAGTAAAGCCATTTCTTTATGACCGGGAAAATATGCGAGGTCTGAACCGATATTCCGCCCGACTGTTTTTCAAATGTGTTGTTTTTCATTTCTTCCATAGTTTATTTCCTGCCTTTCAGGGATTTTTTGTAAAGGAGAAGATCTCCAAATAATAATTTTAATACTTTGCGACAGTGCTGTCAACAGATTTTTTGCCTTAAAATGTAAATTTATACGCGCAGTATTCTGATCTTGCAATGCTTTTTGCCGATAGCCTCTTTAATACCGTCCGATATTTCCGATGAGAGCGCAGCAGAGGTCTCAAGCAGCATATATATCTTTTTTTCGTCCTTTGACAGCGACAAGATAATGCGCCTTGCCGAGGCGGGAGGGCTTTGCTTTAAGGCAAGTATAGCCTCGCGCGCAGAGATATTGCCGTCGAAAAGTATCTCGGCAAGACAGGTCTGTACGGGCGTATCTGATCTTGTATTTTCGGATGTAAAGAAGGAGGAATATTCCTCGAAAAGCTCGCTCGGGACGATAATTGCGTGCGCATTTTTCTCGGATATCCGCCTTGCCATAGCGAGCGTATCTCCGTCTTGGGAGATAACTTTGCTTCCGAGCTCTCTGAACTCCTCGGAAAGCGGGACGGAAAGCACGGACTCGAAAAATGAAGCTATCTCGCAGTATGCCTCGTGAGCACGGGCTTTTTTGCCCGACTCAAACAGCGCACGCACGCGCTCAAGTCTGAATTCCTCGCATACGGGGTCGATGGCAGACGCTCCTTCACACAGCGTGCATATCCTTTCAAAATCGCCCTCGCGGCGCAGAATACCGCACAGAATTGAGAATATTCTTTTGTATCGAGTGTGATATTTTTCAGCGAGCAGTCTTGCCCATTCCTCGGAAAAGCCGTCGCCGAGGAAGAATCCGCGGTATATTTCGCATATTTTGAGGGCGTAGCTCTTTATTTCCTCGAAATTACTCGATAAAAGAACCTTTTCACTCAAAATATCGAAAATATCGCTGTCGATCTCACATCCCGCGGGTAAAACAGCCTTATACGAGCCGTTTGAATAGGATATTATATCGGGTGCGTTGTCTGAGATTTTAGAAAGGAGCAGACGCGCTCTGTGGACGGTCGCGTTAAGGGCGTTGAGCGCCTCGTTTGGGCGCTGTGAATATGCGCCGTAGCCGAAGATCGCGTCGATAAGCTCTCGTCTTTCGACAGATCTTGTTCTGCTGAGTATGAGATATTTTATAAGACGCCATTGCTTGCTGCCCTTTTCGGTCGCCTCGCATATCCTTTTATCTCCGAGAGAAAGCGAAAAATCGCCGAAAAAGCATATTTTAAGATCGTTCATAAGCGCTCCCTCCCAAGTGCTTTTGTGAAGATAACGTCCGTTTCTTCATTATTATATAATTATATCACATTTTCCTCGAAAAGGCAACAATTTTGTTCCTTCATTTTGCATAAATACACCGTAACGGGTAAAAATAAGAAGGACAAAGCGGTGCAAAAATGTCCGCGGCGAAGGTCTTACCTTAATTCAAACGCCTCGGATGAGCGAGAATTGGCTCTGTAGTATCAGGCGGCAGACAACATATTTTCGCAAAACAAGGAAGGAATGATATAAATGAACTCTCGATTCAGACTGTCGAGCAAAAAGCTCTCACTTATACTCGCTGTGTCGATTGCCTCTGTGCTTATTATTACGGTAAGCGTGCTGACTGTGGCACTTGCGATGAGGGGTGGAGATGAAAACAAGCTTCCGCATGATCCCGGGGATGAAAATATCGGAGAAAACGATAAGCATCCCGGGGAGGGCGAAAACAAAAACGAGCACGAAGGAGAAAACGGCAAGGTCGAAGACCCAAATGACGATACGGGAAATCAGAAGCCCGAGGACGGCGACGGACAGCAGACGATAGTCCCCGTGCCCGACACCCCCAAATGGTCTTCTCCGGTAGAGGGATACGTATTCAAGCAGCACAGCACCGACACGCTTGTATACTCTCTTACTCTCGGAGATTACCGCGTCCACAAGGGAATTGACATTTCCGCATCGGCGGGAAGCGAGGTCAAGGCCTGCCTTGACGGCAAGATAGACAAGGTATATTACGACCCGATGATGGGATACTGCGTTTCGATACTCCACGAGGACGGGATGATATCTCATTACAAAAATCTCGGCGAGGAGCTTCCCACAAGTACTCTTGAGGGAAGAGAGGTAAAGAGCGGTGAGGTCATCGGTTATATCGGCGAAAGCGCGATAATTGAGTTTTCGGACGAGCCGCATCTCCATTTCGAGCTCGAAATAAAGGGCGCAGCCGAAGATCCGCTCGACTATCTTGAATACTCGGAAGCACCTTCCGAAATAGAAAACGAATAAAAGACAGAAAATAGCGTTGCGCATTTTATATGCGCGCGCTTTTTCTTTGCAATAAGCCGTGAAATGTCAAAATATACTTGTAATTTGATTTGATGTGTGCTAAAATTTCAGTAGTAACGCAGAAAACTTTGTTAAACGGAGGCTTTTATGGAATATAAGATAAACGTAAACTGTAATACACACGATATCGCTCTTGCGATCAAAGAGGGAATGCGCCCTATGCAGAGCTTTTTTGATACAACAAGAGATAATCTGCCGTTTTTCGCTAATCAGATAGCACCTTCCGACGGGTTTGGTAATTTTCATCATCCGACCTTCAGCGCGGCACATATTCCGGGAAGATGGTTGCTCGCTCTTCTTAACGCTGAATCTGTGACGGGTATTTCTCCGGACGAAAATGCAATAAAGAACCTCAGAAAATGGGCGTTTGCTACGCTTACCGAGGTTAAGATCGGATTTCCCGCGTGTATGGATCACGAAAAAGGCAAGTTTATAAAAGCAACCGATCTGCACAATCTTCGAGAAACGATGCACGCTCTATTTGCACTCTGCAAATGGCGAAAAGACGAAAAAGCCAAAGAGCTTGCTCTTGGAATCATAAGATCGCTCGACAGATATTTCGACTACGAGCGCGGTGCGTTCGATATTGATAAATATTATAAAGAAACGGGCGCGGAAATTATGTATAGCTGTTCGCATCCGCTGGAGGGTCTGCTTTTTCCGCCGCATTTCGGCAGATACATAGGTCCGCTTGTGAAATTCTGGAGAGCAACCGGCGAAAACGAGGCTCTTTGTCAGGCAATAGCGCTCAAAGACGTTTGTTTCAGAGATGTTCTTCTTGAGGACGGAGATTATGACGCAGTAAGATTCGGAGGTCATACTCATTCGACAACGGCGATGATATCCTCGCTTGCACAGCTCGGCGATGCGATAAACGACAGAGAGATCTTCGACCGCATAGACGCTTTCTTCAAAAACGGACTCAGAAAGATCGCTCTCCCGTTCGGTTGGTGTGTGGAGAACAACGCACGCCGCGACAATCTTGTAGGCGAGATAAACAACACTTCGGATATTATGGAAAGCTGTCTTATTATGGGCAGACACGGCTACGACGGTTACTATGCAATGGCAGAGCAGATACTTCGCGCGCACTTTTTGCCCGCACAGCTTCTCGACACTTCATTTATTCCTGAATATGAGGATGAAAATGACGTATGCAGATATAGAATGGCAAGCAGAGCAAAGGGTGCATTCGGATTCCCGACACCGTACGGACATGAGGATCAGCCGGGTGCGTGGATATCATTTAACTGGGATATAGTAGGCGGCGGAGTCAACGGACTTTGCGAGGCGTATAAGCAGCTTGCGTACACCGACGGAGATGTTCTCACACTACCGATGCATTTTGCCTGCGATAATGACCTCTGCGCGGTAAGAGACCCTTACCGTGCAGACGGGGTTATGACTGTATATCCGAAGGAAAACTTCAGCGCGGTCAAGCTTCGTGTGCCCCAAAGAGCGAAAATAAAGCGCGTAAGCCATCCGTATACGGTGTGCGGAGAATGGATATACGTTACGCTTGGCGGCAAAAAGGAAGAGCTTACGGTAGAGTTTGAGCTTGAAATAAAGGATATAATATACGATTTCAGAGGAGAAAAAATAAAATTCCGTTGGCATGGTGAAGAGGTCATCGGTGCAAGCAACGGAAACAGACGCCTTTGCTTCTTTGAGTCGGTCTGACAGACAAAATAAAATGCTGTTTGAGGAGGTTTTTATGGATCACAAGCTTTTATTTGATAAAATAGACGACCTGTATCCCGAATATGTGAAGATATGGGAGAACGTATCTAATATCGAAAGTCCGACAGACTGCAAGGAGGGCGTTGACAAGGTGGGAAGATATTTCGCATCTCTTGCAGAGTCACACGGTTGGAAGGTCGAGATATTCCGTCAGGAGGTTGCGGGCGACGTTGTCTGCATTACTATGAACTCGGGCTTAAAGAACGATCCGGTCTGCCTTTCGGGACATATAGATACCGTGCACCCAATCGGACTCTTCGGAGACCCTGCCGTGCGTATCGAGGACGGAAAAATATACGGTCCGGGTGTGCTTGACTGCAAGGGTGGCGTGGTCGCATCCTTCCTTGCTATGGATGCGCTCGATAAATGCGGCTTTAAGGACCGACCGATAATGCTTCTCATTCAGAGCGACGAGGAAAAGGGAAGCTCGATAAGTAATAAGGCTACAATAAATTACATATGCGAAAAGGCGAAGAACGCCGTGGCATTTCTTAATACAGAGCCTGCATCTCCCGGAGTGGCAATACTTCAGAGAAAGGGTATAATACGCTACAAGCTGACAGTTCACGGATTTTCGGGTCATTCGTCGGTCTGCTATGAAAATTCGGCAAGCGCTGTTCTTGAGGCGGCGCACAAGATAATCGAGCTTGAAAAAATGAAGGATGCCAAGGGTCTGACCTGCAACTGCGGCGTCATAAGCGGAGGTACTGTTGCAAATACCGTGCCCGATCTCTGTGTTTTTCAGGCTGACATACGTTTTGCAAACCGGGAAGAGCTCGAAGCGGCAAAAGCAAACGTTATGCGTGTAGCAAAAAACAGCACGGTTGAGGGATGCACCTGCGAGGTCGAGGAGATGAGCTTTCGTCCCGCGATGGAAAAAAGCGATAAAAACTATAAGCTGCTCGATAAAATAAACGAGATAAACAGAAGCGTAGGACTTTGCGAGCGCGTAGCCAAGGCAAGCAACGGCGGCTCCGACGCGGCATACGCGACAGTCCATGGGATACCCTGCGTAGACAATCTCGGTACGGAGGGCGGACGCATACACTCTCCGCAGGAATTTTCGACACTTGAATCTCTCGCGAGCGCGGCAAAGGAGCTCGCGGCGATATCCTGCTATATCAAATAAATAAAAAAACCTTCGATATGACCGTTCCGGTCGTGTCGAAGGCTTTGTATTTTTGTAAAGCTTTTATGTTCTTACGATCTTGTCCTCCGGAAGACCGATAATTACCGTGCTTTCCTTGGCATCGCCCTCGAGAATGAGGCGGGAGGTCGGCTTTGTGAAGATAAGATTTACTACCGTGTTGTCCTTTCCGCTGATGCGTACGTTGCCGTCAACGATATTTGAAAGCAGAATATTTCTGTCGCCCTCAATGCGGATAGAATCGTCAGAGCTGCGCAGGAAGGTGTTGTCACGTATTCTGTTTTCGTTTCCGATGACGTACAGGGCGACCGCTTTGCGGTGGGAGGGCTGACGCTCTTCATTATACGTCGCGTTTTCGTCGTAATACCAGAATGTGCCCGGATCGTCAAAAATACAGTGCGTGACTGCGGAGCGCGAGATATTATCAAAGAGCAGTGCCGCGGGAATATGTCCGTCGGAATCGGAAAATCCGCCGCCGTTGCGTACAAAATGGCAATCAAGTATCTCGAGATTGTGGATCATTTTCCCCTTTCCCTCGGCGTAAAAGCCGTAATAGGGGTTGTCAGCCATTATGCAGGCGCGCACACGCGCGTAAAAGGATGCGCGTGGAGCAAAATAGAACCCGTTTCCGCAGCCGTCTGTGTTGAGCTTTTCAAATATGCAGGCATCTATCTCGGCATTTTTCGTAGCGCAGACCGCGCTTGAGAGTCCGCAAAACGAGATCTTTGAAAATTCGCATTGATCGACGCGCACACTGTCTATGCAGAGTCCGGATGCGTCTGAAGGATCTGAAAAATCGGTAATAGGGCGCGTGTCCATACCGCGGATATCTCCTTGAATTCCGATATCACGCACGATAGCGCCGCTTACAGGGTCGCTTTCCCTTCCTATGATGAGAGCAGGGAAATCTCTGCCGTGCATACGGAGCTTTGTTCCGTGGTCGGTCTCAAAAACCCCGTTTGGGTCGGTGTTGCAGCTCCATACGTCGCCCTCGATACAGCTTGAAGAGCTGTCAAGGACAAGAGAGGCGCTTATATCATACGAGTCGCAGGGAAGAGAGAGCTTTCCGCCGTGAGAGCGAAGCTCTGCAAGCTGTGCGCACAGGAATTCCGTGCGGTCGTTTTTGTTTTCGGTTTTCATATTATTTCACTCCAAAAAGCGTTAATCTTTCCAAGCACATCTGAAAAGGCTTGTGAACAGACAGTAATGGCGTATAAGTATCTCCTCGGCTGTGAAGGAGGCACTTCCTGCTATAGGGTCGGTGTCTGCGAGTCCCTCGTTTGATTCATAGGTCGAGCTTACTCCGCCGCAGATGTGATGTATCGCGGTCGTGAGATTAAACGACGGAGGCGGGAATCCCTCGCAGGTCTCTCTGATCTTAGACACGTGCGTCTTGTATCCGAAGGAGCTTTCGAGCGATGCGGTGCTCTGCGCGAGATTTAAAACTCCTTTTTTGATGTAAAGAGGAACGTAATCGGGCTGCATAAGGAAGTTTACCGAGTTTCCGCCGCCGTGAAGACCGATAACGCAGTCGGGTGCTTCCTCGTCGACAAGCTTCATAAGAGCACGCGTTTCCTGCGCCATCGGAGCAAAAAAGTTATCGTGCATAAGATTTACGCCGTCATCGTTGTAATATGCGCCGAGAAATCCCGCCGCGTCCTTGATAGGGTGTACCTTTTTACATTCGGGCCAACCGCAGAGCGTGCCGTCCTTCCACGTGCCCTGACCGTGATAGCGCAGACCCTCGAAGGGCTCGCCGATCATAGAATCGGGAAGGCATCTCATTCTGCCGTCCATATTGTATACGGGAATGATGACAAGTCGGGGAGAGGTCTTCTCAAAGGAATCTGTGAGCATAGGAAACTTCTCTCCGCGAAGGTCTTTTCCGCTCTCAAGAAGGGAAATAAGGTTGGAAATAGCGGCAACACCCTCTGTTTCCTGACCGTGTGTCGCTCCGATAAGCATAATAGTAGGGCGCTTGCCCTCTTTGTTTGCATAGCAGGCTGTGTCACGTCCGCCACAGGCTGAGGAGTAGTTTGCGCGTCTTTCGTAGTCCTCTTTTTCTCCGTATGTGACGTACGGGATAGAGTATCCGCCCGCAGACTCGCAAAGAGTGTGCACCTTTCCGCGCTTTATGCCCGAAAGTATGTCTTTTATGTCATCGGGATGTGTTATCCAGAAGGGATATTTTTCTTTGGTGTTTATCATAACGATTTTATCTCCTGAAGTTTTAAACTAGTTCGAAGTGTGTTATCAAACAGATTACGGACAAACACTTACATAGGCGTAGCCAAGGAATGGGGTATGAGGTCCGGAGAAAGGGGAAAAACTTCGGCGTTTGAGATGGTTTTCCCCTTTCTTCGTTTTTTTTTGAAACGGTTCTTTCTTAGGGAAAAGTATGTTGCTTGTTTTATCAGTTCACCTTGTTTTTCGGCTTTCCGTCAAGAAAAGCTTTAAGATTGTCAGCAACGATACCGATAAGACGCTGACGGGTCTCTACGGGGATCCAAGCGGTGTGAGGGGTGAGAGTGATGTTTTTAGCACCGATAAGCGGACATTCTGCCGACATAGGCTCGGTCGCGAGCACGTCGAGAGCGGCTCCCGAGAGCTTTCCGCTGTTAAGAGCGGATGCGAGTGCGATCTCGTCGACTACACCTCCGCGCGAGGTGTTGACGAAGAATGCATCCTCCTTGCATTTTCCGAAGGCTTCGGAGTTGAACATCTTAGATGTCTTGTCGGTGAGAGGACAGTGTACGGAAATATAATCAGATTCGGAAAGCAGAGTATCAAATGAAACAAATTTTACTCGTGGGTCATCCTTGGGAGTGCGTGTGTAAACGAGCACCTTCATTCCAAATGCAAGTGCGATGTCGCATACTGCGCGTCCGATGCTTCCGAAGCCGACTATACCGAGAGTTTTCCCGTAAAGCTCGTGCGTGGGATATTCAAAAGCAGAGAAAAGAGGAGAGCGTATCCATCCGCCGCCGAGAACGAAGTCCGAATATTCGGCAACACGGCTTGCTTGACGGAGCATAAGCGCAAATGTGTGCTGTGCAACGGCGTAGGTCGAATACTGTCCCGCGTTGCAAACGGCAATACCGCGACTTGCGGCATACGAAATATCTATATTGTTGTATCCCGTGGCAAAAAGCAGGATGCAGCGCAGATTTTTTGCAGCGTCAAGTGCCTGCTTGTCAACTACGGTCTTGTTGCATATGAGGACATCAGCCTCTGCTATGCGCTCAATAAGCTCGGTATGATTTGTGTGAGGATATATAACGAGCTCTCCGAAAGCTCCGATAAGATCGAGGTTTATCCCTTCGCCAAGGGTCGCGCGGTCGGTTATTACTATTTTCATGGCATTTTCTCCGTTTACGGTTATTTGTTTTACGAATTTAATTTTACCATAAAAGAGAGTAAAAGTCTATATTAAATACAAATATTTGTTGGACTTAGGAAAAAATATAATATGAAAAGACGATA
The DNA here is from genome assembly GCA_017532425.1 of Clostridia bacterium. GTDB lineage: Bacteria > Bacillota > Clostridia > Oscillospirales > CAG-272 > SIG672. The sequence goes on along the minus strand of JAFXJH010000031.1, from coordinate 6,987 downwards.
AAATGCAGAAGATGTGATTTTGTTTGGACAAATTGAATATAAAAGCATCTCAAGTTTGGAAATAAGAATAAATTTTGTAGAAAAATAAAAAAATTATCAAAATATGTTCACAAATGTAAAAAAGTGTGGTAAAATATAATATCAAAAGAAAAAATACAAATTTTCGGAGGATTTATGGCAAACGAACTGTACGGACAGCTTAGCGTTATTACTATGCGCGGCGGAGAGGATTTTGCAAAGCAGGTTGATAATTATCTTATGGGATGGAGAAATTCGGCCAACAGCTTTGTTGTTGATGCTGAATGCCCCCGTTTCGGAAGCGGAGAAGGCAAGGGATTTCTTCATGAGTCACTCAGAGGACACGACGTATTTATCATTTGTGACGTTTTTAATTACGGAGCAACCTACACAATGTACGGAAAGACTGTACCGATGAGTCCTGACGATCATTTTCAGGATCTTAAGAGAGTTATAGGAAGTATTGCCGGTAAGGCAAGAAGAATTTCGGTAATTATGCCGATGCTTTACGAGGGAAGACAGCATAAGCGCTCTTCAAGAGAATCTCTTGACTGCGCAATGGCACTTCAGGAGCTTGTAAGTATGGGTGTTACTAACATTCTTACATTTGATGCACATGACCCCAGAGTTCAGAACGCTATCCCGCTGTGCGGATTTGACGACATTCGCCCCACATATCAGATGATCAAGGCGTTTATAAAGGATATTCCCGAGCTTTCGCTCAATGAAAACGATATCGCTGTCGTTTCTCCCGACGAAGGTGGTATGAACAGAGCTATGTACTATTCTTCTGTTCTTAAGCTCGATCTCGGTATGTTCTACAAGCGCCGTGACTATACAAGAATAGTTAACGGAAGAAACCCGATCGTTGCACACGAATATCTTGGAAGAGACGTTAAGGGCAAGGATATCATCGTTGTTGACGATATGATCTCCTCGGGCGACTCTATGATAGAGGTTGCCGCGCACCTTAAGAAGATGGGCGCAAAGAGAATCTTCGTATTTGCCACCTTCGGACTTTTCTGCAACGGATTCGAAATTTTCGACCGTGCATATGAGAACGGCGATATCACACGTATATTCACAACTAACCTTATTTACCGCCCCGAGGAACTCAAGAGCAAGCCTTGGTACCGCGAAGTAAATATGTGCAAGTACGTTTCGCTCCTTATCGACACACTCAACCACGACGAATCTATCAACACGGTGATCAACCCCGTTAAGAAGATACACTCGTATGTTGACCACGCTGTTGAAGAAGGCAAGATCAAGATATAAATCCAAAAAAATACGACCCTTCCTTTCTTTAGGAAGGGTCGTTTGCTTTTTAAAATTCAAAAGAATGCTTTTCGCCGTTTATTTCAAGCGTGAGAAGAGCATCAGAAAGCTCTAATATAGCTATCTTGGGCGCGTCTTCGCTTGGCAAAGGGTAGAGAACGGTCGCAAAGTGAGCAGATTTGCCTCGCTGTGCGAGGTTTACAAGAGGCGCGGGGCGGTGATCCTTGTGGTGATCAAGCTCGGGCTTCCAGCCTGCAAGCTCGGGCTCGGTCTGACCGATAATTATTTCGGGTGATACGCTTGACGTCATAGTAAGACTCGTGCCGTTTGCGTAAGACACCTTGACCGAATTTCCAAATATATCGGCTTTTACCTCGTCGAGCTGGAAGGATATCTCGTAAAGATGCTCTTTTTCGTCCATCGTTTCAAAAGTATCGATCAAAATGAAGAAAGGCTTTATCTCCTTGGCGCCTTTTTTTACGAAAAGAATTTTTCTCGTATGCTTTGCGTATGCGTCGCCCGAAGCATCTCTTTTTTCACCGTGTGCCTTGTCGGGACGAAAATTCTTTCCGTATCCGAGATCATAGTAGCACTCTACGGAGTCAATATTTTCGTTTGATTCTGACGTAATGCGTCCCTTTTTCGAGGTGTCAATGAATCCGTAAATGTCGGTCTTGGCAAAGCAGAGCTGACCCATACCGTCGACAAGTCCGCTGTTGTGCGATCTCGTTGAACAAACGTAAAGACGCATATCAGACGTGTCGTAGTGATAGTTTGCAGGGTCGTGGAGCATACTTGTGCCGTAAGCATAGAGCTCAATATTCAGACAGCTCTCGTGGACGTGCCAGCCCGAGTTGTAATCGGGCGCTCCGCCGTCAAAGAAGAGCCACATGCCATCCTTGGTCCAATCAGAGCGCAGAGTCGCAAATCCTGAATATGGGAAGATCTGCATAGTTTCCTCGGGAGCCTTGCCCTCTTTTCGCTCGGAAGCAAAATATCTGAACGTTTCATCATTAGGAAAATATTTCAGACCGAGCTGTGCCATACCTACTGAAGACATATGGTGACAGTCGTTTGGCGCGCCGAGCTTGAGCTCGGGGTTAGACATAAGACAGTACATTCTGAACATCTTGTGCATACCGTCTATAAGATTTTCGGGAATGTCTATGCTATAAACCTTGAGAAGCTCTATAACCTTCGAATAATTGTGTACGATCGAGCTCTGATAGCCAAAAGAACGGTCGGTGGCAACTCCGTCAGGGTATACCTGAACGTGAAGCTCGTCGATAAGCGTGCTTATCGCGCGCTCGTGCCAAGAAGATGCGTCCTTGAAGAAAGGAAAATAAACACTTGACGAAGCAAGACCGTACATCTCGTGAATCAGCCAATTTCGGTTGGAATTTGTGAGATAGAGCCAATCGGACTGCTCCCATACGGAAATAAATATCTTTACCCAAAGCTCGTTTGAAATCGAGGGTGAATTCAGGAAAACGTGTATAAAATAAGGCCACGCGTTTGAAAGTCTGTTGCCCGTTTCAAGAGTTCGGTAGGTCGCCTGACCATGTCGCTCCGGGCGCTCGACCTGCTCTATCCATGATGAAATGATCTCAGCGGCCTTCCGCGCGTATCTTTCCTCACCTGTTTTTCTGTAAGCACGGCCCATATATACGAGTTCGCCGTGATACTGAAGATGGAAGACCCACTCAACGTAGCCGTTCGGCATAGGGTTGTAATCCCAGGTTATTTTGACCTGCGGAAAACGGTAAACGTATCCGACGGGAGCAACGTAGCCGGCAAATATCATATCTGTCCACGTTTCATCCTTGTAGGAATGCTCCTTGCAGGTGCTTTCCGGAATTTGGAATTTCAGCTCGGGACGAAGGAATGATCTTATATAATCCACAAAAATCGCGCGTGCGCGCTCAATATCGCCGCTTTCGTAGAGAGAGGCGGCATCCTTCATTTCTTTTATTGACAGATCAAGCTTTGTGAGAAAAAAATCTCTTTCGGAAAGTCTCATGGCAGAGTCTCCTTTAATAAAAAATATATAGCATCGCTGCTCGATTGCATTATAGCACGGGATCTTGGGGTTGTCAATATGCGAAAAGTCGATAACGTGACAATATTCGCCTGCGACAATCGATATTGTACTTTTTATGTTTTTCCAAAATTTCCGGCATCAACGAATAAAGATATTGCAAATTCGCATCCTTTAAAAAAAGCTTTTTTGATCAAATAAGCTTGAATGTCATATAATGCCTCAGTGTATTTTTCTATTGCATTATTTTGCTCTTTAGTAAGTAATTCACTTGCCTTTTTATGAACTTCGGCTGCCTTTCTTAAAAACATTCTTTCTTCCTCGGTGTCAATTACCGCGCATTCTTCGGCAAAATATTCGTCCCATAACTTTTCAAGTGTGTGCTTCATTATATTTCTCCTTTCAAAACATTCAAATGAGTGCATAAAATATTATAGCATTCATTTGAATGCTTGTCAAGTATTTTTTTGAATGCATTGATATAATAATTATGTAAATGATTTCGGGCGAGGGTGAAGATATATGTACAATTATCAAAGGCTTAGGGATATAAGAGAAGATATGGATAAAAAACAAGAGGATATAGCGGTGGTCTTAAATATTACAAGACAGCAGTATCAGCTTTATGAAAGCGGAAAACGAGAGATGCCGATGCATCATTTTGTGATATTGGCAAAATACTACAATGTTTCTCTCGACTATCTTGCGGGGCTTGTAGATACTCCGAAGAAGCTCAGATAAAACTATTGTGCTTCCTATAAACAAAAAATGACAGAGAATTTTTGAGGTTCTCTGTCATTTTTTTTCAGTAAAGTTTTTGGGAATCCAAAACCCTTTTTACAAAAAGGGTTTTGGCAGGGTTTTCAAAGGGACAGAGGCCCTTGGACTGCTTACTTCCAAAGCTCGACGGTTGCGGAGCAGGAATCCATAAGAGCTTCGCACTCGTCGGAGGATTTTCCGTTGAGGAGGAAGTAGATCTTGACCTTGGGTTCAGTGCCGGAGGGGCGGATAACGATAACGTTAGCGTCCTCAAGCTCGAAGTAAACAACGTCAGATGCGGGGAGACCGGTGCCGGTCACCTTGCCGGTAGCAAGATCGGTGACGGTTTCGGCGAGATAGTCGCGGATGGCAACGACCTTTTTGCCGCCGATCTCTTCGGGGATGGAAACGCGGATCTTCTGCATAAACTCGCTCATTCTTTCAGCGGCGTCAAAGCCGTCGAATACGAGGTTGAGAGTGCGTTCCTTGTAGTATCCGTACTTTTCGTACATAGCGCAGAGGGCATCGTAGAGGGACATACCCTTTGCCTTGTAGTAAGCGGCCATTTCAACGATGAGCATTACGGCAACTACGCTGTCCTTGTCGCGCGCGTAAGTGCCCTTGAGGTAGCCGTAGCTCTCCTCAAATCCGAACAGATAGTGTCCCTGTCCGATGTCGTCGTGATTCTTTATAACTTCACCGATGAACTTGAAGCCGGTAAGAACGTTGAAGAGATCAACGTTGTGGCTTTCGCAGATCTTGGTGCAGATCTCACTTGTAACGATGGTCTTGACTGCGTAGGGAGCCTCGGGCATAGTGCCGGTGTTCTCATATGCTGTGATGATGTACTCAAGCAGGAGCGCACCGATCTGGTTTCCTGTCATAGGAACGAAGGTGCCGTCCTTGCGGCGTACCATAACGCCCGCGCGGTCAGCGTCGGGGTCTGTACCGATAACGAGATCGCTGTCAACCGTCTTGGCGAGCTTTGTTCCGAGCTCGAGCGCTGCGGGATGCTCGGGGTTGGGGGATACTACCGACGGGAAGTTTCCGTCGAGGATCATCTGCTCGTATACCGTGTAGAGGTGCTTAAGTCCGCAGAGACGGAGTACCTCGGGAACGAGGCGGTATCCCGCGCCGTGGAGGGGTGTGTAAACTACGCGCAGATCGTCTGTAACTGCCTTAATTGCGCTCGGGTCAACGAGCTGTGCGGTTACGTTCTTGATATATTCGTCGTCAACGACAGTTCCGACGATCTCGATTATTCCCGATTCAACTGCGGCATCGAAATCCATACGCTTAACGCCGTTGAAAATATCGGTGCTCTTAATGGAAGCGGAAACGATCTTGGCGTGCTCGGGAGGAAGCTGTGCGCCGTCTTCCCAATAAGCCTTGTAGCCGTTGTATTCCTTGGGATTGTGAGAAGCGGTTACGTTTACGCCGCCGATGCATCCGAGATGTCTGATAGCGAAAGAGAGTACGGGAGTAGGACGGAGCGATTCAAAGAAATAGGTCTTGATGCCGTTTGCAGCAAATACCTCTGCCGCTACCTTGGAGAAGAGAACCGAATTGTTGCGGCTATCATAAGCGATAGCAACACCGCGCTTTGCGGCCTCCTCGCCCTCCTGATTTATAAGATTTGCAAATCCCTGCGAAGCGTGAGCAACGGTGTAAACGTTCATAGCGTTTGTACCTGCGAGCATTTTTCCGCGCAGACCTGCAGTTCCGAAGTTAAGATAATCGGAAAAACGATATTTTATTTCGTCTTCGTTGTTTGCAATAGCACGAAGCTCGGCCTTCATATCCTCGGAAACCTTTTCCTCGGAAAGCCAACGGTTGTAATTTTCTTTGTAATTCATTTGTATCAGTCCTTTTTTTACTACATTTATCTGTTTAATTTGCTTGTTTTATTATTTTGCCTGCTTGAGGGCCTGAGCGAGCTGATCGGGGCAGGAGGTCTGCTTAAAGCCGCACTTGATTCCCGAAAGACGCTCGATAGCCTCGTCAACTTTCATTCCCTTGACGAGAGCGGCGACGCCCTGCGTGTTTCCGCTGCATCCGCCGATATATTTTACCGATTCAACTATGTCGTCAACGATGTCGATAACGATCTCGCGTGAACACACGCCCTGTGTTTTGTATGTGAAAGATTTAGTCATGATTTTTTACCATCCCTTTTCTTTTATTATCGTATTTATTATTTGTTTTATTTTTTCTGAAGCTCTTTTATCTCGCTGAGGAAGGTGTCTATATCCTTAAATTCGCGGTAGACCGATGCGAATCTTACGTAAGACACCTCGTCGAGTGCCTTGAGGCGTTTCATTACCATTTCGCCGATCTCGGTAGAGGAAACCTCTCCTCGCAGCGAATTGTAAAGCTCTTGCTCGATGTTTTCAACAAGCTCCTCGAGCTGCGGAACTGTTATCGGACGCTTATAGCATGATTTTATAAGTCCTCCGAGCAGCTTCTGTCTATCGAATATCTCTTTCGAGCCGTTCTTCTTGACAACGAATATCGGAATTACTTCAATGACTTCGTACGTTGTGAATCTGTGCTTGCACGACAGACATTCACGTCTTCTGCGTATCGTCCCGCTCTCCGTCGGACGCGAGTCGATAACCTTACTATCATCGTGCGAACATATTGGACATCTCATATTTTGGTCTCCTTCTTCTTGGAACCCCTTTTTGAAAAAAGGTGTTCCAAACTTCCCCAAAAACTTTGCTGAAAGGGGAAAGATTTGGTTTTAAGATTGCTGATAAAATAAAATAATATTTTATTTTTTGGTTTTGTGCCCTTTTTGAAAAAAGGTGTTCCAAACTTCCCCAAAAACTTTGCTGAAAGGGGAAAGATTTGGTTTTAAGATTGCTGATAAAATAAAATAATATTTTATTTTT
>JAFXJH010000030.1 GCA_017532425.1 Clostridia bacterium | reverse complement strand
TCTGACAAAAAGACGCGTCTTTCGCGCAAGGACTACTGCGCGACTTAAGGGCGCCGCCCTTAAGAATCCTGCGAGCTTTTGAAAAAGCTCGACCAAAACTTTTCTAAAAATAAGTTTTTTTCTTTTCCTTTTCAGTAAAGTTTTTGAAGTTCTTAGAAACTTTTTTTCAAAAAGTTTCTAAGCGGATTCCAAAGGCAGAGCCTTTGGCAGGATCCAAGGACAGAGTCCTTGGCGTTACTTCTTCATGCCCTCGAGGAGGAGGGAGAAGCTGTAGCGGAAATTTTTTACGGCATCTTCTTTGGGGAGGTTGCGGCCGACGGCGTCGGCGTTGTAGCCGCGGCAGAAGCACCAGATCGAATAACTCATAATGTCGGAATCAACGTCCTTTATGTAGCCCTTGACCTTGGCATAGTCGATGAGCTTTTTGATCTCGCTTACCCACCACTCGTAGTTGCTTTGGGAGAGCGAGTCATTTTCGAAGATGTACTGATTGAACTTCATTTTTGTGTCGTATGAAACGATAAGAGAGGTGGCAACGAGATCGGTTACCGATTCGAAAAAATCCTTTTGACTGTCAAGCTCGACAATGACGCTTTCGCGGACCTTTTGGACAGTGTTGCGATAGGCGATCTTGAGTACCTCGTCGACGTTGTGAAATCGGTTGTAGAAAACACGGTTGGTGATGCCAAGCTCCTTAAGTATCCTTCGTACGGTGAGGGTGCTTGCTCCGTCGGTGGTCGCTATTTTCTCGGCAGTTTCTATTATTTTTTCGGACATAGCATCCGTTATAAGCTCACTTTTGGCACTTTCCAAGACTATCTCCCCTTTACTTGAAAGCAAACGATAAATTCAGCACACTGTGTGCTGAACTGTATTGTAGCACAAACTTGTTGATTTGTCAAGAGGTTTTGTACAGGACAGAATAAAATAGTGAAATATAGTGTGAAAAAGGCTCTTTGGAAAATGGAATGTCGTGCAAAATGGGTCAAAAAGAGACATTTTGCGAGAGAGAATGTTGACACGGGGGAGCAAGGGTGTTATAATAATATGGGTTGGTTTGTGAAAAGATCAGAATTCAGCCGAGAAGGGACATTTAAGTTAAAATGATTGCGAATTACCATACACATACAAAAAGATGCGGACACGCAGCCGGTGAGGACAGAGAATACGTAGAAGAGGCAATAAAGGGCGGGATCAAGATACTCGGATTTGCAGATCACGCACCGTTTGTTTATGAAAACGGCTTCGTTTCGGGAATGAGAATGAAGCTCTCCGAAATAGACGGATATTTTTCTTCTCTTGTTTCGCTCCGCGAGGAATATAAAAATGATATTAAAATATATATCGGATTTGAGTCCGAATATATTCCCGAGCTTGTCGAGGCGCAGGATAAGCTGCTCAGCGACTATCCGCTTGATTATATGATAATGGGCGAGCATTTCAGTAAGCCCGAGGATAGGTGTGTGCACTATAACGCACGCCCGATAGATAACGCGGCTCTTACAAATTACGTTGACGTGGTTATAGAAGGTATGAAGAGCGGAAGATATAAGTATCTCGCGCATCCCGATATGCCGAAGGTTGCCGAAAAGGATGAATGCTTTGTGAGAGAATTTACCCGCCTTTGCGAGTTTATGAAGGAAAACGATCTTCCCGTGGAGCTTAATATGCTCGGTTACGTTGCCAAAAGAAATTATCCGTGCGATGAATTTATGAGGATCGTCGCGGAAGTCGGTACGAAAATGATAATAGGCTGCGATGCACATTCGCCCGATTATCTTTCGGACAGATCAAAGCATAAGGCGGCAAAGGGTTACGCAGAGAGCTTCGGTATCAGGGTGATGGAAAAGCTTCCCGGTCTTTGTTAAAAATAGATGCTTTGCCGCGCCAAAGTGGAAAAGGGTTTGGGATAAAAAACTCTTGACAACGGTTTTAACGAGTGATATAATATATTTTTAAGAAAGAACTTTTTTGATGAATTACGGGCACTTTTTGCAGAGCTTTGCCCGAGAAAGGTATACTTATGATTTTATCAGGAGCAGATATAATTGTCAGGACTCTGATAGAGCAGGGATGCGACACCGTTTTCGGATATCCGGGCGGTCAGATAATAAACGTTTACGATTCGCTCTATAAATATTCGGATGAGATACATCACGTGCTTACTGCTCACGAGCAGGGTGCTTCACACGCGGCAGACGGATACGCACGCGCCACGGGAAAGGTCGGCGTTGTAATTGCGACCTCGGGCCCGGGTGCGACAAATCTCGTTACCGGAATTGCGACCGCACAGCTTGACTCTGTGCCTCTTGTTGCTATTACGGGAAACGTACCCACCTCGCAGATAGGTACGGATAGCTTTCAGGAGATAGATATTACCGGTGTGACCATGCCGATAACAAAACATAACTACTGCGTAGGCTCGGTTGAAGAGCTTGCGGATACGATACGCGAGGCTTTCAGAATAGCTTTGTCGGGAAGACCG
>JAFXJH010000005.1 GCA_017532425.1 Clostridia bacterium | reverse complement strand
CCATTGGAAAGATGAAACCTATGCATGGCGTTGGTCAGGGCCCTTTTTCAGGCGTGGATTTTCACCTTTTCAAGCACTTAAAGGATGCAGGAATCCCCTTCTCACGTCTTCACGATGTGGGCGGCGCATACGGTGTGAACCGCTATGTCGATATTCCTAACATTTTCCGTGATTTTGACAAGGATGCAACAGATCCTGCAAACTACGACTTCGTTTTTACCGACCTACTGATCGCGGCGCTTGTCGAAAACGGCGTTGAGCCCTTCTTCCGCCTTGGTGTTACGATCGAAAACTATGCGAAGATCAAGGCCTATAACATTTATCCCCCTGCAGACAATCACAAGTGGGCTGTTATCTGCGAGCACATCATCCGCCACTACACGGAAGGCTGGGCTAACGGATTCCACTACAACATCCGATATTGGGAGATATGGAACGAGCCCGACAACTACGAGGATATGTACGAAAATCAGTGTTGGCGCGGCACCAAGGAGCAGTACTACGAGCTTTACAACGTTGCCTCCAAGCACCTGAAAAAATGCTTCCCTCACCTCATGATAGGCGGCTATGGCAGTTGCGGATTCTACGCAATCGCAGACTCCTTCGTGTCCTCTGCCAAGTCCTCGCCTCGTATGGAATACTTCATTGAGTTTCTCGACGGCTTCTTTGACTATATCAAGAAGAACAACTGTCCGCTTGATTTCTTCTCCTGGCATAGCTACGATGGTATCAAAAACAATCAGCAATATGCTGCTTATGCACGCCGTCGCTTAGACGAAGCTGGGTATACCGAAACTCAGACCTTCTGCAATGAGTGGAACACAGAGGTCAAAATCGGCAGAACACCTCACCACGCGGCTCTTTGCGCAGGCATGCTTGCAGCATTACAGAATATGCCACTTGATGGTGCGATGTTCTATGATGCGCGCCTGAATATCACCACCTATGCAGGTCTTTTTGAGCCCTTCAAAGGAGATCCAACTCACGCATACCACGCCTTCAAGGAATACAACGAGCTTTACCGCCTTGGCACCCAGTGCGAAATCATCTATGATGAGGATCCCGTCTATGCCGTTGCGGCAACGAACGAGAATCGCGCGGCAATGCTAATCGCGAACACCTCAAAGGAGTCAGTTCCTGTTTCCTTTGATATTCCGGGCACGGTTACAAAATGTCTGATTACCTCCGAGGATGGCATCGAGAAAGAAGTATCGCTCCCCGAATTTTTGCCGATGAGCAGTTTCCTGTTTGTCGAGATCGCTCTGTAAATACCGCAAACAGCTCGCCGTCCCCTGCCCCACTGCTTTGGCGGACAATCGGAGGCTTCAAGACTTACAAAATCGACCACGATCTACACATCCATACGCATCTTTCGCTTTGCTCTGCCGATTCCGAACAATATCGGCAGAGCAAAGGAAAACGGTTAAGGACAAATGTTACTTTTGAGCAATGCTCGAAAATACAATTTACAGCAGTTTGGTATAACATATCGAGGTGAGTAAGGCAATGAATGACAACGAAAAACTGTATAAAGTATATCATCGAAATTACAAAAGTATCAAAGAATTATACGATGATTTAAGCGATGCTGTTATAAATATTGGTTTCGAAAACAATAAAATCATTATTCATTACAATTCCGATACACTTGAGATTGAGCCAAGCCGATGGGGGTACTATACATATCTAAATGGAAAAAGAGAAGCAGGCGAGTGGGAAGATCAAGATATATATTTTTATGCTTTGGAGTTTGTTCATGAACAGCAAAAAGGGTTAACCGAGTTTGAAATAAATGATACAAGCATTGTTCGCATCACTAATGAAGGTATTACTTATTTCGACGAATTAGGTAGAAATCATTTCATTAGTTACGAGAATTGCGCAATGAATGGTCCAACTGCATCTTGCGTAGCCAAACGAGATATTACAAAATGGTATTTTAAATTTTATTCATCAAGCGTTTCGATTAAGTTTGTGTTCAGAAGTCTTTTCGCTTTCAAAAGAGGAACGCGATTCTTAACCGGTGGAAGGGCAAGGCGATTCAGAACTTTACAAAAATTGATTGCAGATAGTGGATATACTACTTACGATTTGTCGTGATTTGAGGACTTTTTGTACTTACAACCCCTATTTTTGACCGATTTTATACCTTTGGTACTCTTGACCCACACCTTGAGTGTCGTTTGTCTAAGTAGGGAAAAGACCGACGATTATATTCGCATATCTAATTTGCAAACAAAGGCGAACTTACCGACAAATTTAAATATATGGAAGGAATAAATCAATGAACAAAAAGTCAGATGTGTTATTGTATGTGGGAATTCCGTTAATTGTTGAAATTTGTCTTGGGTTTGGTTTTGTTATTGCTGGTGCTTTAGAAATTCCAACCAATCGCGGTATTGTGTACACAACTCTTTTATCCATTTCTATATTTGGTTCCTTATTAGTTCCCGTCCCGTGCAGTATATCTTCAATATTAGGAATTAAAAAGGCTGTCAAATTACGAAAACACGACGAAAAAAATACAGGATTACCGATTCTGATTGGCACAGTAAATATCGTTGTTTCATTAGTTGTTTTTGCGTTTTGGTTATATGTTATTTTCGTTGTCGGACCCAGTGCTTAGATTCTTATCATGTCATTTTAAAACAAAAAGCAGGGTGCAAATTCAATATATCAATCACATTGGTAGACTCCTTACCTTAAGAGAGTGTCGTTTGTCTGACGCGACGGCTCGACAACTAAGTTTGACATCTCCAAGCCTTCCCTTGTCAGGGAAGGGGGACCGCTTGCGGTTGATGAGTAGTCTGTACGTGCATTCGCAGTTTATACGTATAAGAGGTAATAAATGTGAAAAATACGGAGAAATGCGTCGGGGAGCTTTTTGCTTCTGAGACGGTCGGAAATATAATAATCAGAGTCGGACGCAGTGACGACGTTCTTTTTGAGCTTTTCCGCTCACGCGAGGCGAGGACCTTAACGAGCAGGACGCTTTTCGATATGGCGTCGGTGACTAAAATAGTAGTTACTACTTCCCTCTCACTTATCGCCATGCAAGAAGGTAAAATATCTCCTTCGGACAAGGTGAGCCGATTTTTCAGCGTTCCCGATGATAAAAATGAGCTGAGCGTTTGGCATCTTCTGACTCACACTATGGGTATTGGACACAAATCGATGCTAAAAGGCGGCGAGTATTCAAAAATCCAAGATTACATTTTGAGTATTCCGTCCGATATTCCGATAGGGTCAAACGTCTTGTACAGTTGTCCCGGGTTTATCCTGCTTGGAAGAATACTTGAAGAGGTATTCGGAAAGAGGCTTGACGAGGCATTTTACGAGCGTGTTTCGGCACCGCTCGGTATGGAAGCGAGCGTATTTTTACCCGACAGGACGAAGGACATAGTTAACGCGAACATTGGGGCGAACGAGTGCGGACTAGTCAACGATTACAACTGCCGTTTTCTCGGCGGCGTTGCGGGAAACGCGGGGCTGTTTTCGAACGTCGATGACTTAACAAAATACGTAAAAGCTCTTCTTGGGCGTCCCTCTCCACTATTCTCCGAAGATATACTAAGCCTCGCTTGGCAAAATCACACGCCGAATATGGATGACTCCCGCGGTCTTGGGTTCCTCGTTGTCGATGAGCGTTACGCACAAACAGGCAAACTTTTCCCCTATGGGAGCATAGGGCACTGCGGTCATACGGGCACGTCCGTGTTTCTTGACCCGAAAAGCAAATTTTACACTATCATTCTCTCGGATGCGACGGCAAGCACCGTCCAAAAATACGGAAAAGAAAATTACGATGAAGTCAAGCGTATGCGCCACGACTTACACGAAGCCATAAAGAAAGATCTCGTGGAGGAAGCCGGCAAATGAAAAGAACTTTGATAGAAAAGATCCCCTACCCTATGCCGTATGAGCTTGAAAAGCTCATCTCGGGTGCGGACGTTTACGACTCGTCCTGCTCCCCCGAGGCTCGGGTATATTTCATAGACAAGGACGGCGGATATTACTTGAAGAAGGGCACGCACTGCGCTCTTGAGACCGAAGCCGCCTTGACCGATTATTTCCACAAGAAGGGACTTGCTCCCGAGGTGCTCTTCTACCGAATGTGCGACGGCGGCATTGATTGGCTGCTCACCTCCCGCGTCCCGGGCGAGGACTGCACGCACGCCACGTACCTTTCAGAGCCCAAAAGACTTGCCGACACCGTCGGCACGCTCTTAAGAGAGCTTCACGAAACGGATTTTTCAGACTGTCCTTTGCCGTATCACACGGAGCTTTATCTCGTACGCGCAGAAAAGAATTATTTAAGCGGAAATTACGACAAATCCGCTTTCCCCGACTCGTTTGGATATAAGAGCGCGGAGGAAGCGTGGGGCGTCCTTTGCGAGGGAAAGCATCTTTTAAAAAACGAGGTGCTCCTGCACGGCGACTATTGCCTTCCAAACATCATTCTTGACTCCTGGCGTTTTTCGGGATTTATCGACCTTGGGAACGGGGGCTTTGGCGACAGGCACGTTGACCTTTTCTGGGGTGCGTGGACGCTCGGCTTCAATCTCGGAACGGACAAATACCGTGAAAGATTCTTTGACGCTTACGGCAGAGATAAGATAGACGAAGAAAAGTTGAAGATCGTCGCGGCTGCGGAGGTCTTCGGATAAATCCCGGATTTACTTTTTGAAAGGAAAATGTAAATGTTACTTTACATAATTCGCCACGGCGACCCCGATTACACGACGGATACTCTGACCGAAAGAGGCGTGAAGCAAGCAGAGGCTGTCGGAAAAAGAATATTCGACTCGGGAATAAACAGAATCTTTTCATCTCCTATGGGCAGGGCTAAAATGACAGCCGAGCCCGCTTGCAGGCTTCTCGGTCTTAACTGCGAGATAGAGGATTGGGCAAAAGAGATAGAGGGAGAGATAAAAACACCGTACCCCGACGGAGAGATAAAATCCATATCCCGCCTTCAGAACTCCGTTTTCAGAGAGGACGGCGGCGCGTTTCTCGATTACGCTCACGCATACGAGAGTCACGGGATCGCCGAGAGCCGTATGAAAGAAGCCGTCGGCTTCATCGAAGAAAACGGCAACCGCTTTTTGGAAAAGCTCGGGTATAAATACGAGGACGGCGTTTACCGCATTTTAAGAAGAAACGAAGAAAAGGTAGCCCTTTTCTGCCACGCCGCATTCGCAAGAGCGTGGATATCGGTGCTTCTTCGTATTCCGCTTAATCTTATGTGGGCGGGCTTCGGATACACTCACACGGGTGTGACCGTAATTGAATTCAAGAACTACGAAAACGGAATAACTGCACCAAAATGCCTCACCTATTCGGACACCTCGCACCTTTACGCTCACGGTCCTGATATGGGATACTGCACCGTTGCCGAAAAAATTGATATTTAAAAGCGGAAAAAATGATAAAAGCGTCCGACTTTCGGATAAATACTTCGGTGTTCTCGAGGTGTATAATAAATAAAAGTATCGTTTAAGGAATTTTGATAATGAAAATATTCGATATGCACATTCACGGTAAAAATACGCCCCAAGATCCCGAGGCACTCATTTCCGCTTGGAGAGAGGCAGGCGTTTTTGGCGGCTGCGTCTTCTCTGCGCCTCCTAAGGAACAGCAAATATCCTCGGGGTATCTCGGCGGCGGCTCGACCTACGAGGAAAGAATTGCCGAGGTGCGCAGCTGGACTCGGGGGTACGAGGACCGCATTTTCCCCGTTATGTGGATACACCCTTACGAGGAGAATATAATCGAAAACGTGAGAAGAGCGGTAAAGGACGGCGTCGTTGCCTTCAAGATGTCTTGCACCAATTATTACATATACGAGGAGCGTCCTATGGCGGTGCTTCGCGAGATAGCGAAGCTCGGCGTGCCCGTAATTTTTCACACGGGTATACTTTGGGACGGAAAGGTGTCTTCCAATTACAACCGTCCGTTAAACTTTGAAGCACTTCTTGACATTGAAGGCATAAGGTTTTCTATGGGTCACTGCTCTTGGCCTTGGATAGACGAGTGTATAGCACTTTACGGCAAATTCCTGAACGCTCTCACGAAGGGAAAGCGCGTGGAGATGTTCTTCGACATCACCCCCGGTACACCCGAAATATACCGTCGCGAGCTCTTGACAAAGCTCTACACCGTCGGCTACAATATGGGCGACAATATAATGTTCGGTACTGATTCAAGAGCTGACGCCTGGCGCCCCGAATGGGCGTCGAATTGGCTGAAAATAGACGGCGAGATACTTGACGACCTCGGCATCAGCCTTGAATACCGCGAAAAGCTCTATTCAAAAAATCTTATGCGCTTTCTCGGCAAAGGCGGAGAGGGCGCCACGATAGAGGCACCCGTGCCCGACAACTCGCATATATGGACGGCAGTCAATCCCGAGGTCAAGACTATAATAGAAAAATGGTATAACAAGCTCGGTATTCCATCAATTTACAACGCGGAATTTAAGCGCGCGCTCGAAGAAATAAATATCTCCGACGCCATAAATATAGAAACGTACGACAAGACCTCGGAAAACGGCAAGAGAAACTTTCTTTCCTACCTCTTCCTTTGCGAGGGGCTTGAAGAAAAGTACAAGGCTAAGGGCATTCCCGAGAAGATCCTGCTCGACACACTCTCAGACATTCCCGTTTGGTGCGCGACCTGGAGCTACATCAAGGGCGGTCTTTACCTCGGTGAATTGAGTTGGCTTGCGCGCCACCTCGGAATGAAGCTCTTTAGACTCGGCAGACTTCAATTCTGTATGGCAGATGCCGAGCACGATATTCCGAAATACGGCGTAATGTGCGGCGACCCTGTTATAGAAGTGCACATTCCCGAGGGGGAAAAGCTTGACCTTGCGGCTTGCGAAGAGTCCGTGAATGCGGCAAGAGAGTTCTTTAAAACCTATTTCCCCGAGTATGATTACAAATGCTTCACCTGCCATTCGTGGCTGCTTGACGACACGCTGAAAAATTATCTACCCGAAAACAGCGGTATCGTGCGCTTTGGCGATATGTTCGACAAGGTGGAAAACGAACAGTCCGATGCAATTCTTAAATATCTTTTCCGCTGGGACACGACCTCACTTACGCTCAAATACGCGACCCCTACGTCGTCCCTTGGAGAAAAGGTCAAGAAAGCGCATCTTGGTGGTGTTAAATTCTATGAAACGCTCGGCGTTATAGAGAGATGATTATGAAATATGATAAGAATGCGATTTTCGAAAGGGTCGGTAAGAGAAAAAAGAAATTTCTGACGCTTTCAGCGCTTTTTCTCGCGGTGCTTTTCACCTGTTGTGCGATTATGATATTCACGGACGGAAACGGCTTGTTCTTTAGCGCGATGCTGATAGCCGCCGCCACCGTTTTTATCGCATTCAGGACGTTAAAAATAAACAAAAGCGCGGAAGACGCGTGCAGAGCCTGCGGACTTGAGATAGCGGACGAATAAAAAGGAGATTCAAGAATATGAGCACTGTAAAATTTCCTTACGGCAAAGACTTTATGGAATACGATTTTTCGGGCGAGAATTTTCTCGGCACGCTCACCTCGTCACTTCACGGCTACGAAGCGACCAAGAGCGGCGAGGAGCTCGTCAGGGAGGCTATGAAACAGCCGTATGGCGGCAAAAAGCTCTCGGAAATGGCAAAAGGCAAGAAAAAAATCGTTATAATAGCGAGCGACCACACCCGTCCCGTGCCCTCCAAGGTCATCATACCGCCTATGCTTGAAGAGATAAGAGCGGGAAATCCCGATGCAGACGTTACTATTCTTATAGCTACGGGATGCCACAGATATACGACGCGTGACGAGCTCGTCGCGAAGTTCGGTGAAAAAATCGTAAATGAGGAAAAGATAGTGGTCCACGTCTCGACCGATTCCGAAAATATGGTGAAGATAGGCACCCTGCCCTCTGGCGGCGCGCTTCTCATCAACCGTGTCGCGACGGAGGCTGATCTGCTCGTTGCGGAAGGCTTTATAGAGCCGCATTTCTTTGCGGGCTTCTCGGGCGGAAGAAAGAGCGTGCTCCCCGGTATTGCGGCAAAGGAAACCGTGCTTGCCAATCACTGCGCTGAGTTTATCGCTCATCCGAGAGCAAGGACGGGCATAATTGCGGGCAACCCCATTCACGAGGATATGCTCTTCGCGGCAAAGTGCGCGGGACTCGCTTACGTGGTAAACGTGGTGATAGACGAGAAAAAGCAGGCTATATTTGCCGTTGCGGGCGAGGTCGAAGCAGCACACGCGGCGGGATGCGACTTTCTCTTGGGGCTTTGCGGAGCAGAGCCCAAGTGGGCTGACGTTGTCATTTCAACCAACGGCGGTTATCCGCTCGACCAGAACATTTACCAATCCGTAAAGGGTATGACGGCGGCGGAGGCATCCGTCAATGAGGGCGGCGTCATCATAATGCTCTCAAGCTGCGCGGACGGTCACGGCGGCGAGGAATTTTACCGTCAGATGACCCTTGACACGGCGGCGACCGAAAAAGAAATACTCTCACGCGGCAGAGGAGAAACTCTTCCCGACCAATGGATGACTCAGATCCTTATCAGAATACTTAAGCGCGCTAAGGTCATACTCGTATCCGAAGCTCCCGAAAAAATGGTCAGGGATATGCATATGATACCCGCGCATTCAATAGCCGAGGCACTCGCGCTTGCGAAGGATATTCTCGGAAATGAACGTCCGACTGTGACGGCGATTCCCGACGGCGTTTCGGTTATGGTCAGGAGAAATAAAAATGATAAAAGACGGCGAAAAGATAAACGAAGAAGGCTTGATATCCTTCCTTATGATAGGTCAGTCCAATATGGCAGGCAGAGGCGAGTTTGGAGAGGTCGAGGAGATAGAGAACAAAGAGTGCTTTATGCTTCGTATGGGAAGATGGCAGACAATGAGCGAGCCGATCAACCCCGACCGTTCAATATTCAAAGGAAAATTTCACTCGGGAATCTCGCTCGGTGCATCCTTCGCTGACAATATTCAGAAGAAGCTTGACACCAAAGTGGGACTGATTCCTTGTGCTGACGGCGGCACAAAACTCGACGAGTGGATGCCGGGAACGGTGCTTTTTGACCACGCGGTTATGATGGCGTCGCTCGCGAAGCGCACATCGGCACTTGCGGGAGTTATTTGGCATCAAGGTGAGAGTGACTGTCATAATGACAGTGACGTAAATGAATACGAGAAAAAATTCGTGACCTTCTTAAAGGAATTAAGGCGCGCCCTTGGAGATGAGAATTTACCCGTTATAATCGGTGAAATATCAGAGAATACCGATCACACATGGGGAATATATGATCGAGCGCCAAAATTGAATAAAGTTTTACACGGGGTGGCAGATGCAGATCCTTTTTGCGGTATTGTCCGTGCGGCAGAGCTTCCTCTCAAGCCCGATGGGTTGCACTTTAATTCTGCCTCTTTGCGCATACTAGGTGAAAGGTATGCGGAAAAATATTTAAGTCTTTTATAATTTTATAAACAAGAGGAATGGAAATGAAAAAAGTTATACTGATCGGCGACTCCATAAGAATGGGATACTGTAAATACGTAAAAGATGCACTTGTCGGGGCGGCAGACGTTTATTATCCTAACGAAAACTGTCGCTTCGCAGAACACGTTCTGCGTTTTTTGCACGAATGGAAGAAAAAGGGCGAATGGGGCGAGGACATAGACCTCGTGCATTGGAACGCAGGGCTTTGGGACTGTCTTGAGTTGTTTGACGACGAGCCATTGACGTCCCTCTCGTATTACGGCGAGGCTGTCGCAAGAATAGATAAGCGTATAAGAAAGCTTTTTCCTCGCGCGAAGGTCGTTTTCGCAACTTCAACGTCCGTTGTGGAATCACTTTACAACGAGAATTTTCGCCGTCATAACGGCATTATCGAAGAATACAACCGCGTTGCAAAGGAAGCGCTCAAAAACACCGATACGGTCATAAACGATCTTTACAAGGTGTCGCTGTCCGCCACCGATAAGCACCGTTCCGACGCAACGCATTTCAACACCGATGCAGGTTGCGAGCTGATGGGCGGAGCAGTCCTTTCTGTTATTTGTCGAGAGCTTGGCATCGCAGCCTCGGAAATCAAGATCGAGAATTTTGAACCCGAAAAATATTCTGCGGATAGCATAGGATATTAAAAATGACAGTTAACGATATTTGCAAAGAAATAAAGCACCGTCTTGACACCGTGCATATCGGACGCTTCAAGGGGATGGAAAAGCCTCTGTTTCTCATCTCCGAGCAATATCCCGGAATATGGCTTGAGCACGTTTACGACTCCGTTTTTTACGCTATGCGTGACAGAGAGAAGCTGCCGCTTGCCGTGAATACCGCAGAGCTTTTCATTTCACTTCAAAAAGACGACGGTCAGCTCCCTTTTTGCGTCCTTGACGGCAACAAGCGCGATGGAGAGCTCGTTGGCTACTCTCATATTCAAGAGTGCGTTTCATTCGCAAAGCTATGCTTTATGATATACGAAATGAGCGGTGACAAAGGCTTTCTGCGCCGCGCCTTTGACGCCTCTCAAAAGTGGGTGACGTGGCTCAGAAGCAACAGAATGACCCTCGGCACGGGACTTGTCGAGATGTTCGTCGGATTTGACACGGGGCACGATAACTCGGGAAGGCTTGAAGGACTTTCCTGTCAGGGAAGGTACAGAATAGACGGCACTTTGCAAAACGCCGCAGTCTTGCCGAAGGACGACCCCACAGCGCCCGTTATCGCCGTTGATATGAACTGCAATTATTACGCGACGCTGACAGCACTTTCAAAAATGGCAAGGGTGCTCGGACTTTCCGCGGAGGCAAAAAAATTTGCCGAAGACGCCACCCGTGTTAAGAAAAAGCTCTTTGAATACTGCTACAGTGAAGAGGACGCTTTCTTTTATGACGTTGACAAAAACGGAAGGCAGATGAAGTATCTTTCAAGCACCGTTTTTCACCTCTTTATGGAAGGCGTGCTTGACGAAAAGGACGATGCCGAGCTTATACGCAAGATATACGAAAAGCACATATCAAATCCCGAAGAATTTAACACGCCCTACCCCTTCCCCTCTATGGCTATATCCGACCCGTCCGTTATAGGGCACAAGGATTTCAACTGTTGGGGTTATTATTCTCAGGGTCTTATAGCTTTAAGAGCAACGATGTGGATGGACCGATACGGCTTTTCTTCCGACTTCGACAGGCTTTGCCGCGCGTGGGTCTGTGCGTGGACGGAGCACTATGACAAAGTGAAGCTCGGTCAGGAGCTTGACCCCGTAACGGGTATTCCCACAAGATCGTCGGAATGGTACTCATCCTGTATGCTCTTCTACCTCTTCGCGAGCGAGCGCATAGGATTTTAGAGCACGGTTAGCGAAATTTCGCGCTTTAAAGCTTTCATACATTAGAATTTAACACACAAGGATAGATAAAATGCAAGTTTCAATAAAACGAAAAAACGGAGTGCTCGGTGTAGAAATAGACGGAAAATATTACCCACCGCTTTCATTCAAATCATTCAGACCGAATCCAACAAACATCTCGGAATTTTACGAAGCGGGAGTCAGGCTTTTCAGTGTTCTTTCAAGCGGTGTCATCTGTGCTCTCGGCGTGCCCTACTCACGCTTTGGCGAGTCTTGGATAGGCGACGGAGAATATGACTTTTCGAGCGTTGACCGTCAAATGGATATGTTCATTGAAAACGCTCCGGGCGGCTATTTTGCGCCGATGTTTCAGCTTGACACGCGGCAGTGGTACATAGAAAAATACGGTGTGCCGAATACATTCACCCACCTTTCTCAAACCGCGTCTGACGAGCACTGGAGACGGGCGGCAGCCGATTACTTAAAGGCTGTCATAAACCACTGCGAAGAAAAATATGGTGACAGGATTTACGGTTACTTCCTTCTCGGAGGTATGACTACGGAATGGTTCTCGCGCCACGATAACGAAGAGCCGCATCCGATAAAAGAGGCGGCTTTCAGGAAATGGTGCGGTCGCGCGGATGCTCATCTTCCGACAAAAGAGCGTTTTGAGCTTGCAGGCGACGTTTTTCTCACGCCTGAGGAGGCGGATGTATGCGAGGCAAGGCGTTTTCACTCGGAGTTGATCTCCGACACGATTTTGCATTTTGCAAAAGAGGCGCAAAGCGTTATAAAGCATAAAAAACTTCTCGGGCTTTATTACGGTTATCTTCTTGAGCTTGAACGCGGTCTTCTTAATCAAGGTGTTGCAGACTATGAGCGTGTATTTCTCTCGCCCGACATAGATATGATATCAAGCCCCTCGTCTTATCATTACAGAAAGATAGATGACCCGAGTGCGTTTATGGTTACGCAAAGGACGCTCGACAAATACGGCAAGCTCTATTTCCTTGAATTCGATCACATAACTCACGTGGCACCGCGGATGGTCCACGAGCCGTGCGAGGACAAGAGCGGCAACGGACATATGGTACAGATCCCCGGTGCGAACAGCAAGTGCAAAAGCAGCACCGAAAGCTTGAACCTTATGTGGCGCGACTACGTGCTCTGCTTCGGCAAGGGTACGGCAATGTGGTGGTTCGATATGTTCGACGGCTGGTTCCGCTCGGCGGAAATGATGGGCGCTATCGAAAAAATGATAAACATTCACGCAAATCTTTCATATCTTGACAAATCAAGCATCGCAAAAATAGCCGTCTTTGCCGAGGGTAGCTCTCTTTACCGCGTAAGAAAGAGTTCGACCGTGCAAAAGATATGCCTTGCAGGCTTTAACAGAAGCCTTGCCGAGATCGGTGCGCCATACGACGTTTATTCCATCTCTGATATAGACACTCTTCCTAATGACCAATACCGATTTATAATCATTGAGAACTCTTACGATATTCCGACAAAAAGAATGAATAAGATCGAAGAATTAAGAAAAGCGGGTGTCAAGGTGCTGTTCTTATATGCTCCGAATTACGCAAAGGACGGCAAAAACAGTGTAAAGCTTATTTCCGAAGCTGTCGGTATGAACGTCACCGAGTCACACACATTTCACGGCAATCTTATTTATAAAGGCGAACCGCTTCCCGAAGAAAAGCTTATGCGCGAGGCTCCGTACTTTAATATAGATGACAAGGACGTAATTCCGCTTGCATATTTTGAGGACGGTACCTTGGGCGCGGCAAGGCGCGGCAATTCCTATTACGCCGCCGTGCCATACGTACATTCAGCCTTGCTCCGCGATATTGCAAAGGACGCAGGTATCTTCGTGTATTCCGACACGGCAAAGGTGTATACATACGTCAACAAGAACGCCATAGGTGTTTACAACGCGACTAACGGCGATGCTGTAATAAACGTTCCCGAGGACGGAGAATATACTGATAAGATCACGGAAGAAAGCTTTATGACAGAAGACGGTAAGCTCACGCTCAAAAAGCGTGATATGAACGCTTATCTTCTCATAAACAGAAAAAATATAAAGGAATAAAGACATGAAAACAACCAAGATCTGCCCAAAATGCCAAAGCACGGATATTCTTTTGATAGAAGGAAGTGTCGGCGCTTACGGCGCGGGAAACAACATCCCCGCAAGCACGTTCAAATACGCAAAGGTCAACAGATACCTTTGCTGCACCTGCGGTTTTTCCGAGGAATGGGTCGACCGTGAAGATATAGAAAAGCTTAAGAAAAAATACTCGAAGAACACCTGATACGTTAAAGAATTTAACACGGGTACCCCCATTTACGTATAAAATCAAATCTAACAAAAGCAATAAAAAGAAAAGGATGCATAATTATGAACAAAATTTTTGAAGCTGTTGAAAAGCATAGGGGACTGATTCTTGAAGCGGAGCGCCACATCTGGAAAACCCCCGAAACGGGATACAAAGAATTTAAAACGTCGAAGTATATGGCGGAAAAATTCGAAGAACTCGGCTACTCTCTTACCTATGCCGACGGGATAACGGGATTTTACACGGTTATCGACACGGGAAAAGAGGGACCCGAGGTGCTCGTGCTTTGCGAGCTTGATTCCGTAATCTGCCCGGAGCACAAGGACGCAGATCCCGAAACCGGCGCCGTTCATTCCTGCGGACACAACGCACAGTGCGCCACGATGCTCGGTATTGCGGCGGCATTGAAGGAAGACGGTATGCTTGACGGACTTTCCGGAAAAATAATGCTTTGCGCCGTACCCGCGGAAGAGCTTCTTGAGATAGAATACAGAACGAAGCTCAAAAACGAGGGAAAGATAAAATACTTCGGCGGCAAGAGCGAATTTCTCCATCGCGGATATTTTGACGGTGTGGATATTGCGTTTATGGTTCACACGTCATATTCGTATAGTTGCCCCGGAGGATCTGTCGGATGCATTGCAAAAAGAATTATTTATAAAGGCAAAGCATCACACGCCGGCGGCTCTCCTTGGGATGGAATTAACGCACTTTATGCTGCAAACTGCGGAATAAACGCGCTCAACGCTATTCGCGAGACCTTCAAGGACCACGAAACCATACGCGTGCATCCTATAATAACAAGCGGAGGTGCTATGGTAAACGCGATTCCCGAATGCGCAGTGCTCGAAAGCTACGTCAGAGGTAAAAACTACAAAGCTATAGTAAGAGAAAACAAAAAGGTAAACAGAGCCTTAATCGGTGCTGCGCTCTCACTCGGCGCAAACGTTGAAATAATAGACACACCCGGTTATGCCCCCAACGTAAACGACAAAGAAATGATAGACGTTGCCCGCGACGCTGCAAAGATAGTTCTTGGAGAGGACCTTAATACAAGCAAAAGCTACTCGAGCGGTAGCACCGATATGGGCGACCTTTCCTGCATTATGCCTACAGTTCACCCTTATTGCGGTGGCGCTCGCGGTACCGCGCACGGAAATGACTTCGAGATATGCGACCCCGAGGCAGCTTGCGTCACAAACGCGAAATGGCAACTCGCTATGCTCCGCATATTGCTTGAAAACGAGGCTGAACGCGCGAAGAAAATACTCGCCGATTTTAAGCCGCTCTTCTCTTCAAAAGAAGAATTTTTAAGCTACCAGGACAGCCTTGCGTCCTCGGGTGACAGAATCGTTTACGGCGAAGACGGCACTGCAACCGTAAAACTTGATTAAACAGTAAAATAACAATGCTCTCAAATTATCACATTCACACGGCAAGATGTCATCACGCGACGGGGACAGAAGAGGAGTACGTGCTCCGCGCCATCGAGCGCGGACTTAAGACGATCGGGTTTTCAGATCATACACCGTATTTTTATGACGGAGATTACGTATCACCTGCAAAGATGAGCATCTCGGAAATGCCCGATTATTTTAACACGCTCCTATACTTGCGCAAAAAATACAAAGAAGAAATAGATATAAAGATAGGATTTGAAACGGAATATTTCCCGAAATTTTTCGACCGTCTTATCGAAGAATACAGGAAATTTCCACTCGACTACGTCATTCTCGGTCAACACATCGTCGGAAACGAATCGACCGACGATATGATAAACTCGTTTCTTCCGACGTCCGAAGGAAAATATCTAACCCGCTTCGTCGACCAGTGCACCGAGGCGTTGGAAACGGGCAGATTTACATATTTTGCCCACCCCGACTGCTTCAACTTCGTTCCAAAAGGGCGCGAGGATGAGGAGCTTGCCGAGTTTGAGTACGAGCGGCTGATACGCGCGGCTATGCGAACGGAAACACCGATTGAGATAAACCTTTGCGGCGTCAGATGCGGAAGGTATTATCCAAATCCGAGATTCTGGAAAATAGCGGGCAAGCTCGGCGCAAAGACCGTGATAGGCTGTGACGCACACGCGCCCGAGCAGGTGGCAGACTCAGGTGAAATAAAGATCGCTATGCGCCTTGTAAACGACAACTCGTTAAACCTTATCGAAGATTTTCCGTTAAAGAATCCCTGTATATAAAAATTCGCCTATGCCGCATCTCTCGGCATAGGCGTTCTTCTTATCTCTGAATATTTGCGAGATTTTCACCTCGGCTATTGGCACTTGACTTTTACTAAATAAAATAGTAAAATATATGTGAAAGTAACGAAAGCGAGAATAAAAATGATTTTAACCGATTATCTGCTCTCAGAACACGATATAAGTTGGGATTTTGCCAAGCAGTGCGGTGTTGACGTGCCGATAAGAGTCGATCACGTTCCTCTTATGGCAGGCGAGGACAACACGACCCCCGGATATACCGCGCTTGGAAGGCTTTTTGCCATAGGTTATCTAAAGGGTATACTTGACGCGGAAAAGTAAAATATAAAAATTTAATGACAAAGCGAGGTTTTTGCTATGTTTTTCGGTAAAAATAAGGCGGTCACGTTCAGTTATGACGACGGTGTAACGCAGGATATAAGGCTTGCGGAGCTTTTTTCAAAATACGGACTTCGCGCGACGTTTAACATAAATTCGGAGCTCCTCGGAAAAGAGGGCTCACTCGTGCGCGACGGCGTAAGAATAAACCACACGAAGGTAAGACCCGAGGACGTAAAAAGCATTTACGGCGCTCACGAGGTCGCCGCTCACACCCTCACGCACCCTCTCCTCCCCGCCATCGAGGATGAGCGAGAGATAACAAGGCAGGTGGAGGAGGACAGGCTTCGCCTCTCCGAGCTTGCGGGCTACGAGGTACGCGGCTTTGCCTACCCCGGCGGCGGTGTTAACAATAACGAGCGCGTTGCTGAAATAATAAAGCGAACGACAGGCGTTAGATACTGCCGCACGATAACTTCAACGAAGAGCTTCGAGCTTCAGGAAAACCTCTACCGCTTTAACCCCACGGTATATCATCACAGGGAATTTGACGATCTTTTCACCCTCGGTGAGAAATTTCTTTCGCTGAAAAGCGACGAGCCCGCGCTGTTTTACATCTGGGGGCACGCTTATGAATTTGATATTGCCGATACCTGGGGACGCTTTGAAGAATTTCTTCAGATGATCTCGGGAAAGAGCGATATATTCTACGGAACGAACTCCGAGGTATTTTTAGGAGAAAGGCGGTAACGGAAATGAGTGAAAATTTGAATAACGACAAAGGCGGACTCGACGGAGCGTCAAAAAACCGTCTGCTCGTCTTCGTGCTCGGTATCTTCATCGGGCTTGCGGTCATAGTGCCGGGAGTCAGCGGCTCTGCCATCGCAATGATGCTCGGCCTTTACACGGCTATGCTCTACGCGCTCGGAAACGTTTTTAACGACTTCAGGCGCTGCGCGAAATTTCTTATTCCCCTCTTGCTCGGTGCCGTCATCGGCTTTGGGGCGGGATTTATCGTGATACAAAAGCTCTTCGGTAAATATCTGTTTCAGATAGTTTGCCTCTTCGTCGGGTTTATGATAGGCGCTCTTCCTGCTATAACGCGCGAAATAAAGGGCGAAAAGCTGACGGCGGCAAGGGGCGTGCTCTTCCCCGTCGGTCTTTTGATACCTATTGCCATAGGCGCGCTCTCCATCTATCTGACGCTTGAGCGCGGCTCGTCCGATACGACGTTCACCGATTTTCCCGTATGGCGCTATATCGCTTATTTCCCGCTTGGAATCGTAGTATCGTTAACGCAGATCGTTCCGGGGCTCAGCGCCACCGCTATCCTTATGGCATTCGGTCAGTTCGGTCTTATTCTGAACAGCGTTTCGGTAAGCTATATACTTGAAAATCCCGAGGTGCTCGGTCTTTACGCGTCGCTTTGCATAGGATTCGGTCTTGGTCTTGTGCTCATCTCGCGTCTTTTCTCCGTAATCATCGGCAAATGGAAGACGGGCGCATTCTTCGCCATCACGGGAATGGCGTGCGGCTCGATAATCTCTATGTTTATAAACCCCGATATGTACGAAATTTATACGGCTTGGGGCAGCGGCGCGGAAAGCCCCGTCGTTCCCGCTATTATAGGGATCGTGCTCCTTGCCGTCGGCTTTACCTCTTCATATCTTCTCACGCGCTACGAGAACAGAAAGCAAGAACAGGACAACTAATAATTTTCACAAGCGAAAGCCCCGCTCGAAAGCGGGGCTTTTGTCATCTTTAGTTTACATTTATTTTAAAAAACATTACACGGGTGTCCATTAGACAACGTTATTTTTTTAGGACAAGCATTTGTGAAGGAGAATCTCCGGTAGGCAGAGTCACCTTGCAGTTTTCGGTTTTATACGTCTTTCCCGAGAAGAGTTCCTTATATTCTCCGTCCTCTTTGAGTATCAGAGTTGTCGTTTCGGCGCTCGTGTTATAAACGCCGGCAACGCAATTATCTATGTACGTGAATACTCCGTCCTCGGCATAGATGTGTACGCCCGACTCTCTTGCGATATCGCGAAGAACCTTGTCCGAAATATGTCCGAGAGCACTGTAGAATATTTTGTAATCTTTTTCCTCTTTCTTTGCAAGAGCGCACTTCCTCGAATCGGCAAATCTGCCAAGCGGTATCGCTCCGCCATCTTTTATATAGATCGTAGGATTCTTCGGTTCTTCATATCCATAAACCGAATTCATCGCTCTGACAGTCGCCTCGTCCTTTTCAAGAAGTCCGAGCTCCATTTCGACAAGGCGCGACGTTCTCTCAAGACTTACACCGTCCTTGTTTATATAATCACAAGCACCTATAAGTAATACCGACCGACCGTTCTTCTTTAGCGTGCCGTTTATATAATCTCTCTCCTTTTCGGTAAGGCTGTAAGCGTCAAGAAAAATAAAGAGCTTATACTGATCAGCATCCACGTTTTTAAGGTCGCTCATGGAAACGAGGTCAAATGGCGCACCTATACGGCTGAGAGCAAGACGCTGCTGACATATACATTCTTCATTTATAAATGAGAGCTTATTGACGTAATAAAGAGGATCCGTGCTGACGAAAACGCATATCTCGCTTGCCGAGTTGCGTTCCTTTTTAAGAATTTCAGCCGAATGTGCAGTCAGACTTGATATCTCATCCATAAGTCCGTCGTCATAATACCACCCCTCAAGCATATCGAACCACCACGTACCGCACCTCGATGCAAACCTGTGCATCATTTCACGGCGCATGGCGTGTATAGTTTTCTCGCGAGTATTAAGAAGATCTTTACGGACAAAATTCGTCTGAAGTGCGATCATCGCATCCTTTGTCTCGGGATCGTTGCAAAGACGGCGCGGATTTTCAAGAGCCGTCGGTGTCAGGAAGGTAAGGTTATCGAAAGATGCAAAGTACGCCTTTTGGTGAAGAGCGAGCGAGTCGCAAAGTATCATATAAGCCGTGCCGTCATCGTATTGACGGTATTTGTAAGACGACGGCGTTGCGATAAGATCGACGTACGGGCTCTCGTTAACACGGTCAAGGTCGAGATGGCCATAATTCCAGAGCGATCCGTTCTTAAAAGCAAGCTCCATAATGTATCCAAAGAATACACCAACGATCTTTTTATAACCGAGCGCCTCTTTTGCCGTACGGCAAAAATCAAGAACAAGTCCCGATATAAGCTCTGCGTGAAATCTTCTGTATTTTATAAGAAGCGCGTCCTTTATCGGATCTAAGAATATCTGCGAGCTTGGCTTTTCGCGCTCCTCTTTGGAAGGGATTTCGACAGAAGGATCACCCATATATTTGCGAAATGCTTCAAGCTTTACGGGATGTGACTCCTCGTGGTCCTTTGCGCTGAACCACTCGGTGGTAAATCCGCCAAGAAGCCAATAACCTATGATTCTATCACCGTATTTTTCTTCGGCGTATTTAATGAACGCTCTTATGTAATCCTCCGTATCGCGGCGCCATTTCTCATTTCCCGCAATTTGAGAAAGATGAGTGAACGAATCGACATTTCCGGGATTTTCTTTGAGCCACCACTCGCGCACATCAAGATGCAGATTTATAAAAATATAAGCATCGGGAGCAGCCTCAATAAACATTTCCATTTGTCTGTCGAAGTTTTCAAAGCGGTAATCCCCCTCTCCAAACCAAACCTCGCCGTATGCCGAATACGGCATTTTGATTCCGGATTTCAGGCCCGATACAAACGCGTGAAATATTCTGACTCCGGATTTGTAAAAGTCATTTACGTTGTTAAGAGTCGGTCTGAATGATTTAAACGCGACGGTATCGATTATCTTTCCGTCTACGCTTATGTGGTTTACGCCACCTTTTTTTACGACCTTTGTTTCCATTACTATCCCTTTCCTTTTATAAAATCTATAGGCGAAAAGCCTGTTTTCTGCTTAAAAATACGCGAGAAATACGACGGGCTCGAAAACTCAAGCAAAAGGCTGACCTCGCTTACGTTTACTTCACCGGATGAAAGAAGCGCGCACGCCTTTTCGATACGTTTCTCAAGACAGAAGTCCTTTGGCGAGACGCCCATTATCTCATGAAATTTCTTTCTGAAAAAGCTCTGACTCATATGACATTCCTCAGCAAGAACAGAGATCGGAACGTTCAAATACGGGGACTGTTCCAAAAGAGAAAGAGCCGGAGTAATAACAGTGTTTTGCAAAAAATCGCGCTTTATATCTCCACTCTCAAAAGCATCCCAAAGCTCAAGGACAGAATAAAGTGCCGCCTTCAATCCAAAAGGCGAGTCCTGCTTTTCTCTCGTCTGCTCAAATATCTCACCTATGCGCCCCGCGTCTTTTGAAGTAATGAGTGTTACTCTGTCGGAGAACGCATATTTTTGAGAATCGAGCCGAAGATCAAAATTTAAAAGAAGTGACGGTGGAGAATCGGTGACTCTTGCAAAAACAGAACGGTATTTACTTCCGCTCGGCAGATAAAGCGTGTCTCCGCTTTTTGCGTAAATCATCTCACCGGACGGTAAATATACGTCGATATCACACGACCTTAAATAAAGTATCCCGTGATGCAGCCTCGGCTTTGAGATGAAGCTTACCTCGCTTCCACTCTTAAAATAATACTGCTCGTAAAAGCGCATATCACTCACGGTAAAATCAAATACATTCATATTATTTACCTTTTCGCTTTAGAAATCTGTTCGATTTATCATTATTTTATCACGGAATATGTGCAATATCCATTCCGTTTTCGCCTGTATTCTTTACCTTTTCGCTCTATATTTTATCGGTGATTCTCACCTCGCGGCGTATCTCTGTCGGTGATTTGCCGACAAAATCACGGATCACCTTTCTGAAATACGCAGAAGATGAAAGTCCGAGCCTTCCGCATATCTCTTCTACCGAAAGGTCAGTTGAGGAAAGAAGGGCGACAGCACGCTCGGCGAGCACAGAATTTTTTACCTCTATCGGTGTTGTGGCAAAGCTGCGGAAAAATGCGTAAACACCTGATTCACTCATTCCGAGATGCCTTGCAAGCTTTGGCACCTTGAAATCAAGATTTTTAGATATATATTCCCTCGCCTCTTCAAAAAGTCTCGCGCGCGGATCGGGGGCATTCGTCTTCATCGACGGCATAAGAGAGCCGAAAAACGAAAACAGTCTGCCAACGGACAGGGGCGTCACGGTCTTGTCAGCCGAGAGAAGGTCAAGGACGGATAGCTGCTCCGCGTTCGGATAAAGCTTCTGAAGGCAAAAGCGCTTTCCGAGATCGGAGGGATAAAAATCAAAGCGATACGACTCGAACCTTACGTCCGCCCCTTCCGCATACCAATAGGAATGATACTTGAGTCCAAAGGGAAAATAGAAAACGTCCCCCGCGGAAAGCTCAAGCGTTCCGTCCTCGGCGCTTACTATCTCAGCTCTTCCCGAGAGCATCCTGCCGATAAAATTGCAGGGTATACCGCGAGAATTATCGGTGTGCCAATTCACCTTTCTCGATATCTCGATAAAATGAAAATATTTGTAGAAAAGTGTATTATCCATATTCATACTCTCCGTTTTTATTCAAGTTTTTTGCAGAATAGAGTCTATTATTCACATTATAGCATATTGCTTTTCAGGTGTCAAGGTGCTAAGATATAAATAAAAACGGAGGGAGAGAAGAAATGAAATACATATCTTTTACCGCGCCGAACACAGTCGAGCTCTTGGAAGAACCTATCCCGAAGGTAACGGACGACTCGATAATAGTTAAGCTCTTGCGCTCGTCGATCAGCGCAGGAACGGAAAGAGCCAATCTCACGGGAAGCGACACCGTTGACTGCTCACGCCCCCCGCGCGTTAAATTTCCTCGCAGAAGCGGTTACAGCTCTACCGCCATCGTAACGGAGGTCGGGAAAAACGTAAGCGACGTCGCCGTCGGGCAAAGGGTGGCTTGCTCGTGGTCGACCCACTCGCAGTATTGCAGAATAAGAAGAAATTGCTATTATCCCATAGACGAAGCTCTTAGCGAAGAGGCGGGAGCACTCGTGCACATTGCTACGTTTCCCCTCGCGGCAATAAGGAAATGCCGCCTTGAGGTAGGAGAGAGCGCTATGGTAATGGGCCTCGGCGTGCTCGGGCTCATTGCCATTGAGCTTTTACGCGTAGCAGGAGCGGCACCCATAATCGCCGTTGACCCCGTTAAGAGCAAACGAGAGCTTGCGCTCACCCTCGGAGCCGATTTTGCTTTTGATCCCTTCGACGAAAAATTCGCAGAAAACGTAAAGCGCGTAACGGGCAGCGGTGTCAACGCCGCAATAGAGGTTACGGGCAAGGGACAGGGGCTTGATATGGCTCTTGACTGTATGGCACGTTTTGGAAGAGTTGCCCTGCTCGGCTGTACGAGAAGCTCCGATTTCTCGATAGATTATTACCGCAAGGTCCACGGTCCCGGCATCACGCTCATAGGCGCGCACACCAACGCCCGCCCCGCTCACGATTCATCAGACGGCTGGTGGACTGAGAAAGATGACGCGAACGCCATAATAAAACTTATAAAATACGGAAGATTGAACCTTGAGCGCCTCGTAGAGGAGGTGCACTCCCCCGCCGAGTGCCGCGCGGTCTACGAGCGCCTTATAAACGAGCCGTCCTTCCCCGTCGTTCAATTCGATTGGACGATGCTCGAATAGTAAATTATAGTTTACAAACACCTTAGTATACCCCATACCGTGTGAAAAAATCGCTGTGGCAATAGAGCGGTATTCTAAAGGACAGTTTTTGGAGTGCATTACCCACCGACAGAAAAAGCAGAAACCGCAGATTGATTTTCTGCGGTTTTTGTGTTATAATAGTAGCATAGTATATGACGGATATATACAAATTTTACGAGAAGGTGGTCTTTATGGGGAAAATACTTGGTTCATGGAGCGGAATGAGAAAGTATCTTGAACAAGATATGCTTGCCAATTCATTACAAGGCAGAATAAGATATGGTTGTACCAGATACGTAGGGATGGACGGTTGTCATATTTTTGAGGTTTGCATAGATGGCGATCAAGTAAAACGCTTCTCTTGGGAAACAGTGAATACCTATTTTATTGATAGTGGATGTACGAAAAATGCTAACCCAACCGGTGTTAGTGAATACTGGGCTGAGTTTTGGACATTGTTGGAGAAATATCCTATAAATCAACGTACGGAATATACAGATGAGGAATTTTGCGAAGCTTTAGGAATATACCGCAATCAAGAAATACAGGAGAGCATTTCTTCAAGTCATCCAATTGTTAGAATGTTTGCGGTATTAGATAGGCGCATTGGAAAAAGAACATTACAAAAAATGCAGGATACTCTTGAAGAGCAGCCGGAATGGTTGAAGCAGTTTTATTTATTGAGGTTAAAAGCAGAAAACATCATATGAAGATTGTCAAATTCAAATTTATCGAAAAGCATCGGTACGCAGATAGCAAAAAGCTCCCTTTACACAAGGGAGCTTTTTGTTCACCTACGTCTTGTCGATTTTCCTGACAAGCACTACTTTTGTGGACACAAAAGCGAAATACGGCATACCTCTTTCGAGCTATACCGTATTTCTGAAAACTGTCCTTTAGGGTACGTCCCTATTGCCACAGCGATTTTCGTATATTATAATTTTATCCGTGCTTTGTAATCAATACTCACACCGCAAGCTGCGAGAACGACCTTATGGATCTGAGCCTCGTACTCATAGGTGTAAGGATTTTCCCTCTCACCTCGGATATACTCGGCAAAATGCCGCATCATGGTGTCGTATCTGTCGAAGGGCTGTGCCCTCTCCTCGCTATAGACAGCCTGCCAGCCACCCTCGCTTTTTCTTATGACGGTAGGAGTCGTGATATTTGCACCGTCAACGTATTGCTCCGTTGGCTTCATCTCGACCGTTGCGTCTTTTCCGCAAACCACGATCTGACGGCGCATAAATCCACCGGGCTCGGCAGCACAGGTCTTGGCAAAGGAAATACCGTTCTCGTATTTGAGCACCGCCATACCGTAGTCGGAGGCGGTAACACCGTCGAAGCCCGTCGGCATATTAAAAGGTATTATCTCCTCAGGCAATCCTTGGAACAAAACGATGAGATCTATCAGGTGGCAACCGAGATAATACATCATACCGCCGGGATAATCACCAAGCCACGCGCGCTTTTCTTTCGGGTGAATGCAGTCCATATGCGCCTCTACGGAATAGATCTCGCCAAAGTCGCCGCGCCTTGCAGCTGCAAGCTTTTCGGCTATCACGGGATTGTATCTGTACATATACCCCGTTTGGAATACAAGACCCTTTTTCTTCATTACGGAGAGCATACGCTCGTACTCATCCTGCGATACACCGCCCGGCTTATCCATATGTATATGCACGCCGCGCTCGGCAAAGAGCATAGAATAGCGCGTAAGATCACAGTCCTCACACTCTATCGCCACAGCGTCAAGATCTTTTATTTCAAGCGCCTCGTCAAGGGTAAAGATCTTCACGTCCCCGTAGCTTTTTAATTTCTTCGCGAATTTTTCCGCCTCGCCGTCACAAAGAACAAGTCCGAGCACGTCGAAAACATCACTCTGCTTTACCATACTTCTGTACGTCGGTATAGAGTGGTCGTGTCCTATCCCAACCTGTATTATCTTTATTTTCTTCATTTTCTTATTCCTTTCAGAAAAGGCGCAAATGCGCTTCTACATACATTATAATGTAAAAAAATCCAAAAATCAATACGCAATACTCCAATAAACGGTCTTTATTCTTCAATATTAAAAAACGAGCGGCACTTCAATGCACCGCTCGGATTTTTATTATATAGCCGTATTATGTATATTATCTTCTGAGATTTCTGATTCCGCTGACGGCAAGGGCAACGAGCACCATCAAAAGCAAGAAGAAGACGGAGAGCACAAGGAAACTTGCCATATAAGCGGAGAATGTGATGAACGCTTCCGTAACAACCTCAAGAGCGCTGATAGATATGATGAACAGAAGCACGTCAACGACGAGAACTATGCCCGAGATGCAGAGAAGACCTACTACGCTTCCCTTTATATCAGCGGGGCTGAGCTCCATATGGCTCGCGACCATAATCGCAAGCACGAGGAAGATCCACCATCTCCAGTCAGCGAAGTTGGAAGGGCTGAAGATTCCCGCGAAGATCTCGGGAATAACTGATATATATCCTCCAAACGAGGGATCAACTCCCGCAATAGCCGCACCTACGTCAGAAAAAACGTCAGGCACGAGCAGTGCCATCAGGAACAGTAAAAACGCGTTTCCGCACACTATCGGAGCTATGCCGATAAAGAAGTTACCGATCTGATGATAAAGATTCTTGGGATTATACGAGTGATTTACGTAGCCGAGCGTTCCGTCATCGGAATCGGGCTGATACAGCTTCATATCGGTTATCTTATGACCGAAAATAAGGCACATAAGAGCGTGGCTGAGCTCGTGTATCGGTGTTCCGACAGCTCCCGTGATGAGCAATATCTTATAGCCCTTAGGCCCCATCAGATTGCAAAACCATCTGCGGCAGAGCATTATCAGAAGACCGAAAACTACGATAATTCCGATACTGAAAACAAGCTGCAAAAGATAATTAGTTATAAGTTCCATCATTACCTCCAAAGAAATGTTGTAGGTTGTATACCGCAATTATTATACACGATTCGACAGGCTTTGTCAAGATGTCGGCTTATATTTAAAGAGGTAGTTTTCGTTTTGTATCACCGTCGGACCGAATTTATGAGCTCATAGAAATCTTGTTGAAATATCAGCTTGAAAATATATTGCCGCAAAGGATAGAAGCGCCAAAGATGCAAATCCCCTCGCCTCCGTCAAAGGCGATATAGAGCGGATATTTCTGAACGAGCGCTTGCCACGCCTTGGCGCTCTTAGCCCCCGATGCTTTCGGAGGTGTGAACGTTTCTCGGGAAACCGTCTCTCCCCCATCGCCGTAATAAGTCAAGCTTCCGTCGGAAAAATCGACCGCGACGTTCAGATTAAATACTGCGTCCGTGCTTATCACACCAAGATCGTAGTCGGAATACGTTTTGACACGGCCGCCGTCTTCGATAGTTGCGAGATTTAATTTACACCACTTCGTATCGCCGCCTGCGGTCTTGTTGGACTCGATTGCGATTTCGGATGACGTAAGAACGTCCAAGCCATCGCACGCCATCAAAGACACGGAATAGCTGAACACGTCGGTGTCCGTCATATCGGAAAGGCTTTTACCCGTATGCGTCCGAGATACTCTTATACTCGTCCCCGCGCCGTTCGTATATTCAACGTACGGTTTTCCCTCGGGATCCTCGGTTTTTGAAAGATTCGCAAGGCTCTCCGCATTAAAAAGCACGCCTCCGCTCAAAAACGAGGCAGTCGGGTGCTCTATGCTCTGAGCAAAATCGGCGTTAGCCAACACCGTGTGCCACCGCGCATAGGCAACCGTGCTTTCTTTACTCAAAGAACGGATGGGCTCTTTATACTCAGGATCGGCAAACCACCCGCCAAAAACCTCACCGTCCTTTGGCAAAGGCGGCGGAAGGCTCTCGCCCACGAGATACATTCCGTAAGCCATACCGTCGGGCAAAAGGGCGTTTTGTACGCTAACCTTTACGTAATCGGCGTTTGCAAGCCTTTGAGTATTAAAGCCGAAATATTCCTGTGCCGCAGCGCCGTAATCAAGCAGTGTACGGAGAAGATGCTCGGATTCACCCGACATTTTAGCATTTGCGTATTGAATTATACTGTACTTGTCGGCAGAGCCGTAAATATACTCCCCACCCGAGATGACGTAAGGCACGGCGTAAACGTCGACGCTCATCTCCTTAGACGAAAGACCGGAATAAGCAAAAACGTAGCACTTCTCGCCGTCAAGCGTTGTATATCCGAGGTTTTCGGAAATTACTGTGCCGCCCATACCGTGTCCGTATTCCGCAGGCGGCGTCCCCTCAAAAACAATTATTCCTCCCCCATCAAACGAGGAAGGAAATTTCACCGCGTACATAATATATACCGTTTCCTTAAGCGATAGAGTGTGAGCAACTATGCGCGGCGCTTCCTCCTGTGTCTGAGACTCAAGAGATGACGCGCTAAAGCGCGGAAAAATAAGCACAAATGACAAGAGTAATATGAAAAGACGCAATAACACCTTCGGCTTGCGTCCGCGAATACCGCAATCTTCTTTGCAAAAAACACGCGAGAGCATATTGAAATCTCCTTGTATGGACTTTTGTTTCAGATATATACGTCAAAACTGCGCCGCAGACACTCTTTTTCAAGTGAGAGCAAAAAACAAGTGGCGTCTTGCATAACTCACCCGCAACTTAAAAAGTCTATCTCCGTAAAAGCACGACTGAAAATTCGACGTTCAATATATAAATTTCGCGTTAATTATACCATAATCGACATATTTAGTCAAGCTTGTCAAATATTTCCGATTGGCTTTTTTCGTTTTTTTGCTCCTTATGCGATAACTTTTAAGAAATCCGCCGTTTTTTTCACTTTTTTTAAAAAAGCTCTTGACTTTTACAGTTTTATGTTGTATAATATAATGGCTTTGCAGGATGTAAAGCCGTGTTTACTCTATGAGCGTTCAGCTTGAGTAAAAATAAGCTCATATAAGATCTGGGTGTGGCGCAGTTGGTAGCGCGCTACCTTGGGGTGGTAGAGGCCGCAAGTTCAAGTCTTGTCACTCAGACCAATCACGCAATTGTTGAACCAATCAAGGTAAGACCGTTGCGTGTTTCTTTTTATCTAAAATCAGCTCTTGATTTGAATGAAAAATCAAGGGCTTTTTTCTATTTTGAAAGAAAATCATCATCAATATAAATAAGTAGGAAGAGAGTTTTTGCCTTACTCAAATTCTCCTAAACAGACTATATTAAGAATTTATATTTGTTTGCCTTTCGGGTGGAGATCGTAGCATAGTTCTCGTATATGTAAACGGTCACTCGGAGCTGAAATTTTGCTGATAAAATGTAAGCTGTTTTATAATTATAAAAATACAGTTTAATAGAAAGTCAAACTCAATCAAGTCGGGTAGAAATACCCGGCTTTTTTTGTTTTACAAAGATACAAATTTTCAGCCTTGCTCTACAGTGAATTTAAGACCGTTGACATATACAAGCATTACAAGCATTTTTGTTTTCTTTTTACCGAACCACGCTACGATGGGGTTCGGTGCCGAAAGGCAAAAAATTTAAATTTAAGGAGAAAAGAAAAATGAAAAAAGTAGTTTATTCTATCACGAAAGTAGGAAGATTTAAGATCCCCAAGATGACGGGTCTTGGATACATAGTTGATGACGATTTACTCATTGCTGCTACGAGTCAGAAAGGTAAACCTTATATCAGAGTATTCGAAGGAGCAGTAAGCTACTGTCACAAAGTTGTCGGTAAAGATAACGAATTTAAAGGCTATTTCACCGAGTACAAAGAGGTTGAAGTTGAAAAGAAGACTAACGGATACGTATCTCTTGAAACCATTGAAGTTGAGAACGAGTACAAGATCTGGTACAAATTCGCAGATTGAAAGGAGTTTAAAAATGGAAAATCTATATATGCAAGAATATAAGCTCTATGACGGAGAGGTGGATATCACTTTCAACATCATAGGAGTTGACACTAAAAGAAGCGAAATCAACCTTGCTGTAACGAACATAGGGAAAATCAGTTTCCCTACATACGACCTTTACGAAGATAAAAAGGGACTGTACTTTGAGTACGGTCCCGACTTCACCAAGATTTATATTGATGATTTTGAAATAGTTTAAAGAAAAAGGAGGTGACAAAAATGGGAGTATGTGAAATAAGCGTAGTTATAGGAAGTTGGGGCAGCTACAATGCTTGCAACGAAAGAGCTTTAGGCTCGGGATGGTTAAATCTTTCAGACTATTCGGAATGGAAAGAAATCGAAGAGGAATTGATAAACCGAGGTTTCGAACTTGTAGGAATAGACGAAGAGCTATTTGTTCAGGACATTGAAGGGATCGACTCTAACGAAAATTGGGATTACGTAAATCCTGAAAAACTTTTTAACGTACTTAAAGAGGCTGACGTACTTGATAACTCTTACAAGAATGACATAATGTGTGCTTACCTAGATGTCAGGAGCTTCGGCGACTTTGAGAGCTTGGTAGACAGCAAAGGCTCAAATTGGGACGAAGATATACACCTCTACAAAGGCTATGACTACGAAGACTACGGACGGGAGATGTTCGAGACGTGCGGATATCAGATACCCGAATCTATCGAGGATTTCATAGACTTTGAGACTTACGGCAGATACGTAGGCGAATACGTCGAAGAATACGACGGCGGACTGATTGAAATTTACTGACAGAGAGGAGAAAAAATGAAAAACTGCGGTTATAACACCCACGCACACATTCATTCGCTCGGAGGCGATATGGATGAAGTATTTATTCTTGACGAACTTCAAGAAGAGGGACAAACGGTATACGTTGTAGATTACAAAGGAACAAAATGTACGGCAATATTTAATCCGTTTGTATGTCAGTTTTACGTAGATGATAAATATGGAATTATAAAGGAGAATTAAAAATGAAAAAAGCAAGAACTACAAGAGAAGAAAAGAAAGAGCGCGCAGTGGAGATTATGAAGCAGCTCGACATTTATGGTCCTTACATAAAGGGCTTCAAGGAGAAGGACTGCGTTTGCTTCTTTGAAAACTTCGGAGGCTTTTACGCTTACCAAGAACCGGAGCTTCAGAAAAAGATCAAGGAGATCGAGGACGAGTATAACTGCGTCGTTTACGGAATAACGCACGAATACTTGGAGTTTGGAGAATGCTATTCGTTCCTTTTAGTGACGGACTATAAATCGGAGTGGAAAAGGCTTGTGGAAACCGACTGCGGCAGACACTACGCCTTTTCTTACGTTTGGAACAAGGATGATGATTTCTGTTCGGAATTCGGAACTGTAATGCTTCAAAGCCTCGGCGGCGGAATAAGAAGAATAGGATAAGGAGAAAGAAAGATGGGACAGTATTACAAGGTGTTTACAAAGGAAGGCAACGGAAAAATAGTTGTCTATAATAGAAAGGTTATAGTAGACGGAAAAGAAGAATATACACCCGCAAAGCTCACGGAACATTCTTGGTTCTTGAATGATTTTGTCAATGCGATATGCGAAAAGATTTATTTATCGGATAGACCCTTCAAGTTAATTTGGATGGGTGATTATGCCAAAGACATAACCGACTTCAACAAAGTATCGAGAAAAACATTCTTGCGATATCACGATAAATGTTGGAAACACGACGAAAAAGCTGTTGCAATAAACGCATCGGGATTTACACTTTACAATCTGTTTATCGTTAATCACACGAAAAAAGAATATTTTGATTGCACACAGTATTTTAATCGCAGTGTTATGAAATCGAAATACGGAGATTGGTGCTTGCATCCCGTTCCCTTACTTACTTGCGTAGGAAATGGGCTTGGTTGCGGTGATTATACACATCCGACGGAAGATTCAACGTTTGATCTTGTAGGAACGTGGGCTTTAGATGAAATAAGCATAACAGATAATCCAATAGCTGAATACGAGGAAATATATCCTTTATTCAAAGAATTGGGTTGGAACTAAAACCACAACAAAAAGGAGATTATTAAAATGAGTATTAAAGCAAAAATAAGCAATATGATTCAGGACTACGTGAGAAATTATGACTTCGAAGAAATGATAGAAGATGCTTTTGACGACATAGATCTCGAGGGCATAATCGAGAATCGTATCAAAAATAAAATTGAAGACGTTGATATAACGCCCTTACTTACAGATCTTATTAAAGATTACATAGACGAAGAGCTTATGGATATCGACATCGAGGACGACGTTCTCACAGCTCTTCAGGATCAGTTTGAATAAAAGGAGAAAAAAGATGAAAAGCATAATTAAAGAGCTATACGACAGAGGGCTTTACCCCGAGGACACAGAAGAAATAAAGGAAATAGAGAGCTACATCTCAAGACATACAAACACTTTAAGGGACAAGCTTGACGGTGACGGTAAAGACGTGCTTGAAAAACTTGTAGATAATTTTTACGAATACTGCTCGCTCAGCTCCTATGAAACTTTCAGGTTTGCGGTAAAGCTTGGAGCAAGCTTAATACTTGAACTAACCACGGAAGGAGATCCGGATGAACAAATCTAACCCTTACGGCTATAAGGTTTGCTATAAAGAAAAGGACCGAGACGAGTACACAAGACACTTTCTTACGTACACTTATAGTCAAGCTTTATCAGCACGCCGATATTACCGAAAATACGAGAAAAAATCAATAGAAGATAATTCCCCTTTAAAGAAGCCTTATTGGGTGATCATCCCTATAACGAAGTCAGAGGTCAAGGACGGCATCTGGCACGAGGTACCCTTCTGGAAACAGACGGGCTTTTTTATTTTAGGGAAAAGTAAACCCGCGTGTCATCCTGAGTGAAGCCGAAGGCGTAATCGAACACGGAGTGCGACGGCGCAAGACGTCGGGATCTCGCGGATAACAAAGAAAGGATATATAAAATGCAAAAATTAAATCTTGAAGCTCACGGAAACGAGCAACAAATTATAAAACAGTACCTTGAAGAAAACGCGAGCGAAATACTTGCAGATAAGATAAACAACGGTGTCAAGATAGAAAAAGACGGAAAGAGCTTAATAAACAAAAAGACTCTTTCGGGATTTATGAAGTTTGCAACGTCCGAAGCAAAAAAGCAAGCCGAAAAAGGAGCTACGTCTGCTTGTGTCAGAAGTGACGTTGTATTCGGTTGGGCTATTCACTACTTTGAAGAAGAAAGCATAGAAGGTACGCTCTACAACGAGGACGGTACGGAGTATAAGCCTGCACCGAAAGTGATACCCAAGCCTATTACACCGCCTGTCGTAAAAGAGGTAAAGCCACCCGAACCGAAGAACGTACAGCAGTCTATGTTTGACCTGTTCGACCTCGATGCTCCCGAAGGGAAGCAAGATGAAGAAGACTACATAGAGGAAGAGGTTATAGAAGCTACCGAAGAGGAAAAGAAAAGCCCTATGTCCTCACTTTATGAAGAATATTTAAGATACTGTAAGGAATACGGCGAAGGAGTTGCCGTTATGATACGTTTAGGCGATTTTTACGAGGTGTTC
Source organism: Clostridia bacterium (assembly GCA_017532425.1). Lineage (GTDB taxonomy): Bacteria > Bacillota > Clostridia > Oscillospirales > CAG-272 > SIG672. The sequence continues at coordinate 436 of JAFXJH010000005.1, read as the reverse complement.
GGAGAAAAGGCAAAAGTGCTTGCAAATCACGCAGAGCTAACGCTTGCAAGCCGTGATTTCGGACTTGCAGAACGCGTTCCGATGATAGGTATACCTTTTCATAGATTAGAGTCTTACGCGGAAAAATTCAGAGAAATTTGTGCCGTAGCGATAGTGGAAAAGGATAAAGAGCCCGTCTTTATAGCTAAAAAAGAGCCTTTACCTCCACCCCGTGTAGAGAAAATAGGCAATTTAAGCGTAAATACGACCACGGGCGAAGTTATAGAAGAAACGGAAACTAAAGTTGACAAAACCGACCCTATTTCGATACTTGAATCAATATTTGGAGATGAATTGGAGATAAACTTATGAAGCCTGAAAAGATAAAGCCTATACCTAAATACATACTGAAAAAGATAAAGAAAGCGGATAAGGAAAGACACCCAACGCCCATTGG
>JAFXJH010000029.1 GCA_017532425.1 Clostridia bacterium | reverse complement strand
TTTTCGAGCTTTTCGAGCTCTGTTTCTACGATTTCGATGTGTTCCTTAACAAAGTCCTCTGCGAGCTTAATATATCCCTTATCTTCGCAGTAGGTGTATGCAACGTAAAGTGCTGCCATTACTACTTCGTCATATTCTGCCCAGAGTGCCTTTGCCTTTTCGATCTCTTCCTTAATTACAGTGTCGATCTCGTCGGCTGTTTCCTTAAGAGCATCTTCAACTGCAGGAAGGTTGTCGATCACGAATGCTTCTGCAAGGTCGTAGATCTCTTCTGCTGTTGCCTTGATCGCTTCTACCTTTTCGCCTTCGATCGCTGCGAGTCCCTTTGCGGACTCAACGAGGTTTTCTACGTTTGTCTTGATGATCTCTGCGGATTCTTCAATTGCTGCTACTGCTGCCTTTGCGTCCTCTACTGCTACTACTGCTGCATCATAGAGATCTTCTATTGTTTCGATCGTTTCGGGGAGATTTTCGAGGAATGCCTTTACTGCTTCATATACTTCCTCGGGGTCTACGTTATTATTTACGAAGTCGCCGATAAGCTTGCTTGCTTCTGTGAGTGTCTCGAGGTTGATTCCGAGTGCATCGAGGTCTGCTACAAGCTTTTCTATTGCCGCATTAACCTTTGCAAGTGCTGCTTCTGTCTCTGCGATATTTGCCTTTACTACTTCGATTGCCGCTTCGATTGCTTCGATTCCGGCCTTATCTGTTTCGATTCTGTTCTTTATTTCAAGAATCTTTGCGTCGAGTTCTGCAAGTGCTGCCTTTGTTTCTGCGATTGCTGCTTCGAGCTCTGTTTCAAGCTCTTCTGCTGTATCTGCTACTGTTGTAGCGCTCATCTTCTTTGTGATTCCGTTTGCGCTTACAGGCTCTGCATAAATTCCTGCGAGCTCTGCTTCAAGCGCTTCAAGCTCTGCTGCGATTGCTTCTCTTTCAGCGAGCATATCTGCAAGAATTACTTCTTCTTTCTCTGTGAGGTCTGCGAGCTTTGCATCAAGTGTTGCAAGCTTTGCTTCGAGCTCGCCGCCAAGTATCTCGAGCTCTGCTTCAAGCTCTTCTGCTACAGGCTTAAGGTTCTTTTCGAGAATTCCGAGGAGCTTGATTCCGAGATCTTCGAAATATTTGATTGCGGGTTCGAGACCGATAAGAATTTCGTTCTTGATAACGTCCTTACCTGTGGTCTTGTTCTTAAGAGCTGCGATGATAGCGTCAGCAAGTTCTTTCTGACCGTTTCCGTTGGGATGACCATAGAAGCTGTTACCGATACCTGTACGGATACCCATAGCAGCAACAGTCTTAACAAGGCCGGCGTCATACGGAGATATCTCGGCTATAGCTTCATAGAAGCCTTCGGGGAAAAGTTCGTCAAGATCAAACTCATAGCTAGGATCGTCCATGACGTTCTCAATAGCGAACAAAAGACCTTCAAATATCACTGCGAAGATAACATCCTCAACAGGACCAAAATTCTGTCCGAAGGAAGAAGCATCGAGAGTATCGATAGCAATACCTGCCTGCATCATTTCTGCGCAAGCATCGTATGCAGCGTTAAGAGCAACTACATAACTATCGTAGTAGGGCTGTGCTTCTTTAGGAAGCTGTCCTGCTGCACCGGCAGCAAAGAACTGCTCAAGAGTAATGCCGTTATCAATAGGAACAATAAGAAGTCCGTTCTGATATGCGATTGCAAAGTGTTCAAGGTTGTTTTCAATATCGCCACCCATAGCTACTGCAGCGCCAATATCAAGATACTTATTCTTAAGTAGCTCCTTTGCAAGAAGCTGCTGTACGCGAGTCTTTATGTAAAGATCGTTATCGTAAACGTCGAAGCAGTCCTTCATATCCTGGCTGAGAGTAGCAGGATCACCGTTGTATGTGAGCATTTCGTCCATAAAGAACTCAACATGTCCTTTAGCGCGAACGTCTGCATAAACGTACTTGTCACAGTAAGGAGATACTGTTGCTGTATAAACGTTAGCCGCATTTACAAGTGCACCAAAGATGTCACCGAAAGGAAGAGGCTCTTCAATACCTTCCATTGAAGCATACAGACCGTACATAAGGTTCTGAATGCTTACAACTGCAACGTTTACATCGGGATTGAGTGTATATATCTGTTCCATAACAGCATCAAAGCTGAGGCAGAAGCCAACAAGCGCGTAAGCCATTGTATCTGCCATATGATCAAGAACATCTACGGGGATAAAGTCGAGAAGATCGCCTGCCTGCTCTTCAAGAACTTCCATAACGAAAGCCTTGCCTTCTGCGTAGATTGCAGCAAGCTCGGGATCGATAGTGTTCATATCGTTCTCGTACATATTGCTTACGATCTGGTTGCTTGCATATACACCGAAGTTGTTGATACCGATATCAACTGTAATAAGATCAGCTTCTTTGATAGCCTTCTTATATGCAGCCTTCAGTGCAGCAACAGCCTGCTCCTGAGTAGGATCACCTTCGTTACCCTGTGCCTTCCATTCGAGAGCACCTGCAAGATAGAACCAGTTCTGGCTACCCTGATTTCCCTTAGGTGTAACGCCGTCTTTTTCATATCTGATAACGCCTTCAACGTCACAGAATCTCCAGTCGGTGTAAGCATCGCCCTTATAGCTATCGTCGAGAAGGAAGCGAACTTCCTCTGCACGCATAGAGCTGATAGCAAGCTGCGAGAGATTTACATCATAACCGTTTTCTTCAAGGAATTCCTTGAGAAGTACGGGATACGATCCGGGTGTATCCTGCTTATAGCCGTAGATATTTGCAGTTTCCTTGAGAAGGGGATATTCATAAACAGCCTCGTCAAGGTATCCGTGCATACCGTAGCCATTAACGTTAGATGCACCGAGAGAAACGTAATTGATCGTATTATCATTCTCCTGTGCAACAACTATAAGTCCGGTGCTTGCGACACCAAAGACCATAAGTGCAGCCATGAAAAATGATAACACTTTTCTTGTCAATGTGTTTTTCATTTTTTCCTCCATAAAAACATTCGCTTATTCCGAATGCTGATTTTATACACTAACTGCTTTCGCAGAAAAATGTCAAAGATTTAAAATATCACCTTTCACAAAAAAACAATGCAGTCAGTGCTCAAAACAAAGGTAAACTATTACAGTTTTCATAATACCATATATTATACTATATTGCAATAGTTTTTTCAAAAAAAGTCAAAAAATCTGCAAACAAAATATACCATTTTTACAAATCAAGAGTATATGTATACCGAACTGACTTTTCGGATTTTCGTTTGTTTTATACGTGTGTTTCGTAAAGAAACAAAAGCAACACCGCAGATCTCTTTGATCCTTGGTGTTGCTTTTTATTATTTAACTATTTCAACCTTGATAGTATTTGTATTTCCCGGCTCGCCGTTTATCTGACCGCCTGTAAGGACTACGTTATCTCCCTTTTCAAGCGAGAATATTTTCTTTGCCTGCAAAAGCGCGTGATAGAATATCACCTCAATAGAATTGAATTCCTCGCTGAGCACTTCTATGAGGTGCTTATAAGTAACCGAGACCTTGGTTTCGTCGCCTATCACGTCGTCTGTCGTGAAAATGAACTCATCTTCCGAAGGATATTTGGTAATCAAATTATTCCATATCTTTGAGCGGATATCTGCGGAGCTTTATCTGTCCCGACGGATGTCCCGTACCCGTTATCGCATAGATATAGTCCTCTGTCGTATACAGACCGTTCCACATAGATCTGTAGCCTTCGGGTGTTGCGAAGGTATTTTCGGGCTCTGTGAAGTTTTCTTCAGTAAGATACTGAATAGGTGTTCCGTCAGAAATGACCGTTCTCATCTGCGTACATTCTTTATCGGGGCAATCCTCCGCCGTCTGGAAGGACACAACGAGCTGTCCTGTAGGAAGCTCTGCTACTGCAGGAGCGCCCGCATTGATATTATTTGCTCTGTAAACGTTTACCGGCTCAGACCACGTGATTCCGTCCTCTGAATAGATAAGCTTTATCATAAGCTGATATGTATTCGGGATCCAGCCTTCAAGTGCGCAAACATACTCGCCCGTGCTGAGCTGAATGACAAAGGGCATACCGTCTCTCGACTTATGATCCATACCGTTTGCCATTATTGTTCTGTTTGTCCATTCACCGTCTATAAGCTGCTTATATTCGAGATGCTGATACGGCGGTGTGACGTATTCTGCATCGTCATTTGCGTAAGCGACCGTAAGGATACCGTTTATAAGGAAGAAATGAGGCTCCCATACTCCGCCGTCATCGTCATTGTTTGTTACTATAACGTCGGGCTGCTTCTGCCACGTATTTCCGTTATCCTTACTTGAGGAAACGTGTATTCCTCTGTAATATTTATCTCCGTCCATACCTACAGCGCGGTATGCAACGAAAATTTCTCCGTCCTCCATCTGGAAGATAGCGGGGTTTGCGCATGCGTACTGCGGGAAGAAGCTTATCGGTGTTCCCTTTCCCTGCGTTCTCCAGGTCAAACCGTCATCCTTACTGTAAATAGCGTAGATACCGTCTCTTGCGCACATAAGGCGTCCGTCCTGAAGCTTATAAAGTCTGGGATAAGAGCCTCCGCTGCATACGGTCGCGGTCTCGCCGTCCTCCCAAGAGAAGTAAACGAGCTTGGAGGTATCGTACTTTTCGGCGTCAGCCTCAATTTCAACTATCGTTTTGCCTTTGATATAAGTATCAACGAAATAGTTTACAGCATCGCTCAGAGCCTTACCGCCCTTTCCTGCGATTATAAGCTTATTATTTGCTACCGTAACAGCCCACTGATTTTCCTCGAGCTTTTCATATACTGCTGCCGATTCTGCTCTTACCGTTTCGCCGACAAGGATCTCCTTTTCGGGTGCCGTCGCGTCCGGTCTGAGCCAGTCGGTGGTTACCGTGAGATTCACTCCCGACTCATTCTTGATCGCGTCCTTTATAACCTTTGCAAGAGCCACCTCAATATTCGAGGCGCTATCCGGTCTTGTAACGACGTAGTCGGCAGAAATTGCAAGCTTATCTATCTTTCCGCCACCCGGAGTTTCGCCGCTCTCTTCTTTTTCGCACGACGTTAAAAGAAGCATTGAGGTAATCATCACTGCGACTATCAAAAAAGATACCGATCTTTTCAAAAGGTTAAACATATCCGTAAAATCCTTTCTCAAACAAATATTAATAAATATTCAGAATGCTTTTTGTGGGTCGTTTTGCTGTTTTTATCAGTTTCCTGCAGACTTGAGCTTTGCCTGCGCCTTAAGTCTGTTTGCAGTATTAAGGATGCTCTTTCTTATTCTTATTGTGCTCGGAGTGACCTCGATAAGCTCATCTGCATTTATAAATTCGATCGCTTCTTCAAGGCTCATGATCTTCGGAGGCGTAAGTATAAGCTTTTCATCAGCACCCTTTGAACGTACTGCCGTTAAGTGCTTTTCCTTACAGGGGTTGATCGTGATATCTCCGATCTTCGGGTTTTCACCGATTACCATACCCTCGTAAACGGGAGTCTGCACGCCTATAAAGAGCTGACCTCTGTCCTGCGTATTATAGAGTCCGTACGACGTAGTAACGCCGTTTTCCGATGCAACGAGAGAACCTGTAAATCTCGCTGTGATCTCTCCCTTATAGGGCTGATATCCGTCGAAAATGGTATTAAGTATACCCTCTCCGCGTGTATCTGTCATAAACTTACTTCTATAGCCGAAGAGACAGCGTGCGGGAATAACGTATTCGAGCTTTGTACGTGTGCCGTTTGCGTTCACCGACATATCAACGAATTCTCCGCGGCGTGCGCCCAGCTTTTCCATAACCGTGCCTGAGAATTCGCTTCCGACGTCGATATAAACTCTTTCCATCGGCTCGCATTTAACGCCGTCTATATACTTATATATTACTCTCGGAGCGGATACCGCAACCTCGAAGCCTTCTCTTCTCATATTTTCGATAAGTATCGAGAGGTGCATTTCTCCTCTTCCCGACACCTTGAAGCTATCCGTAGTCTCGCCGTCTGTAACTCTGAGCGAAACGTCCTTGAGAAGCTCGTCGTAAAGGCGCTTACGTATCTGACGCGAGGTAACGAACTTACCCTCTTTTCCTGCAAACGGACTATCGTTTACCGAAATAGTCATTTCGAGTGTAGGCTCGCTTATCTTTACAAAAGGAAGAGGTGTGGGATCCTCCGGGGAGCAGATAGTATCTCCTATTGTCAGCTCCTCTGCGCCCGAGAAGCAGACGATGTCTCCGGGATATGCCTTTTCAACCGAAACTCTTCCGAGACCGTCGAACTGCTGAAGCGAAACGACACGTGTCTTGGAGTGCGATTCGGGATTATGATAGTTGCAGATAGCAACCTCGTCACCAACGCTAATGACGCCGCGCTCTATTCTTCCTACGCCTATTCTTCCGACGTATTCGTTATAATCTATCGAAGAAACGAGAAGCTGAAGCTTATCCTCCTCGTCACCCTCCGGCGGCTGAATGTATTCAAGTATAGTATCAAAAAGCGGAACGAGGTCTGTTCCCTGCTCGTCAGGCGAGAAGGATGCCGTGCCTGCTCTTCCCGAGCAGAAGAGCATCGGAGAGTCGAGCTGTTCCTCTGTTGCTTCAAGGTCAAGAAGAAGCTCAAGCACCTCGTCAACCACCTCGTGGATTCTTGCATCCGGCTTGTCTATCTTATTTACTACGACGATAACTCTGTGGTTAAGTTCGAGCGCCCTCTGAAGAACGAATCTCGTCTGGGGCATCGGTCCCTCTGCGGCATCTACGAGAAGAAGAACGCCGTTTACCATTTTGAGTATACGCTCAACCTCTCCGCCGAAGTCTGCGTGTCCGGGGGTATCGATAATGTTTATTTTAGCGTCCTTATAATGAACTGCCGTGTTTTTTGCGAGTATCGTGATTCCTCTTTCTCTTTCAAGATCGTTTGAGTCCATTACTCGCTCTGTCGTCGACTGATTCTCACGGTAGATACCGCCCTGCTTGAGCATTTCATCAACAAGTGTGGTCTTACCGTGGTCGACGTGTGCAATGATTGCAATGTTTCTTAAATCGTTACGTATCAACTTAACTACCTCTTACTTTAAATTTCCTATCATAATTTACAATTAAACAATTTATTATATCACAAGCAGTCCAAAATTAAAATAGTTTTTGTTAATTTTTTTACTATTTTTTATTATTTTATGATTTTTTCTATAAAACCGCCTTGAAATAGTTGGTAAATCAATGTATAATATACAGATAGATAACGTTCACACTACCAAAGAGGTGCAAAAGAGTGTCAATATTCAAAAGAAAAATTCCTAAAAATGAAAACAGCACGGCGTATCGCATCCAAATGGCAAAGACGCTTGACGGTCGTGCCATAAAATACTGTACAGAACGCAAAGATGACGTCGACCTCGTTATCGGACGCACGGGAAGCCTCACAATACGCGACGGCGAGTTTCTCGTATTCTCCTCGGGAGATATCGTTATGCGTGCAAAAATAGAAGAGCTGAAGGCCTCCGAGCTTCTCTCGCTCGAGGGTGTCATTCTCACAGCGCCCGACCTTGAGCACGGCGGAGTCGAGCGTACGATAATCGCTTATTACACTTATTACAGAAAATGAAATACACACGTGCTTATATCGAAATAACCAACGTCTGCAACAAATGCTGTTCCTTCTGTCACAAGACGAAAAGAGCGCCCCGTCTGATGAATATGGAGGAATTTTCGCTTATCTGCGACAAATTATCGGGAGTTACTCAGTATTTGTATCTTCACGTTATGGGTGAGCCTCTCACTCATCCGCTTATATGCGATTTTATTTCTCACGCTAAAGATAAGGGCTTCAAGGTGGCAATCACGACAAACGGAAGTCTGCTTGAGCGGCTCGGCGAGCGCATTGTCGAGGCAGGAGTATACAAGGTAAATCTCTCCCTTCACAGCTTTGAGGGCGGAAGTGCCGAGGATCACAGAAAGTATATCGAAAGCTGTCTTAACTTTGCAAAAAACGCTTCAAAGCGGGGAGTTCTCACCGTTTTGCGTTTATGGAACGGCGGAGTCGAAGACACTCTCAATTCAGAAACGCTTGCACTTATGCACGAAAAATTTCCTGACGAGTGGAAATTCAGCAGCCGCGGTGCGAGAATATGGGACAAGCTTCATCTTGAATACGGAGAACGCTTTGAATGGCCCGATTCAAATGCAGAAAATATGGGAGACGATCTCTTCTGCTACGGTCTTTCCGATCATTTCGGAATACTTTCAAACGGGCAGGTCATTCCCTGCTGTCTTGACAGCGACGGTGCCATTAATCTCGGAAATATATACACCGAAAGCATCGAGGATATTCTGAGTTCTCCGCGTGCGTGCGCTATACGCGAAGGATTTTCACGCAAAAAAGCTGCAGAAGACCTCTGCAAGCGTTGCGGATACGCGCGAAGATTCAAAATATGAAACAAAACAAGCATACATCCGTGGATTTGACATTTTAATCTTATTATGCTATTATAAAACGTACAAAACCAAGGAGGACGGAAAATGCTAAAAAGATTTATTTCCTACTACAAACCACACAAGCTTATTTTTTCGCTTGACATGCTCGCATCTCTTCTGATCGCGCTTATAGGTATCGTTTATCCCATGGTCACGAAAAAAATGCTTCAGGATCTGATTCCCAACAAAAATTACCGTATGATAATAATTGCAGGAATCGTACTTCTCGCAATCTATTTCATAAGAATGATGCTGAACTACTTTATTCAGTATTACGGTCACGTTATGGGTGTTCGTATGCAGGCGCAGATGCGTTCGGATATGTTCAACCACCTCGAAAAGCTGCCTTACAGCTTCTATGACAACAACGAGACCGGTAAGATCATGTCACGTATGACAAACGACCTTATGGACATAAGCGAGCTTGCTCACCACGGACCCGAAAATATTATTATTTCAAGCATTTCCGTTATAATCTCCTTCGTTTACCTCTGCACGATAGATACTCTGCTTACACTTATAGTATTTTCCTGTGTACCCTTTCTTCTTATAACCTCCCTTCTTCTCAGAAAGAAGATGAGAAACGCTTTTATGAAGAGCCGTCTGTCAATAGCCGAGATCAACTCCTCTCTTGAGGGTAGTATTTCCGGTATAAGAGTAACGAAAGCCTTCACAAATGCCGAAAAGGAAAAAGAAAAATTTGAGGAAGGCAACGAAAAATTCGTTGATTCCCGAAAAGAAGCCTACGATGCTATGGGGCGCTTCCACTCTACAAACTCGTTTATTACAGACGTATTTAACGTAGTTATTCTTATCGCCGGCGGTCTGTTCATGTACAGCGGAAGAATAGGATTTCCCGATTATTCCGCCTTCGTAGTTTCGGTACACCTTTTCATCACTCCCATAATGACCCTTATCAACTTTATGGAGCAGTACCAGAGCGGTGTTACCGGATTCGAGCGTTTTATAGAAATTATGGACGCAGAACCCGAAAATGACGTGGAAAACGCTATAGACCTTGAAAAGGTCGAGGGACACATCGAGCTTCGAAACGTTGAATATTCCTACGATGAGGAAAAGGAGGTTCTTCGCGGAATCAATCTTTCCATCGAAAAAGGAAAGAAATTCGCGCTTGTCGGACCTTCGGGCGGAGGAAAAACTACTATCTGCCACCTTATTCCCCATTTTTACGATATACATTCGGGCGACATCCTTATCGACGGACAGAGCATCAACACGCTGACAAGAGAATCGGTCAGAAAAAGTATCGGTATCGTTCAGCAGGATATTTACCTTTTCAACGCATCGATAAAAGAAAACATTCTCTACGGAAAGCTTGACGCTACCGACGAAGAGGTTTACGAGGCTGCAAAGCGTGCAAACATTCACGATTACATAATGTCTCTCGAAAACGGATACGAAACTCAGATCGGTGAACGCGGCGTACGTCTTTCCGGCGGTCAGAAGCAGCGTCTTTCGATCGCGCGAGTATTTCTCAAGAATCCTCCCATTCTCATCCTCGACGAGGCAACGAGTGCTCTTGACAACACGACCGAGATACTCATTCAGCAAGCTCTTGACGATCTCTGCAAAGGCAGAACCACTCTCGTGGTAGCACACAGACTCTCCACGATCAAGAACGCTGACGAGATCGCTGTAGTTGCAGACGGTCAGATAGTCGAGCAGGGCACGCACGATCAGCTTATCGCTTTAAACGGCGAATACGCCGACCTCTACAGACTCCAGTTCAGAGCGAATACTGCAGAATAAAGATCTATATAGCATAAAAAATCTCTGATATCCAAAAGATATCAGAGATTTTTTATGTAAGTAAGATTACTTGAGAATCTTGATCTTTCCGATAACGGGAAGCTCCTTCATATCGCCGTTGGAAACGTTGATAAGACCGAATACCATAAGTACGAGAACGCCGATAGATGCTATCCAGCCGATGATCGGAACTATAGCGCAGATAACGCCTGCGATGAAGAGTACGATTCCCTGATTTGTGTGGAAACGAACGAATTCGGAGTCCTTACAAAGAAGGAGGGGAATGAGGAAAAGTATTCCCACGTATGCAAGTACCGCGTAAAGCTTTGTCATATCGATATCAATAGCTGCGGGAGCTGTTTCTGCGGGAGCTTCTTCGTTTACCTTTGTTCCGCATTTTGCGCAGAACTGATCTTCATCTTTGAGCTCTGCGCCGCAATTTCTACAAAATGCCATAATAATGATTTCCTTTCAAACTGTATGAGTTATAAATATTATATTTTGATGGGTATTTATTATACCGAATCAATTATCGTTTTTTATGTGAGGACACTGCGTATAATTTTCAGTTCTCGTCATCTGTCTTCTTGCCGTCATCATCACCTTCGCCGTCCTCATCCTTTTCAAGAACTCTTACAACGGCGTTCTTTATCTGGTGATCGACAACCTCCGTAACGCTTATCGAAAGACCGTTTGTTTCGATCTCAAACGTGCTTCCATCGTCGGGAATAGACTCGAGCGCGTCAAATATCATTCCGCTAAAGGTATCGTATTCATCCGTAGGAAGTGTTATTTCAAGCTCTCTTACCATTTCTTCAAGAGCAACGTTACCTCTGATATTCCAGAGTCCATCCTCAAGCTTTTCGATTGAGGGAAGTTCCTTTTCCTCTGAAATGGTCTCTTCGTCCTGAAGATCTCCTACGAGCTGTCCTATAAGGTCGTTCATTGTAACGATACCTGTCATTCCGCCGTATTCGTCGAGAACGACTGCAAGTGATACACGGTTATTCTTCATGTTTTTGAAGAGAACGTCCGCTTTTACCGTTTCGGGCACGAAATATGCAGGCTTAACCGCATTTTTCATAATTTCATCGCGATCTTCGGTATCGAGTCTGAAATAATCTCTTGCGTTGAGTATTCCGACAACGTTATCTACTGTTTCGCTGCATATCGGATATCTTGTATGTCTTGTCGAATATATCGTCTTTTTCCATTCATCGACATCTTCCTCAAGCCAGAGAAGTGATATCTCCGTACGGTGTGTTGCGATCTCTCCTGCTGTCAGATCGTCAAATTCAAATACGTTCTGTATAAATTCCTTTTCATCAACGTCGATAGTACCGTTTTCGCTTCCGACGTCAACCATTATACGTATGTCTTCCTCGCTGACCTCTTCCTCCTGTGCGTGAGGGTCAATACCGCAAAGTCTGAGCACGCCGTTTGTAGAAACTGTAAGTAGCCATACCAGCGGCTTGAAGAGAACAGAAATATTTGTTATAAATCCTGCCATTTTAAGTGCATGCTTTTCCGCATTTTTCATTGCTATACGCTTCGGAACAAGCTCGCCGAGAACGATAGTAAGATAGGAAAGCAGGAGCGTGATAAGAATAAGAGCTATCTTTTCAAGTACAGCCTCGCTGAGCGGTATTCCTATACTGAAAAGCCACGCGCCAAGAACGCCCGAATATGTATCTGCCGCAAAAGCACTTCCCAAAAATCCCGCAAGAGTTATTGCAACCTGAATCGTTGCAAGAAACTTTGAGGGCTTCTCGGTGAGCTTTGCGAGCTTGATAGCACGCTTATCGCCTTCCTCGGCGAGCTTTGCTATTCGGTTATCGTTCATTCCGATGATAGCGGTTTCTGCACTTGCGAATATTGCGTTAAGTGCGATGAGTAAAAACTGGAGCAATAAAGTCCATAAATAACTGTCCACAGTTACCTTCCTCCGTAAGATATTTTTGCCGTTTAAAGTCCAAAAAGAGCATAGAAGGCATAGCCTGTACAAAAATCTATACAGACCACGCCTTCTATATTATATATTCAAGATTTCAATAGTGGTACATCGGGGTATTCGACCGCCGTTGTTCCCGCCACCTTCGTCCATAGCTGTCTCCGGATTTTCCTTTCGGCAAATATTCTGCGATGTCCTTTTTTCGCATACAAGTTGTATTATACAGTATCATTTCTCTTTTGTCAATAGCAAAACCGCTTTTTTTAAATTTATTTCATTTTCCAGCCTCAAAGCGACCCGGGGTACAGAAAATATATCTTTATTATGAAAAAAAGCTCACTTTTCTCTTATTTTCTTACCTTTTGACTATTGAATATAGTGTTTTTTCGTGATATAATAATATGAATAATAATGATTTCTAAAATTCTCAAACAAAGAAAGAGTCATAAAATGCAGAAATTAAAATCAAGTATAGCAAAAAAATTATCGGAAACGATCGCTCCCGATGATCCTCAAAGTATGTATAGCGATATAATCGCTTCTCTTGAATATCCTCCCGATCCTGCTATGGGCGACCTTGCTCTCCCCTGCTTCAGATTTGCAAAGCTTATGCGCAAATCTCCCGTTATGATCGCAGAGAGTCTTGCCTCCTCGCTCGAGATCGAGGGCATCGGTAAGATCGAAGCCGTTAAAGGATATCTCAATTTCTTTATTTCAAACGAGTATCTCGCTTCCACCCTTCTGCCCGAAATCCTCGACAAGAAGGATATGTACGGAAGCTCTGACGAAGGTAAAGGCAAGACGGTCGTTCTCGACTATTCTTCGCCAAACGTTGCAAAGCCCTTCCACATCGGACATCTCGGAACGACTGTTATCGGTCATTCCCTAAAGCTTCTTCACACCTTCTGCGGATACAACTGCGTCGGCGTAAACCATCTCGGCGACTGGGGTACACAGTTTGGTAAGCTTATTACCGCGTTTAATCTTTGGGGTAACCGCGAGGAGATTGAAAACGGCGGAATAGACGCTCTCGTTGCTCTTTACGTCAAGTTCCACGAGGAAGCCGAAAAAGACGCTACCCTCAACGACCGTGCAAGAGAGGAATTCCACAAGCTTGAGCTTGGTGACGAGAAGAACACAGAGCTTTGGAAGTGGTTCATTGAAATTTCTATTGCCGAATACAAAAAGACCTATGCACAGCTCGGAATCGAATTCGATTCCTACAAGGGCGAGGCTTTCTACAGCGACAAAATGATGCCTCAGGTTGAAAAGATCCGCGAAAAGGGACTTCTCAAGATAGACGACGGCGCATCTATCGTTGATCTTTCGGACTACAATATGCCCCCATGCCTTATCCTCAAGCGCGACGGCTCTACACTCTATCCCACAAGAGATATTGCGGCGGCTGTATACAGAAAAGAGACCTACGATTTTGACAAGGTGATCTACGTTACCTCTGCAGGGCAGTCTCTCCATTTCGCACAGTGGTTCAAGGTAGTCGAGCTTATGGGCTACGACTGGGCAAAGGATCTTGTACACGTTCCCTACGGTACTGTAAGCATCGGCGGTGCAAAGCTCGCAACGAGAACGGGTAACGTTATCCTTCTGCGCGACCTCTTTGCTGACGCTGTTGACAAGGTACGCGAGATCATAAACGAAAAGAACCCCGACCTCGAAAACAAGGAAGAAACAGCCGAGGCTGTCGGCGTTGGCGCTATCGTATTCTATTATCTGCTCAACACGATAATAAAGGACATCAACTTTAATATGGAAGACGCGCTCTCATTTGAAGGAAACACCGGTCCTTACGCACAGTACACCTACGCACGTACCTGCTCTCTTCTTTCAAAGGCGGCAGATGCTCTTGAATATGACGGCGAGATCAAGGTAACGGCACCCGAGGAAGCATCTATGCTCAAGATACTTTCAAGATTCCCCGAAACAGTTCTTAAGGCAACTCACGAGTACGAGCCCTCATATATCACACGTTACATTCTCGATATCTGCACGGGATTCAACCGTTTCTATCACGAATGTCCGATAAACTCGGCAGAGAATGCATCCGTGCGTGCATCCCGTATCAAGATAACTCAGGCAGTAAACTACGTTCTCGGACGTGCTCTCAGCCTTATCTGCCTCAAAACACCTAAGAAAATATAAAAGTTTTACAAACCTTAAAGGAGATATAAATTTATGTCAGGACATAGCAAATGGAGTAACATTAAGCACAAGAAGGAAAAGACCGACGCGCAGAAGGCAAAGGTCTTCACAAAGATCGGTAAGGAAATGGCTATCGCTATCAGAGCGGGCGGACCCGACCCCGTTGTAAACGGAAAGCTCAGAGACCTTATCGCAAAGGCAAAGAGCCTTAACGTACCTAACGACAACATAAAGAGAGTTATCGACAAGGCATCCTCCGCAGACGCGGCAAACTACGAAGAGATCGTTTACGAGGGCTACGGACCGTCGGGAATCGCAGTTATCGTTACAACTGCAACTGACAACCGCAACCGTACCGCAGGTGACATCCGTCACTACTTTGACAAGTTCGGCGGCAACCTCGGTCAGACCGGATGCGTATCCTATATGTTTACAGACACCGGCGTTATCGTAGTTGAAAACGACGGAAGCATTGATGAGGAAGCTCTTATGGAAGCCGCTCTTGAAGCAGGCGCTACCGACTTCTCTGCTGACGGCGATATCTTTGAGATCCACACCGAGACCTCCGACCTTAACGCAGTTAAGGAAGCGCTTGAGGCTGCAGGATATACCGTAGCTTCCGCAGAAGAAGACAAGATTCCCTCCTCCTACGTTGAGCTTACCGATGAAGAGGACATCAAGAAGATGAACCTTCTCATTATGAACCTCGAAGATCACGACGACGTTCAGGATATCTACCACAACTGGGAAAACGCTGACGAATAATAGCAAAAAATCCGACAAATCTTATGATTTGTCGGATTTTAAAATGCAGATAAATTATCATTTTACTGAGGGAAGAGAAAAACCATATCAAACGCCGAAGTTTTTTCTCTTCCCTCAGACTCCCAACTCTTTTCCTTGGCTAAAGCTTTTCTTTTATTGTTTTTCTTTAGTCCGGAACCAACAAGTCGTAAGATTTGTCGGATTTTTATTTATTTTCCAAGCACAGGACAGGGTTCTATCTCTGAATTCTCGTGCGTTACCTTTTCACAGTACTCGAAAAGCAACTCAACGTAATCTCTGTAGTGATCTATCGACACGTCGGGCGGAGTCTGATGATCGACCGAAATGATCAGCTTGCCGCTTTGCATCGAAGGCAGAACACGCTCGAATTCGGTGCGCATAGCATCCTTTCCGTGCTTCATACACATCTTATCGAAATGCCCTATAAATGCCATTTTCGGCTGCTTTGCGATATATTTCGATACGTCAACGCCCGCCTGCCTTTCAAGCGGGAACATTCCGTCTGCACCGACCTTTGCATACCAATCGACCGCCATTGTAATATCGCCGTCCGAATCTATAAACACGGGGATACCGTATTCGTGTATAACGGGTATGACCTTACGGTAGAAGGGCGCAAGAAATTCATCAAAGCACTCTTCCGAGATCATCGGGCCGAGATTGTAGCTCATATCCTCCGCAAAGCTCATAAAGTCGAATTTAAAGCGCGAAAAAACGTATTTGAAGAGCTCTACGAGCCAGTCGGAATAGATTTCGCATATCTCGCAGTAGAGCTCGGGATAATCGTAGAAGCTGTAAAGATGGTCTTCTATGCCGAAAAGATTGCGCGGAAACCAGAAAAATCCGTCAACCGTCAGAAAATTCAGCGTATCGCCGCGATCGTGCATTTTTTGCAGATATTCAAAACGAGCATCCGAAACAACGTTTTCTACCGGAGGAAAGAGTGTTTTCTTGATATTTTCCCAATCCTCTTCGTTTTTCATAATTCCGAGTCCGTGACCCTTTGCTCTCGGAGTCGCGGGCGTGTACTGCGAAGCTCCCGTTTGTATACATTTATCAAGTCCGAAAAACTCCTGAATATCCTCAACCGATCTTGCGCTTTCGGGCAGACCCTCAGTGCGCCAACGCTCTACGGTAAGATGCCACCACGGTGCCCATTCTATTGCCGGCGATCTATCTACACTTTCTCCTGCCAAAAAGCGGCGGAAACGTTCTGATGCAGTCATAAAAGTCCCTCACATTCTGCTTACAGCAAATTTACAAACTCATTATATCACAGCGCGATTTTCTTGTCAACGAAATATTTAAGGCAAAAAAAATCAAGGAGAAATTCTCCTTGATTTTTATTTTTATAAGTTAAAATCCGAATCCGAAGTCTTCGTTGTTTTCCCAATCATCTCCAAACGGATAGTCTTCTTCGCTTGAAGGACCCCATATATCGGGAATTTCTTCGCCCGACATACCGAGCTCGGACATAAATTCTTCAACGTTAGTTACTATCTCCTCGATATCCTCTTCTGTGATCTTGATCACGTTCTTGATCTTCTTCTTCGAAATAATCTTGGGAGCGGAATCCTTTTCCTCAAGAGTTATCTTGATCTCAAATCCGTCGATAGTATTTTCACCGACCTTGATCTTGTCAAGTCCGATGGTCGTCTTATCGCCCTTCTGCTCAAACGTACCTCTTATAGTAACGTCGCCAAGCTCCTCGGGAGTTGTAATTCTAAAATAATCTTCCTTCTTATTGACAGAAAGCTTGAATATTGTCATCCAATCTTCGCCGTAAGAGATCTTAAGAGAGGAAGCGTATTCCTTTGAGTTGTTTTCGGAGATCTCGTACTTGAGCTCCATACCGCCGAATTCAACGCGGATGCACTCGGAATCCTTGATTCCGTCCTTACCGAAGTCTACGGTTATAATATCGACCTTCTGACCCTCTGCTCTCGCGTAAACACTGAATTTAAGCAGCGTGGAGGAGGTTGTAGGTGTAACGAACTTAACGCCTACCTTAAAATCGGGGATATTCTCTTCGAGATTTTCTATGGCATCCGACAGAGAATCGAGTGCTTCGTCAAATGCTTCTTCTATATCAATATCCTTAGCGCCTTCTTCGGGAGTATAGCCGAAATCTGCCGCAAGTCCTTCGAAATAGTCTGCGTACTCAACAAGCATCTCGCGAAGATCGTCGTCTTCCTTAAGCTCTTCATAAAGATCCTTGATAATATTTATGAAAGCCTTCTCGTCTATCGAAACGGTTACCGTACGTGCACGCACGTAATCTCCGCCGAGCTTTACTTCATCCTTATCCGACTCATAATCAGCGTGCTTTTCTACAGCCTTAATAATAACCTTTATGTAGCGGTCGTAAAGCTTTTCAAGATCCTTGGGAATATCGTCGAGCTTTCCGTCCGAATATGCCTCGAGCAGTTTTACAAACTGATTGTATGCTTCTTCATCGGGAATTGCATATTCGCTTCCCGAATCGTATGCGAATATAGACTTCTTAAAGCTATCTATTATTTCGTCATAAACAACACCGTACGCGCCGCCGAGTATCTTATCGTTGTTCACGTACATATATTCCTCGCCAACGTAAATATCAGCATCAAGCTTTACGTCGGCCGCCTTAACGTGAAGATTTTCAATATAAAGATTCTTTTCGGAAAAATATATCTTTCCGCCCATCTTTATTTCTTCGTCTTCACTGACCTCTGTTAAAGCCTCTACAGTGATCGAGCCTTTCGTAAACACGTTTACAAGGGGTTCGATCTCATCTCTTTCGGCAAGCTCCTCAAATATGTCGCCGATCGAATTTCTTACTACCGTCTTGGGGTTATTGGCGTGTGCGCTGACACCCACGGTAACACCGACGATAAGAAGAGAAAGCACCAGAATTGCAATCGCAAGCTGTTTCATATCATTAAGTTCTCCTTAAAAAATTATTGTGTATAAAATTATACACCTTACTCTATGATTGTAGCACAAAAAAACTTCAAAGTCAATAGATTTTATCCACAGATCGTTCATAAGCCGTACAAATTCTGACAAAAAAAGAGAGTTTTAGAAAATATCCGACCGATATTTAATAAAACTCTCTTATTTACGTTCTGTGATTATCAACAGTTAAATCCGTAATCGTATCTCTTATTCTCCGGAAACGGAGTTATGAGAATATTATTTCCTTCCATCGGTTCATCGCTTTTCGCTCTTTCTCCGTAAGGAAATATCATATCTGCGTTTGACCACTGGTCATTACCCGCAGGCTTTTTGGTTTTCTTTCTTTTTTTGCCGTTAATAAACGAATATTTGTCCATTTTTATAATTCCCGTTTGCATAAAGTTCAGGCGGCAATTATATTATATGCACACATACGGATATTATTCGTTATTCTCAGACTCTTTCATCGAGCTGAACGACGTATTTTTTGTAAAATTCCTCAAAATTTCCCTCGTCAAGCGCATCACGTATTTTCTGCATAAGCTCATTATAAAAATGAAGATTATGAAGCACGCAAAGTCTCATACCGAGTATCTCGTCGACCTTGAGAAGATGGCGGATATAAGCTCTCGAATAGCTTCTGCATGCGGGACATGTGCATCCCTCGGATATCGGGCCGCTATCCTCCTTGAACTTCTCGTTTTTGAGAGTAAGCTTGCCCTGCCACGTGAAGAGATTTCCGTGGCGTGCGTTTCTGCTCGGCATAACGCAATCGAAGAAGTCGACGCCTCTATGTACAGCCTCAAGAATATTTACGGGTGTACCGACACCCATAAGATATCTCGGCTTATCCTTAGGCATATAAGGCTCTACCGCGTCTATCGTTTCATACATAACGCTTGCCTCTTCGCCGACCGCAAGACCGCCTATAGCGTATCCGGGAAGGTCGAGCTCTGCTATCTGCTGCATATGGCGTATTCTGAGGTCTGCATAGGTACTTCCCTGGTTTATACCGAAGAGAAGCTGATTTTTATTTATCGTGCGCTCGAGAGAATTGAGTCTGTTCATCTCGTTTTTACATCTCTCAAGCCAACGTGTCGTGCGCGCTATCGACTGCTCAACGTATTTATATTCAGCAGGGTTTGCTATACACTCGTCAAACGCCATTGCGATAGTCGAAGCGAGATTCGACTGTATACGCATACTTTCCTCGGGACCCATAAATATACGTGCTCCGTCGAGGTGGGACTGGAAGTAAACGCCCTCTTCCTTTATTTTTCTGAGCTTTGCGAGCGAAAACACCTGAAATCCGCCGCTATCCGTAAGCACGGGCTTATCCCAGTTCATAAATTTTCTTATTCCGCCCTGTCTGTATATAAGGTCATCACCCGGACGTATATGCAGGTGATAGGTGTTTGAAAGCTCTACCTGACATTTCACCTCGCGAAGGTCATCGGTAGATGCTCCTCCTCTTATTGCCGCGCAGGTGCCTACGTTCATAAATACGGGCGTCTCTATTTCACCGTGCACGGTCGACATATGACCGCGGCGAGCTCTGCCCTCTGTTTTAAGTACAGTAAACATTTTCTCTATTTTCCGTTTCAGTTACTTTATTTTGTGCTACTATCAGCTTATATCCGCATCCTTGGCATATTTACTGCCGTTTTCCGCGATAAATTTCTTTCTTTCCGCAAGATTATCACCGAGAAGTATATCGAGAAGCTCTGCCGTCTCTGCCGCATCTGCCTCGCATACTCTGATAAGTCTTCTGCTTGCGGGGTTCATCGTGGTCTTCCACATCATATCGGGCTCGTTTTCACCAAGACCCTTTGAACGCTGAAGCGTGTATTTTATCTTTTTATCCTCAAGATCCTTGAGAATATCAGCCTTTTCCTTTTCATCATATGCGAAGTAGGTCTCATCCTTCGTCGTTATCTCGAAAAGCGGAGATTCTGCTATATATATCTTTCCGAGCTTCAGAAGCGTGGGAAGAAGTCTATAGAAGAGTGTAAGCACGAGCGCTCTTATCTGAAATCCGTCCTCGTCGGCATCGGTACAGATAATTATCTTATTCCATTTAAGCATTGAAAGGTCAAATCCCGACACTTCCTTACTCTTACTCTTTATTTCCGCGCCGCATCCGATAACCTTGAGAAGGTCAACAACTATATCATTCTTGAATATCTTATCGTACGTGCTCTTAAGGCAGTTAAGCGTTTTTCCGCGCACCGGTATTATCGCCTGAAAGTCCGCATCTCGTCCGAGCTTACACGAGGAAAGCGCGGAGTCTCCCTCAACTATATAAAGCTCTCTTTTTTCGGGATCCTTTGATCTGCAGCTTACAAACTTTTCAACTCTGTTTGTGACGTCGGTATTGCCGCTGAGCTTTTTCTTTATATCGAGCTTTGTTGTTTCAGCAGTTTCTCTTGCGCGCTTATTGAGAAGCACCTGTGACGATATCGCCTCTGCATCCACGGGGTTTTCCGCGAAATACACCTCAAGAGAACGCTTGAAGAAATCTGTCATCGCGCTCGCTATAAACTGATTGGTTATAGCCTTTTTCGTCTGGTTGGCGTAGCTTGCCTCTGTCGAGAAGCAGTTTGTCACGAGAACAAGGCTGTCTTCAACGTCCGCAAAGGTTATCTTGCTTTCGTTTTTCTTGTATTTTCCCGCATCTTTAATATATTTATCAATAGCGAAGACAAAGGCAGTTCTCGTCGCCTTATCGGGCGAGCCGCCGTGCTCAAGCCAGCTCGAGTTATGATAATACTCTATACTCTGCGAATAATTCGAGAAGCAGAATGCCGCCTCCATCTTAAGTCTGTATTCGGGAAGGTCTGCTCTGTCGCGTCCCGAGGTTTCCGACGTAATAAAATACGGAAGCGTGATAGTCTTTTCGCCTGCTATATTCGTAACTCGCTCAACTATTCCCTTTTCGTAATAAAAGTCGCTTTCCTCGAAGCCCTTTTCCTTTTCGACACGCAAAACGAAGTGTATCCCCGCATTTGCTATTGCCTGACGCTCAAGCACGTCTGCGTAATGCTCGGGCGATATTGCTATCTCTCTGAAAACGCTGAGGTCGGGAAGCCATCTGATTATCGTTCCGTGCTTTTTCTCGCCTCTCTTAAGCTCTCGCTTTATAAGGTCGCCGCTGGGCTCACCCTTTGAAAAGTTCATCTCATAATAGTTCTGTCCGTTATGAGATCTTACCGTCATATATTCCGAAGCGTACTGCGTTGCGCACGCGCCGAGTCCGTTTGTACCGAGTGAATAGCTGTACGATGCGTTTTTATTATTATTTTCATATTTTCCGCCCGCATAAAGCTCACAGAAAACGAGTTCCCAGTTATAGCGTCCTTCTCTTTCGTTGTAGTCCATCGGAACGCCTCGACCCTCGTCCTCCACCTCGATAGAGTTATCCTTAAACACGGTGGTTATTATTCTGTTTCCGTGACCTTCTCTTGCTTCATCGACCGCGTTTGAAAGTATTTCGAAAAAAGCGTGCTCACATCCGTCAAGACCGTCCGAGCCGAAAATTACCGCCGGTTTTTTTCTTACTCTATCCGCACCCTTAAGGGATGTTATACTCTGATCGCCGTATTCTTTCTTTGCCACCTGTTTTTTTCTCCTTAATATATTTTTATATCCGTATGATTATATCATTTTTGTCGCAAATTGTCAATAGCTTGCCAAAGGCGATGTCTTTGGGTAAATGCTCAGGGCTTTGCCCTGAGAAGTCATTCAAGGAACTTTTGAAAAAGTTCCTTGAAAATCCTCAAAACTTTTCTAAAACAAATCATTTTTCCTTTTCAGAAAAGTTTTTGAAGCGAGTGCAAACCGACGGCAAAACCGTCGCTTAGAGAAACTTTTTCAAAAAGTTTCCTTTGCAAAAAAGAGTTTTCTTGCGTTTTCTGCAACCGTCTGTGCCATTTCGTCTGCCGTAAGTCCCTTGATCTCGGCAAGCTTTTCTACTATATAGGAGACGTATGCCGAATTATTTCGCGTGCCTCTGAAGGGGTGCGGAGTGAGATACGGCGCGTCTGTTTCGGTGAGTATTCTGTCAAGCGGAACGATCTCTGCTGCTTCTACCGTTTTACGCGCGTTTTTGAAGGTCACAACGCCCGAAAATGATATGTACCAGCCAAGAGACACAAGCTCCTTTGCCATTTCTGCGCTTCCGCTGAAGCTGTGAAATACGCCGCGTACACCTTTATATTTGCGGACGACCTCAAGACAGTCACCGTGTGCCTCGCGGTCGTGGATGACCACGGGATAATCGTGCTTTATTGCAAGCTCAAGCTGTGCTTCAAAGTATTTTTTCTGAATTTCACGCGGCGGATAATCCTCCCAGTAATAATCAAGTCCGATCTCTCCGAGTGCAACCACCTTCGGATGCGAAAGCATCTTTTCAAGCTCGCTTATAGTATATTCGATTTTTTCGGGGTCATCCGCATTTTCGGGATGGATTCCGACAGATGCATAGAATCCGTCGAAGGCTTCGGCAAGCGCGATCTGATTTTTGCAGGTCTCAAGCTTTGTTGCCGCTCCGATGACAGTTTCGACGTTTCCGCTGAAAAGCTCGGCAAGAAGTTCTTTTTCCTTGCCTTCAAATCTTTCGTCATCGTAATGTGCGTGAATATCTGTTATCTTCATTATTATATTATTCTTTCGCGTTTATTTTAAATTAAGCTTTCCGAGAAGCGTGGTGAAATACTCGGGAAGCTCGCTTTCAAAGCGCATCTCTTCCCCGCTAGTCGGATGGATGAATCCGAGCGTGCGCGCGTGCAGGCATTGACCGTTTATTTTCGACGCGTTTGTCTGCTCGGTCTTTGTGTGAAGTCCGCCATACACCTCGTCGCAGAATACCGGATGCCCGATCGACGACATATGCACTCTTATCTGATGCGTTCTGCCCGTTTCAAGGCGCAGACGCAGATGGGTATATCCGTCATATCTGTTTATGACAGTCCAGTGTGTGACAGCCTCCCTGCCTCCTGCAACTATAGCCATTTTTTTTCGATCTGTGGGATGGCGTGCGATGGGTGCATCTACGATTCCCTCGTCGTCCTTCATATTACCGACTACAACAGCCTCGTAAGTACGCAGGCAGCTATGCTCTTTTATCTGTGCGGCAAGCGAGTTGTGTGCCCTATCATTTTTTGCAACCACGAGAAGTCCGCTCGTGTCCTTATCTATTCTGTGCACGATTCCCGGACGTATCTCTCCGTTTATTCCGGAAAGACTGCCCTTGCAGTGCCAAAGAAGGGCATTTACAAGTGTTCCGCTGTAATTTCCCGGTGCGGGATGGACGACCATGCCTTTCGGCTTGTTCACAACTATAAGATCACTGTCCTCATAGACAACGCTTATCGGAATATCCTCGGGTATTACCGATATTTCCTCGGGCTCGGGGAGCTCTATCTCTATAATATCGCCCGCCTCTATCTTGTAGCTCTTTTTGGATAACTTGTCGTTTACCTTGACGTTACCCTTGTCTATAAGTTTTTGAATGGCGGAACGCGTGATATCCTCGCGTTCCGCCACAAAAGCGTCCAACCTCATACCGATCTCTTTTTCTGTCGGTATATGTGTCATTTGTTTTTTCCTTCCGTCTCGCCGACTTTATTTTCGGCGATCAGCTTTTTATCTGATTTTTCCTGCTTATATTTTCTGACCTCGTCGAACACGATATCAACTATCGCAAGTCCGACTCCAACGCACACGAACATATCCGCAACATTGAATATCCACATCCATATTTCGGGGAAAGCACAGAAGTCGATAAAATCGATCACCACGCCGTTTCCGAAGGTCTCGCCGTTGAAGGTACGGTCTATCATATTGCCTATTCCGCCGCCGACTATCATCGAAAACGCGATTCCCGTCAGCTTCGGTATGCTTTTATGCTTCCATACGAGCCAGACGGATATTCCGATAAGCGCAACTGTCGAAACCGACATAAACACCCAGCGGTAATCGTCCATCATACCCATTGCGGCTCCGTCGTTTGTGACGTATGTGAAATGCAGGATATCTTCTATGATCGGGATCGACTGTCCCTCTGCCATATTCGCTACTACCACATATTTGCTTATCTGGTCAAATACGATCGAAAGAACGATCACGGCAATATAGATATACAGCATCATAAGCTATCGATAATTCTCTTGCAACGGGGGCAAAGCTTGCCTTCGCCGTCTTCAAGAGGAGTCTTTGTGTACATCCAGCAGCGGTCGCACTTTTCGCCCTCTGCCTGCTCAACGAGAATAGCGATTCCGCTGTCTGTCTCTGTATGTGCACCCTCGGGAGCACTTCCTTCGCCGAACTGAACGTCCGAAACGATAAATACCGTAGTAAGAAGATCACCGAACGATTCAACGAATGCCTTTACGTCCTCGGGCATATAGAGAGTGATCTTTGCGTCGAGCGACTTACCGATAAGCTTGTCTGCACGAGCAATTTCAAGAGCCTTCATAACGTCGTCACGGAGATCGAAGAGCTTATTCCAGCGCTCCTCAAGCTCTGCGAAGTTCCATTCTTCATTCCATGCGGGCATATCGCAAAGGAATACGCTTTCCTTATTATCTGTGGAAAGGTGGGGCATTTCGCGCCATATCTCTTCTGCTGTGAAGGAGATAAGAGGAGCGATAAGTCTTGTAAGTGCCGAAAGAATGTACCACATAGCGGTCTGTGCGGAGCGTCTTGCCTCGCTGTCAGCCTTTTCTGTGTAAACTCTGTCCTTTGTGATATCAACGTAAAGCTTGGACATATCTGTTGTACAGAAGTTGTTTACGCCGTGATAAATGATATGGAATTCGTAGTTATCGTAAGCTTCTCTTGCCGACTTTGCGAGAGCGTTCATACGGGAGAGAGCCCACTTATCGATATCCTGAAGCTTTTCTATCGGAAGGATATCGGTGTCGGGATTAAATCCGTTAAGGTTAGCCATAAGGATTCTTGCCGTATTTCTGATCTTACGGTAGGTTTCGGAAAGCTGCTTGAAGATGTTATCCGAAACGCGGACGTCAACTCTGTAGTCACTCGAAGCTACCCACAGACGTATAAGCTCTGCGCCGTACTTCTTCACGATCTCATCGGGTGCGATCGTGTTTCCGAGCGACTTATGCATTGCCTTTCCTTCGCCGTCAACCGTCCAGCCGTGTGTAAGAACTGTCTTGAAGGGTGCGCCCTCAAGACCTGCGCCTACTGCTGTGAGAAGCGAGGACTGGAACCATCCTCTGTACTGGTCAGCACCCTCAAGATAGAGGTCTGCAGGCCATTTGCCCTTTTCTTTTCCGTTTATAACTGCAAAGTGGCTCGATCCCGAGTCAAACCAACCGTCAAGCGTATTGGTTTCCTTTGTAAATTTCTTCGATCCGCAGTGAGGACATACGTAATCCTTCGGAAGAAGCTCTTCTGCTGCGTCCTCGTACCAGCTGTTCGATCCCTTTTCGCCGAACTTCTTTGCAACCGAGTTTATTGTATCCTCGTTGCATATAGCCTTTCCGCAATCCTCGCAGTAGAATACGGGAATCGGAAGTCCCCAATGACGCTGACGGGAGATACACCAGTCTGCGCGCTCGCGTACCATCTGCGTGATACGGTCGCCGCCCCATGCAGGGATCCACTCAACGTCCTGGCAAGCCTTTTCAGCCTCGCCCTTGAATGCGTCTACCGAGCAGAACCACTGAGGTGTTGCGCGGAAGATGATCGGGTGCTTACATCTCCAGCAGTGAGGATATTCGTGCTCTATGACCTCGGAAGCGAAAAGTGCTCCGCTTTCAGTCATATCGTCAAGGATCGCCTGATTCGATGCCTCGTAGTACATTCCCGCGAACTTTCCTGCGTCCTCTGTCTGATAGCCTCTGTCGTCAACGGGAACGATTATATCCATATTATACTTCTTGCATGTGATATAGTCATCTGCACCGAAGCCGGGAGCTGTATGAACACATCCCGTACCGCTGTCCATAGTTACGTAGTCTGCAAGAAGAACAACGCTGTCTCTGTCAAGGAAGGGATGTCTTGCCTTCATCATTTCAAGGTCGCTTCCCTTAAACTCGGAAACTACGCTGTAATCGCTTACGGTGCCGTCCTTCATCGTCTTTTCGAGAAGAGCCTTAGCTATGATATAATCCTCGTCCTTTTCGTTATTTCTTACAACAACGTAGGTTTCATCGGGATTTACCGCGATAGCGAGGTTACCGGGAAGTGTCCAGGGTGTTGTTGTCCAGATGATGAAATACGTCTTATCGAGTCTTGCGCTGTCGAGCTTGCCGAGTCCGTCGGAAACTCTGAATTTTACGTAAATAGAGGTACACTTATCTGTCTGATATTCGATCTCAGCCTCTGCAAGTGCGGTCTCGTCGTGAGGGCACCAATAAACGGGCTTGAGTCCCTTATAGATATATCCCTTGCGGAACATTTCGCCGAATACCTTTACCTCGCACTCCTCAAATTTAGGATCCATTGTGAGGTAGGGGTTATCCCAATCGGCTACAACGCCGAGACGGATAAACTGATCCTTCTGAAGGTTAACGAATTTCTGTGCGAAATCGCGGCATGCGTTTCTGAATTCGGGAATAGACATCTTTTTGCGGTCAAGCTTGCTCTGCTTGATTATCGCGCTTTCGATAGGCATTCCGTGGTTATCCCAACCGGGAATGAAGGAAATGCGGTATCCGCCCATTACCTTCGACTTATTTATAAAGTCCTTAAGTATCTTGTTGAGCGCATGTCCCATATGAAGATATCCGTTCGAGAAGGGAGGACCGTCGTGAAGCTCGAAAAGAGGCTTACCTTCGCTGTTCTTTTCAAGAAGATCGTAAAGTCCGATCTCGTTCCAATATTTTATAGTCTCCGGCTCTCTCTGCGGAAGATTGGCGCGCATTGAAAAACTCGTCTGCGGCAAATTCAAAGTGCTTGTGTAATCCTTAGCCATGTCAGTATGGAAACTCCTTTTATATAATTAAAAATTAATATCTTTTATTTTAAACCAAGCCGAAAATCGGTCAGTTTTGTGTCTTTTTCTTTATTTCAACGATGAGGTCATCCTCGTTTTCGTATTTCAGAGCCTCATTTCCGAGACCGCTGAAGCTTTCTCTTTCGCTTATAAGCTTATCGAGCAGCTCGTCGCTTATCGCTTCAACGTTTGCACTGTCCTTACGTGCATTTCCGTTACTTCCCATTTTAGCAACGTCAAGCTTTATCTGATGAACAGCCATTGTAACGTACTCGTTATCCGCAAGACTCCAATCGTCCTCCTGCTCGACCTCGGGCACTATCGATTCAAGAAGCTCTATATGCTGATGATACTGACTGTATATATTATTTATGAAATCAGCAACCCTTGCACGGAGTATTCTGAGTGTATCCTTTTCGTTTTTAAGCTCTTTTTTGAATTCTATCAGTATCTTATCCGTTTCGCTCTTGGCTGATTTGAGTATATCGTCAGCACGCTTTTCAGCCTCCTCGACGATCTTTTCACCTTGTGCGCGGGCATTTGTAAGAGCCTGCGCGGTAGCTTCCTCGTTTTTACGGCATATACTAAGCTCGGCTTCTGTCTTCTTCAGCCTTCCCTCGAGCTCGTTATACGCCATATAAAGCTCTGTATATTTTGCTATACGAAGGCAAGATGCTCGTCTACCTCTGTCATACTGTAGCCTTTTATAGCCTTTGCAAATTTTTTGCTTTGAAGTTCATAGGGCGGAAGCACGCAATCAGCTCCTTTCATAGCCCTTTTGTTTTTTTAAACGTATCGTTTAGCATTGACCTTGAGACGGCCGCTTCTTGTTTCGCCGCCTATCTCTTCTATTATAAATTTTCCTGTTCCTCTTATCGAAAGAGTATCGCCCATTTTGATCTCTGCGCTCGATGAAAGCTCCTCACGGTAGTTAAGCTGCACCATTCCGTGCGCTATTCTTTCCTGCGCAGATGCTCTCGAAAGCCCTGCAAGCGATGCCACAGCGCAGTCAAGACGCAGCGACGCCATTACCGCAACGAGTCTTTCATAGCTCCGCTTATAGTCCTTATACATAGTCTCGTCGGCATAAGCAAGTGAGACCTTATCCTTACCCACTCTCTCAAGCGGCGAAGGATTGTCCGCAAGCATTGATGCCACAGGAAGAGTGCAAAATACTATCGCGCCCTCTTTAGTTACGATTATATCGCCGAGTGTTTCTCTCTTTATCGAGAGATTCATAAGCGAGCCGAGATACGCTCTGTGGTCAAGCTCGGCATATCCCGATATTTTTATAAAGACCGCCTTGAAAAGCTCGCTTTTATCAAGATATTCCTTATCGAGGTAATCGGGAAGAAGCACGAGCATCTTTCGCTCCGCGTCATCATATCCGCCCTCGAAGAGATACTCCACCGGGCATTTTCCGTACGTCAGATATTTTTCTGCCTGAGCGATCTCGCCGGGCGTAAGGAAAGAACTGAAAGCGAGTCTCCCCTTTTCAGCCTTTTCTATCATATCGTCTATTTTTGAATAGAGCAGCTTATCCTGTGCATCGTGTCGAATATCGTCCGACACCTGCATTTTTTCACCTTTTTTCATATCTTTTCAGACCTTTTATTAAAGTGAAACGACGGGAAGCATCATCTGTATTATCCAGAGAAGCATAACGGTAACGAGAAAAGAAATATCTATCATCATACCGTCTCCCGCAAGTCCGAATTTCTGAAGCAGGCGTCTTACCGGATATATGACCGGCTCTGTTGCGTAGTAGAGAAAATCGTATATGCGCGACGGACCGTCGTCATCCTGAACGAACCACGACATAATGGCTCTCGCCATCATCAAAAGCTGAAGAATGAGTATCGTACCGTAAACAAAATAAACGATGAAATAAACAAAGTAATCCAAATTTTACAGCTCCAAATTCTGCCTGTATTTATCAGAAGCCGCCAAAGCCCGAATCGTCTGCAGCCTGAGTTACAGTAGCCGCGGGTTTACTTTCGGTAAGAGATTCTCCCGAAATATCCACGTGACTGGGAGTGATAACGTAAGTATTGTTAGCAACTGCCTTTATCTGTCCGTCGAGCGTATATGCAACGCCGTTAAGAAAATCTATGATTCTTCTTGCCGTTTCCTTGGAAGTAGACTCAAGATTAAGCACTACTGTTCTGCGATTGATGAGGTGATCTGCGATCTGACCTACCGAAGCGAAGTTTTCGGGCTTAACTACCTTAAGCTCAAAAGGCGAATCAGCCGCACGCGCAACTGTTTCACGCTTAGGTGCTGTCGCTGCCGGCTGCTGCTCCTGCGCGTACGAGGGAGTAGCGGGCTCTGTTCTGTTGTTTGTCTGATATTCGGGTGCAGGGTCAACTTCTACTTCTGCCGAAGCATAAGTCTGCACTTCTTCATCCTCAGGAGAAAAGATCTTTCCTATAACGTTTTTGAATCCCATGATATGACCTCCAAATTCAAATATTTAATATTACTGATTCTGTTTACAAAATTAATATTATACGTCCTTTTCGGGATAATGGCGCGCCCCGAAGAGGCACTGTCCCGGTCTTATAACGTTTGCACCGCTCTCTATTGCGGCTTCATACGAATCGGACATTCCCATAGACAAAATATATTTGTCTACATTATGACCTTTTTTATCCGACTTGTCAAGGAAAATCTCAGAAAAAAGTGAATATGTTTTATCAAAATATTCGCGGTACTCGTCAAACGAGCTGCATTTCGGTCCTATCGTCATCATTCCGCGCAGTCTTACGTGGCTGAGAGACGATACTTTTTCAGCTATATCGTTTATCTGAGAAACATCCGCTCCGCTTTTATTTTCTTCTGCTCCTATATTTACTTCAAGCAGCACGTCGCTTACTATCCCGAGCTTTGCCGATTGCTTTTCTATTTCAAGCGCAAGCTCGTACGAATCGAGCGAGTGTATAAGGCAGACCTTTCCGACTATATACTTGACCTTGTTTTTCTGCAAATGTCCGATAAAATGTATATTAAGACGTTCCTTATCGAGCATATCGTATTTTGCGAGAAGCTCCTGCACT
Source organism: Clostridia bacterium (assembly GCA_017532425.1). Taxonomy (GTDB): domain Bacteria; phylum Bacillota; class Clostridia; order Oscillospirales; family CAG-272; genus SIG672. The sequence continues at coordinate 25,658 of JAFXJH010000029.1, read as the reverse complement.
CTGTTCTCACCTATATCGGTAAGTCCGAGATGCTCTGCCGCGTAGTTTACAATCTCTGCGTCAACCGTTTTAGTTGCCGCGACTATCAGCGGTGTGTCTCCGTCTTTTTTGTGTTTTTCTATATTTTTTCTCAGCGTGGCAAAATTATCTGCCAAAAGCTGCTTATATTCTTCAGTCATACTATAATGACCTTTCCGTCAAACAAATTTTGTCCTCTTACTATTACTCTGTCATATCTGCTGAGCGATGATATTCCCTCAACATCCGACACAACGTTGCCCGTCACGATAACGTATCCGTCTCCTGCGTACAGTATCTCCACCTGACGGTATTTTACCATACTTCCTCGAAGCACGTACACTCCGGCAACTCCGTTTTCATATCTTATTGCCGTAACGGGAAGCTTATATCCCGTATGCTTTTTCAGAGCCACCTTAACAGTCTGATAGTGCTCGTAATCCTCGCTGTCAAGCATTATATCCGATGAGAAAACGATTATTGCCTCATCGCGTCCGCGCTCTGTAACGACTCGCTCTATCGAAAGCTTACAAATTCTTCCGCTGCTTCCGAGCTCTACCTCAAGCTTATCGCCCTTTTTCATATAATAAGTCGACGTTTTATCGGTCGCACATACAAGATACCATTTATTAAGATTCACAAGCTTACCGAGCTTACCCGCTTCATCTGGAGTCGAGTCATCACTCACCGCATTGTAAAGAGTATCAAGGTCTGCTACCGAAAAGACGTTTTGAGGTATTTTAGACTCATACCCGTCGCAAGAAGAAAAATATGCTCCGTTTATTGTCGATTTATATTCCGCATAAGCTCTTCCGAGATTTCCGTATATTTCCTTGATAGTGCTTTCACACTCGCTTATAACTGCCGAGTAATCGACCGAATTCCCCATTTTTGACGCTCTTGCCGCCAAAAGGATCTCATATTCTGCCTGAAAGCTGTTCTTATCGTGAAAATTTTCTGATGCAAGCAACGAGCTCTCTGTTTTATCTATAAGCTCATTCAGCCTTGAAACGCTGTATTTTGAAGCGTAATCTCTTGCCTTCTTGCAAAATTCAAGCTTTTCGTTAAGATATTCAAGCTGTGATACAAGCTCGCCCGCGTCCTCGTTATAATAAAGACGCACTACCGTCTCGTCAACAGACACAAGGGCGGTCTTTCCCGCAGAATGCTCGATCGCCATACCTTCATAATATTGCGTATCCGGTACAACGTATTCCTCGACCGACATATAAGCCTTCATCTCAATAAACTCGGACTCGGTAGTCTCGCTGAGGAAGGTTAGCTCAAGGTCATCCGAAAGCTCCTCGTATGCGTGATATATAAGGCTTGCTATAAGTGACAGTGCAACAAGTGCGAGGATAAGATAAAAACCTATTCTTTTTATATAAGCTGTATCCATACCATCACCGACCTGTTCTATCCACTTGATTATTTATATATTATAACATATATTCATTTATATATCAATCACTTTCGGCAAGCGAAATTGCAAAATTTACAATATTTTCAAAGTTTTTATCGCAAATATCGACAAACTTCGCCTCTCGGCTGTGTCGCCACCAGGTCTGCTGTCTTTTTGCGTAGTTACGGCTTGCCTGCTTTATTTTTTCTATGGCCTCCTCAAGAGTCGATCTTCCCTCGAAATACTCGGTAATTTCCTTATATCCGATTGCCTGCCCTGCCGTCGAATTCTTTTTTAGTGACAGTGCTCTGACCTCTTCAAGCAGACCATCCTCGATCATAATATCAACTCTGCGGTTTATCCTATCGTACAGGAAATTTCTATCCGAGGCGTAAAGTACGATAACGCGAGAATCATAGTCGGAAGTTTTTTCCTTCGAGAGTCTGTCCCACTCAGTTTTCGTTATACCCGTGAGGTCGTATATTTCGAGAGCGCGTATAACTCTCGGCAGATTATTCATATGCGTCTTCGATGCCGCATCTGGGTCTATATCTATAAGTCTTTTCCAGTTTTCTTCGGGAGAGTTTGCGGCAAGTCTTTCGCGCACGGCTTTATCCGCAGGAGCCTCCGAAAATCCGCCGTTATAGAGCACGCTTTCAAGATAAAGTCCAGTACCTCCGCAGAATATCGGCAATTTTCCTCTTGAGATTATATCTTCTACAGCTTCCGTAGCCATAGCCTTGTATTCCGCACACGAAAAGTCCACATCGGGTGAAACCACATCTATCATATGATGCGGGACGCGCGCGAGCTCTTCCCTTGTAGGCTTTGCCGTGCCTATGTCCATACCCTTATATATCTGCATGGAATCGCAGGAGATTATCTCTCCGCCAAGCTCCTCGGCGACCCTTATGGCAAGGGCGGTCTTGCCTACCGCAGTAGGTCCGCTTATCGCTAAAATTTTCTTTTTCGTAGACAAATTTTCCACTGACAAAATTCCTTTTCGAATCTTATTGAATGAACATCGCGTCTCCAAACGAGAAGAAGCGGTATTTTTTCGCAACGGCTTCATTGTATGCCTGCATAACGAAATCGCGCGAAGCAAATGCGGACACGAGCATTATAAGCGTGCTTTCAGGCAGATGAAAGTTGGTTATGAGCGCATCTGTAGCCTTGAATTTATATCCCGGATAGATAAATATCTTCGTATCGTCGCAAACGGGGTGAACTATTCCGTTTTCGTCGGACGCACTTTCAAGCGTGCGGCAGGACGTCGTGCCGACGGCTATTATACGTCCGCCGTTTTTGCGAGCTTCGTTTATTATATCCGCACTTTCCTTTGTAACGGTTATAAATTCGCTGTGCATGATATGCTCTGCTATCTTTTCTACCTTGACAGGTCTGAATGTGCCGAGTCCGACGTGAAGCATTACGGGTGCTATCTTTACACCCTTGGCTTTTATTTTTTCGAGAAGCTCTTTCGTAAAGTGCAGACCTGCCGTGGGCGCCGCCGCGCTTCCGCGCTCGTTTGCGTAAACGGTCTGATAGCGGTCCTTGTCCTCAAGAGGCTTCGTGATATACGGAGGAAGAGGCATCATACCCACTCTGTCTATTATCGAAAAGAAATCCTCCTTGGTTTTATCGTATTCAAAGCGAAGCATACGGTTTCCGCCCTCTGCAACACCTTCGACGTGAGCACGAAGAGAGTTTCCGAATATAATAGTACTACCGATCTTAGTTCTTTTGCCCGGTCTTGTGAGCGCCTCCCAGAGGTCGCTCTCGTGTCTGCGGAGAAGTACCACCTCAACAGGTCCGCCGCTTCCCTCCTTCTCACCGTAGATTCTTGCGGGAATTACCTTCGAATCATTTATAACGAGGACGTCGCCCGCATTAAGATAGTCTATTATATCGTAAAATTTCTTGTCATCTATGCTTTTTTCTTCTCGGTCAAGTACCATAAGACGCGAATGATCGCGCGGATTGACCGGTTCCTGCGCTATAAGCTCCTCGGGAAGCTCGTAAAAAAAGTCGTGAACGCTGAGCTGTGTGGGTGTCATTGTATTTGATATCATAACTGTTTATCCTTTTTATACTTCAATTTTATTTGTCCTTATTTTATCATTAAGCCGATATTCTTACATAACTGCAAATTATAAATCAAAGAGTTTGAAGAAAATAATGTCAAACTCCTTGACATAAAAAACAGTTTATGATATTATAGTATAGGCGATTTTTGTTGTTCGGTCGTTTTTTCGAAAAAAGCACTCGAAAAAGCCCCCGCAAGCATCTCGCAATCCAATTATACAATAACAAATCGATTTTTTCAACCCAATTTTATATTTTTTTAAAACTATACCGAAATGATCTTACAACGATGTATTCGGCCATATACAGAAAGGAATTGCTATGACAATGAAAAAAACTCTTTTTACCGGTTCGGGCGTCGCAATAATAACTCCCTTCAAGGATTACAAGGTCGACTATGACGCACTCGGAAAAATTATAGAGTATCAGATAGCTAACCACACCGATGCTATTATTATTTGCGGAACAACCGGAGAATGTGCAACCCTATCTGATGCAGAGCACAAAAAGTGTCTCGAGTACACACTTGAAAAGGTAAATAAGCGCATCCCCGTAATCGCAGGCACGGGAAGCAACGACACAAACTACGCTGTAGAGCTCTCTAAGTTTGCAAGTGACGCAGGTGCTGACGGTCTTCTTACCGTAACCCCTTACTATAACAAGGCAACGACTACAGGTCTTATCAGACACTACAATCTCCTTGCAGATGCAGTCGACTGCCCCATCATCGTTTACAACGTTCCCGGACGTACCGGATGCAACATTACCGCTCCCGTTTACAGAGAGCTTGCAAAGCATCCCAACATCGTCGGCGTCAAGGAGGCTTCGGGCAACTTCTCGCAGATAGTTGACCTTTTCCACGAATTCGGCGACGTATTCGACATTTACAGCGGTGACGACGATCAGATCGTTCCTATGCTTTCGCTCGGCGGCAAGGGTGTTATCTCGGTTATGGCAAACGCTCTGCCGAAGGAAACACACGACATCTGCCAGCTTTACTTCGACGGCAAGGTAAAGGAGAGCGCGGCTCTTCAGCTCAGACTCCACTCCTTCGCAAGAGCAATGTTCTGCGAGGTAAACCCCGTACCGATCAAGGCTGTAATGGAAGAGCTCGGATTCTGCTCGGGTGAGCTCCGTCTCCCCCTCTCCGAGGTAGAGCCTCAGAACCGTGAGAAGCTCGTCAAGATAATGAAGGACCTCGGAATTCTGAACAAGTAATACAACACAGCCTCGGTTACGTCAGCGTTTCCGAGGCTGATAATCTACCGAAGCAAAGGAGTTTTTATAGTGACAAACATAATTTTTTGCGGTATCAACGGACGAATGGGAAGAGCCGTTGAAGAGATCGTATGTGAAAAAGACAATTTTAAAATAGTTGCCGGCGTTGACCTTAACACAGAGCGCCGCGGCGATTATCCCGTATATTCAAAAATAAAAGAGGTAAGTGAAAAAGCAGACGTTATCATCGATTTCTCTTTTCACGCAGAGCTCCCGAGCTATCTTGAATACGCCAAAGCGAACAAGCTCCCTGTCATAATAGCATCCACCGGTCACACACCCGAGGAGAGTGCTCTTATGCACGAGTATTCGAAATACATACCGGTATTTTTCTCGAGAAATATGTCGCTCGGCATAAATCTTCTCATAGAGCTTTCCAAAAAGGCTGCCGCTATGCTCGGTGACGATTTCGACATCGAAATAATCGAAGCGCATCACAACAAAAAGCTTGACGCTCCGAGCGGAACAGCTCTTATGATTGCAGACGCTATCTCTGAAACGCTCGAGAGCAGTCCCGAGTACGTTTACGACCGCACAGAGCGTCGCGAAGCCCGTCCGAAAAACGAGATCGGCATCCACGCTGTCCGTGCAGGCGGAATAGTCGGCGAGCACAGTGTGCTCTTCGGCGGCAAGAACGAATCGGTAACCATATCCCACTCGGCGTTCTCGCGCTCCGTATTCGCCCTCGGAGCTCTGCGAGCCGCAGAATTTATGGTCGGTATGCCCGCAGGATTTTATTCTATGACCGATCTTGTGAATAATATTGCAGGCGTTTGAATCTGACAAATAAAAGATACGCACCCGAAAAGTCGAATGATTTTCAGGTGCGTATTATTTATTCTTCGGTACTTTTTTTGTTTTCCTTTTCGATCTTCTTTCTTTTACGCAGTTCAACGAAAAAATCGCTGAGCAGCTTCGAGCACTCGTCCGCACACACTCCGCGCACAACGTTCGGATGGTGATTAAGAGCTTCCTTATTCATATCGAAAAGTCCGCCAAAGGCGCCCGCTTTATTATCGCTTGCTCCGAAATAGACGTTTTTGATCCTTGAATTTATTATCGCGCCCGCACACATCGGGCAGGGCTCAAGCGTTACGTAAAGGTCGCATTTATGAAGCCGCCATCCGCCAAGCTCTTCGCAAGCTCGGTTTATAGCCTCGATCTCGGCGTGGCAGAGCGCGTTTTTGCTTCCTTCCCTGCGGTTATAACCGTACGAAACGATCTCTCCGTCGCAAACAACGACTGCTCCGACCGGCACGTCAAGAGTTTCCTCTGCAAGAGCGGCATATTCGAGCGCTTTTTTCATAAACTTAATATGATCCTCCGCAGAAGCCTCCGCTTCGATACATGAGGGTATTTCTTCTTTTATTTTATCTGTTTTATCCATCGGATTCTCCGTATACGATCTTAAATTATCATTATTTTATCATACACCGGGCTTGATTTCAAGCATTTTTGCTTTTTTATAAAAATTTTGAAAAAGGTATTCTTTTCTCTTCAAGGTTATTCTGTATTTTAATCCAAACACACCATTTTAAAGACAAAAAACGAGTATTTTTTCTTAAAGCAAGCAAATTCTTTCAAAAAAGCTCTTGACATTATATACAAAAAATGCTATACTGATAGAGCTTGTGGTTTTATGTTTCCCGGCAGACATTTGCACGCACATCCTCCGCGAAGCCGCAGGCTAAAGATAAAAGAGAGGTATTTTTATGCTGAAAAAAAAGATCGCAGTCGGAATATTACTTGCGATACTGCTGATCGCAGTATCGATTATTTCAGTTGCGGCAATTTCTCACAGAGACAGCGGTACAGAAAAGGAAGAGATTCCTCCGGAGGTCACCCTGCCTGAAAAGAACGATTCTCAGCTCCTTTACGAGGTTTATATCGACGGACGATTCTCCTGCTCGGTAAGCGACGTACGCGACGTCTTCTCCGCTTCGGATAAGATCGAAAGCGAAATGTCCGAAAAACTCGGATATGCTTATCTCATTTCAAACGACGTTAACGTTGAAATGGTAGCTGTAAGAACAGAAGGCGAAACGGTCTCCTCTTCCAAGGTGGAAGAGCTTATTAATGCAGAATTGTCCAGACTCTACAGCGAATGCTACGCATTCTACGTAGGAGACAATATCATAGGTTATTCATCCGTTTCAGACAAAGAAGAGCTTGAAATACTTGCCGTTGATATTATCAAGTACATTTCGGCTTACGATCCGGCGCACGCCGCCGCATCAAACATTTACGTAGCTCCCGACTTTACATACAAGAGCAAAATAGTTACAGGTACAGACGAAATTCGTAATGCGCTTTCCACCAAGGATGCTTTTGAAAACAAGGACGATCTTGACGATGCGGTTGCAGATATTATTGAGAGCATCGATCAGGCGATAATGTTCGGAAGCACCGCAGAAACTCTTGAAAACGTTGAAACAGAGCTTGTAGTTACATCAATACGAAGAATCGAAACCGAGGTCGTTGCTTATCAGAAGTTAAGACTTCCCGACATAGAGTGCACCTGCTCTGCTTGCAAAAAGTCGATAACACTTCTCGGCGACGACGATCCCGATGAAATACATCAAAAGGGCAAGGACGGAAAATGTACCGTCGAATATGAAGACATTTATATCGGAGATGAGCTTTCACACTCTGTAAGAGTTGACGGAAGCGAGCATATCACGGTAGCACCCGTTGATGAAATAACGATCTACGGAACGCAGTCTACCACCGCAAGCGGAGTTATGATATGGCCGACCGTAGGATGGATAACATCCTATTATGGAAAGAGAAAGGCAGAATTCTCCGGAATGTCCACCTATCATAAAGGACTGGACATATCTACAAGCAGAAAAACCAAAATCGTTGCGGCTGACGCAGGTGTCGTTGAGTTTGCCGGATGGCACAGCGGCGGATTTGGATACTGTGTAATAATAGACCACGAAAACGGTATCAAAACGCTGTATGCGCATATGTATGCAAAGCCGCTCGTAAAAGAAGGCGACAGAGTCTTCCAGGGTGAGCATCTCGGCGGACAGGGTATGACAGGAAGTGCAGGCGGAATCCATCTTCACTTTGAGGTTATCAAAAACGGAGATAGAGTAAACCCTATTAAGTATATGCCCTCTAAACGCCCTGACACAGCTTGGTAAAAATGAATATAACAATAACCCGATGAAAACAGTTTCACCGGGTTATTTCAAGTTATTTAGATATCAAAGCGTTTTTCTTCCATCTGCCCGTGAAGTAGAAGACTATTCCTATCCAGAAGGGCGTAAATCCCGCAAGCGCGTCTCCAAGCCAGAAGCCGTAATGTTTCATTCCGAGTGCAACTCCGAAGAGCAGTGCAAGTCCGATACGCATAACGATTCCATCGAGAATTGCGGTTGCAAAGTTTATTCTGTAGTTTCCGCTTCCGTTAAGCAGAGCGTTCATTATCGCTCTCATCGCACTTCCGAAGAAAAGAAGCACAGCTATTGGAATAAATTTCGGCGCGAATTTCAAAACGTCGGCATCGCTTGAGAATATACCGAAGAGCAGATCCGGGAAAAATACCGCAAAGAGAGATATCGCACTCGCTATCGAGAGGGTTATCACCGCAAGTCTTGCAAGTATCTTCTTCACTCGTTTAAACTCTCCGGCGGCGATATTCTGTCCCACCATCGTAGAGCCTGCCGTATTCATTGCCGCAGAAACGAGATTGCTTATGCTTCCTACCTTATTTGCAATTCCCGCAAAGGCAGACACGTCTGTGCCGTAAGAATTTACCCAGGAGTTTACGAAAAGCTTCGACACCTGTATCGACGCCGTTTTTATTGCCATCGGTGTTCCGAGCTTGACAAGGTCGCCGAGCATTTCCCTATCCCAATTTACAAAGTCGCGCGGCTTTACATTAATATGGAACTTTTCTTTATTTTTCAGCAGAAATATCGAGCACAAAATAAAGCTTACAGCCTGACTTATCACGGTAGCAAGTGCTGCTCCGCCCGCTTTCATATCAAGTCCGATAACAAAAATGGTATCAAGAATAACGTTAAGGACGGCAGCAATTCCGATAAAAACAAAGGGATGCTTTGAATCGCCCATTCCTCTGAGTATCGCGCTGACGATATTATATCCGTATATAAACACAAGACCTATCATACATATGAGCGAGTATGCCGCCGCGCCTTCATATGCCGATTTCGGAGTGTTCATAAGCAGTAGCATACCGTCCTGAAAAATAATAGCGACAATACTTATTATCATAGCGCACACCATAAGGAATCCGCTCATCGTTCCTATGAATTTCCCGAGCTTATCTATTCTTTTTGCGCCTATGTAGCGGGCTATGATGACCTGACCTGCGTTTGAAAAGCCCATCGCAACAAAGGTCAGAAGTGCGCTGACGTCTCCGCCTACCGAAACCGCCGACGTGCCCGTTTTTCCGAGCATATGACCGACGATTATCATATCCACCATATTATAAATTACCTGCAGCAGATTTGACAAAAAAAGCGGCCACGCAAAAACTATCAGCTGACTCGTAATATTACCTTTAGTAAAATCCTTGATCTGAGTATTACTCATTTTTCACCCCATAAAGAGATATAATTTCAAAAAAGCCCAAACCGCAAAACGGTTTGGGCTTTTATGCCGGTGACCGGGCTCGAACCGGTACGGTGTTGCCACCGAGGGATTTTAAGTCCCTTGCGTCTGCCAATTTCGCCACACCGGCGAATATAATCGACCTCGTTAGTATATCACAAGTCAATCTGATTGTCAACCGAAATCGATTATTTTATTAAAATTTATTCTACAATGCTGATATGATCGGGCAGGACCTTTATCATTTTTTCAAACATATAAGAAAGCTCAAGCTCGTCTCTGCCGAAATATTCGATCGCGTCTTCCTTGGTTTCAATACCGTAATTTGATTTGTACGCATCCTTATTGTCCTCCCAGTCGGTAGCGAACATTTCATCAAACTCCTCTTCGCTGAGTGTGATACTGCAGTTATCGAAAAGATATTTAAGTATTATACGCTCGTTTGCTATCGACACAGCCCACGAATATGCCTTATCGTATATCGAATCGTAAAGCTCCTCGTATGCATCCTCATAATCCTTTTGCGTGAGGCTTTCGCCGTAGCTGTATATAATATTATCATGTATGTACTTATCAACGTAAACGTCTACTATTTCCTTACATTCCTTGATTATCTCGCACTGACCGTAGACGGCGTCGTATGCGTAAACTCCCGAATAGTATTCTTCAAGATACTCTGTATACGCCTCAACCGTTTCATACCCGGTATACGCCTTACAAGCCTCGTCGGTAAGCTCTCCGAGAGTCGGTCTGTCTATCGAATTTATCTTTACGCTGAACTTGACCACTACTGAGCAAAGAGATTTTTCAGCATAAGTATCCGGGAAGGTGACGAGAATATCCTTGCTTTCTCCGACGTTCATACCGACAAGCTGCTCTTCAAAGCCTTTATTGTTTTTTGAAGGGTCCTTTTCGTTGTAATACTCACCGATAAAGCTACCCGAGCCTATGACGAGGTTAGTGCCACTACTGCTTGATGCATTACTCATTGACGCGAGAATCATATCGTCAAGCTCGACGCTTTCATCCGCGGGCACTCCCGTGAAGGTGAGATTTACAGTATCGTAAAGAGCCACCTGCGCACTGTTTGCTTCTTTATACGCCGTACGCTCCGCTTTTTGGAGAAGTATGCTTACAAGTGCGTAATTTACAGAATTATCTATCCTGCTTTTACGGAGTTTAATGTCCGAAAGCTTCGGTGCCTTTAAATATTCCGATATATTATACTCGATCTCATTTACGTCCGGAAATTCTTTTGTGTACACGTCATTACTGTCGCTTTTACATGCGGCAAGCAGTGACACCGACGTTGCAAGAACAAGTGTAACTGCCAAAAATCTTGCTGTTTTTTTGAAAAAAGTCATTATTAAAATCCTTTACATAGTTAATCATTTTAATTATATTATACAAATATGAATTTTTTGCAAACATAATACAATTTTACGGTAAATATTGCTCATTATATAAGAACGCCGCTCCAATTTTGAAGCGGCGTATATACTATATCGACAGAAGCACGGTAGCCGCCGCGCCGAAGAATATACCGAACCATTGTCGCCACTTAAGCTTTTCCCTAAACACAAACAGTGAAAAGATAGTAACTACCATAAGTCCACCGACCCCGATAACAGGATAAATAAAGCTCGGTGAAAGCGATGACGTAGCGAGAAACATAACGAACAAATTGAGCACAACATTGCACGATCCTGCCGTAACCGGAAAATACCACGAGTTTTTGAGTATATCCTTACTTTGGGTTTTATCTCCGCAAAGATATATCATCAAGCAGACAAGCGCAGAAAGGAAAGTGGCAAATGTCATAAGCATATACTTATACTGCCCATCAAAATGTATTTGTTGTGTACGCTGTACAATCGAACAGCCTGCATTTCCGAAAAACGCCATCAAGGTGAAAATTATCCACTTCAAGGAAATCTTCTTTTCTTCCTTTTTACCCGTATATAAACAAAGAAATATAGAAACTACAACAAGTACAAGTCCGAGAAGAACTTTCCCTGTAACTTCGTCATCCCAAAAAACAAATCCCCAAACAGTCGTTACGATCAAAGACAAGCTGTTAAACAAGGACGTCAGTGTCATCGGTCCATTCCTGAGAGCAGTTATAATACCGATATTACATACTGTAAAACAAGTTGCAAACAGTAACGAGTACGGCAAAACTCGCACATCAAAAGAAAAATCAAACAGATACAAGACACACCAAAAAACAAATACGCTTGTAAGCTGTAAGCAGTTATATAATATCGAGGCATCCTTTACACCAACATTTTTTCTCCCGAAAAACTTCCCAAATACACTCGATGACGCACTCATTAAGACGGAAACCGACAAATAAAAATACGGCATATTTTATCCTCCGTTAAAATTCAGCAAAAAACCAATCACCGCCGCTAACGGTAACATAGTATTTTCCGTCCTTGAATATGATTTCTTTGCTTCCTTCAAGTGCTTTCAAAGCTCTGCTGTCCTTCAATTCAACAGTAACCGTAACCGTTGCTTCGGGCAAAATTTCATCACCTTTTTTCTGTGTGCGCACAACCCCGCTGTGGTTGAAGATTGCAAGATAGTAGCCCTCTTCCCCTCTACGATTTACAAGATAATGAAGTCCACCTGTAACCTTGCAAGGCAAAAGTTCGTCCAACTTTTCCGAAACCTCTTCGGGTGAAATGCAGTTCGCGTATTTATCTTTGAAGAAAGCGTCACCTGTCAAATTGACAAGATAACGGTACTTTGAAAGTGCTTTTCCGTCGCCTTCGTTAAGCATATCGACACCGTCAGGCACGGTTGAATTGACAAGTGTCAGAGTTTCGTTTCCGTACATAGGCACGTTTCTTCCGAATATTTTATCTACGGCAAAAAGAAGCTTACGGTTATTTTCCAAAGCCTCACCCTCAAGCTTATAGCCGAACAGTTCCTTGCTGTCGTTTTCAAGATTCCAGCTTGTAGTATAACAGAGCAGATCGTTAGAGACAACAGCCGCAATAGGTGCAAGCTTTTCCCCGATATCGGAATATTTATCTACGAAATCCAAAAATCTCTTTTTTACCAATCCGTACTCGGAAAGCTCATATGTTTCCCTGTTCTTGAAGGTATTATATCCGCCCCATTCCTCAGAAATCATTTTCGCACCCGAAAGATAAGCATACAAATGCACACGCCACTGCATAGACCGTGAGCTTCCTCCGTTCGGTCCACCCGGAACAAAGGGAAAGGATTTACTTCCCTTATTGAGCCATTCATTTTTTCCGTCATCAGAATACGAGCAGGTCGTAAAAGGCTCTCCGCCCCACGGCTCGTAATAAGCACCCAGTGTAATGCCGTAAGCACTGCAAACTCCGCGCGCGTAACACATCTGCACACGCATACCGGGAATCTGCCAACCCACCTCGGGCATAATCACCTTTGCTCCGTTTTCCGCCTCAAACGGATACATCATATACCAGCTTGAACAAGGCACAAGCGGATATTTTTCGGCTCGCTTTCTATAAACGTCGGTCATATTGTTATAAAATTCTTGCGGAGTTTTCGGCTTACCGTAATAGGCAAGCTCATCCAAAGTCATAGGCTCCAAAAACAGCCACGGAAGAGGAAATTTTTCGTTTATAAACTTTTCAATGTTTTCCTTAGTCCACTTTTCTTCGGGAAGGTCGGTAAGCTTCCAATGTATTTCGGTCTTATAATTAGAAAGCCATTCGTGCATTTGAAATCCCAAAAATTTGTCGCCCAACAGTTGTTTATATTCATCTATAAGATCTGTATCGAAATCGTATTCCTCAAGAAACGTGCCGCCCTGAAGTCTATCGATATAAAAAGCACAGTTATGTTCTTTTATAAAGTTATAGAGCTTTCCGCCCTTCTTCGCATATTCATTAAATTTAAGTTCCTCGGGCAAGCGTATACACTGCATAAATCGTATGCCGAAATTATCGCGCAGCAGTCCGTTTTTTTCATATCCATCCCAAAGGTCTTCTGCATAGCAGTGAAAATAGGTAAACTTTTCCATACATTCAACGTTTCCTTTAATCTACTAAATCTTTTTCAGTATTGTAACACATAAAAAGCGTTTTTTAAACAGTCATAATTTACAAAATTTCCTTTCCGTTTTTGTACAAATACAATATTCGTACGCTTCGAAAGGAGCGTAATACTTTCCGCCACTAAATGATTTTGGATTTTTTAACTATATTCGTATTGATTTTTAGGCTTTTTGTGATATAATAAAATAAATTCGGTACATTACCGATAGCATAAGAACATTGATTTTATCTTTTATTTAAGAAAGGAATCATACAGCTATGAACAATTTGGACAACTACAAGAAGCCCTTTATAGGCGCAGCCTACTATCCCGAGGACTGGGATGAATCCGAGATCGATTATGACATCTCAAAAATGAACGAAGCAGGTGTTACCTGCGCAAGAATCGCAGAGTTTGCCTGGTCAAGACTTGAGCCCACACCCGGAAATTATAATTTTGAGTGGGTACACAAGGTTATCGACAAGCTCTCTAAAGCAGGGATCGGCGTTCTTCTCTGCACTCCCACCGCAACTCCGCCTATATGGCTTTCTCAGATGTATCCCGACGTTACCGTTCTCGGCAGCAACGGCATACAGACAAGACACGGCGGACGCCGTCATTGCTGTTCAAACAATACACACTATATAGAGTACAGTAAGCGTATCGTTGAAAAGATGGCAGAGGAATTCGGAAACGACGAGCGCGTTATGGGTTGGCAGATAGACAACGAGATCTATCTTCAGGGATGCACCTGCCCCGAATGTGAAACTCTCTTCCGTGAGCATCTCAAGAAAAGATACGGCACTGTTGAAAATCTCAACAAATCGTGGAATCTCACCCTTTGGAGCCAGGAATACTCAAGCTTCAGCGAGATAAGAATTCCCGCAAACGCTTGGCACAATCCTCACCTCAGATTTGAATATCTCCTCTTCCAGAGTGATTCCCACTCAAATTATATCGGTATGCAGGCAGATATTCTCAGAAAGTACACGAAAGCTCCCATCGGTACGGATACAATGCCGGTCGACGGTGTTGACTACGAAACACTTACCGAAAAGTGCGATATCATTCAGTACAACCACTACGACCATCCGCACGAGCTTCCCAGACAGCGCTTCTGGTACGATTTTGTGCGTTCATTTAAGGACCGTCCCTTTTGGAATACCGAAACCTCTACCTGCTGGAACGGATCTGAGGCTACCGGTCAGAATCTCAAGCCTTACGGCTTCTGCCGCGTAAACTCCTGGATGCCCGTTATCCTCGGCGGTGAAAGCGCAATGTACTGGCTCTGGCGCACACATTGGGCAGGTCACGAGCTTATGCACGGCTCTGTTCTCGCTCCTTCGGGCAGACCTCTCCACATTTTCGAAGAGGTTGCACGCACAGCATCCGAATTTGACAAGTGCGCCGACTTTATAAACGGCACAAAGGTAGACACCAAGGTCGCTATCCATTTCACCTCTCTCAACTGGAATATGTTCGCAACGCAGAGCGTTATCACAGGAGTAAACTATCATCCTCTCGTTTACTCTAACGTATATACACCCGTTGTAAACGCAGGTCTCCGCCCCGACGTTATCGGTGCAAGAAAGGATCTTTCCAAATACAAGCTTCTCTTCTCTCCCTTTATGCTCTCTCTTGATCAAGGCGATCTCACCGAGCGTATTCAGAAGTGGGTAGAGGACGGCGGCGTTTGGGTGGTCGGTCCTATGAGCGATATCAGAAATGCTGTCGGCACACGCTTCACAAACCGTCCGTACAATATGCTTGAAGAGTTCACCGGCGTACGTCAGGCTTACGAGGCTCCCGACAGAGAAGGTCTTATAAAGACCGAATGGAAGAACGGCGAAGGCTTTAAAGGCAAGGATTGGTACGAGCTCTTTGAAGCAGACGAGGATTCTCTTGTTACAGTTACCGAAGGCTATCCCACACTTGTCGGCAAGGCCACGGTCGTTTGCAAGAAGGTCGGCAAGGGTAAGGTCTACATTCTCGGTACCATCCCCTCTGAAGAAGATATGGCAAAGATAATCGCGCTTGCATCTGCCGATGCAGGGGTTTCGGGATACGAGATCAGCGGTACTCTTATCGTTTCTCCCCGTGCGGGTGAAGCAGGCGAGGGTCTTATCGTTGCTGAATGCAACAACGCTGCAGGCTCTATCGTACTAAAAGAGGAAATGACCGACATAATCACAGGAAACAAGTATTCGGGCAAGGTCGAGCTTTCTCCTTACGACGTTCTTGTGCTTAAAAAGTAATTAAAATGGCAGATAATATTATAATCAGAAGGTCGCGTCCTGAGGATCTTGAGCAGATATGCGCTCTCTACGCCGATGCACGCGAGTTTATGAAACAAAACGGAAATCCCGATCAATGGAAGGATTCACATCCTTCCGTTGATCTTATATCCGAGGATATCTCGGAAAACGGCAAGGGCTACGTCGCGGCAGACGGGGATACCATTCTCGCCGCATTCTATTTTGAAGAAAACGCGGACGATCCGACCTACCGTGTGATATACGATGGAAAATGGCTGAATACTCTTCCCTACGCTGTCGTTCACAGAATAGGCGTTTCTAAAGCTGCACGCGGACGCAAGGTCGGAAAGCTTTGCATCGAGTGGGCGATAGCGCGCTCGGGAAACGTTAAAATAGACACGCACCGCGCAAATCTGCCTATGCAGCGTCTTCTCACCTCCCTCGGATTCGTTCACTGCGGAACGATCTACGTAAATGTGGACGGTGACAGACACAGAATGGCTTATCAATACTCATTAAAGTGATTTTATGGCAAATATTTTTGATTATCTTAAATGGCGCGGTGACGTAAGCGTACGCCACTCGCCCTTTTGCGAGATTGACGCGCTCATTCTCAGCGAAATATCCTATCTTGATTTTTCGGGAATAGTCGGAGAAGATCTTTCTTCCTCAGTCACGCTGAAGGAAGCGGCAGACAGTTTTTTTGCCGATTCCGAGCGCGCAGGTAAGCGTCTCGGACTTATACTTCCCGATCTTATATTCGACGTATTCAGGATAGCCGCCCAAACACGGCGTTTTGCCGATATGAAGCTTTTATCCTTTATATCGGACACAAACGAAAGCGAGGAAAAGCAGTTTTCGGCTATGGCTGTCGATACCGGCGACCGATACGTTTTCATAGCTTTCCGCGGCACTGACGATACTATCGTCGGTTGGAGAGAGGATTTTGCTATGAGCTACTGCGACGCGGTCGCTTCTCAGATCGAAGCAAAAAAATATTTAGACAAAGTCGCCGATGCAATTCCCTCGCCCATACGCATCGGAGGACATTCAAAGGGAGGAAACCTCGCACTCTATTCTGCGCTCAGTGCTGAATATTCGGTGAGACAGCGCATCAGCGAGGTCTACAATTTCGACGGGCCCGGATTTTCCGAGGAGATCACCGAAAGAGAAAATTACGCAGCTCTTCGCGACAGAATATTCACCTTCGTACCCGAAAATTCAATAGTCGGAATGCTTCTCAACCACGATACGCAGTATCAGACCGTCCGTTCTTCCGCCAGCGGAGTGTATCAACACGACGGATTTACCTGGTATATAGACGTAAACAGATTTGACATTCTGCACGAAGGCTCGGAAAGCAATCAGCGAAACGACAAGGTACTGAACGCTTGGCTGTCATCCTTTGACCACGACAAGCGGCGCGAATTCACCGAAGCGCTCTTCGAGCTCTTTGAAGCGACCGGTGCCAAAACGCTCACCGACCTTTCGGTTGACCGTCTTGACAAAACAAGAGATATTCTCTCCGCGCTCAGCAAGTTTGACAAGGAAAAGCGCAAGGTCTTGTCCGAAATAATATCCTTTCTTATAAAAGAAGCACTTCGCAACAAGCTGAAAAAGGACGACGAATAAAGAGATCCGCAAGCGAAAGCAATTATGCAGTCGCTTGCGGATGTTTTTTTGTTTTATATCTTATGATTTGTACCCTCAGCAGCGTTTATCTCGTCAAGACATTCGCGCATCATATCTTTGCGACCTCTCTCCGAAAGCACCTGCACGAGGTCAAATCCCGGGCGGCGGTTGCCTTCGATGAAGGTTGCACCCTCCTCGGTAACGGCTACGTCCCATCCGACGAAATGGATCTTATCGCTTACAAGTGCCGCACTGAGCACTATTTCCTTTACCTTATCCCAGTTCGGTATCTGAAATCCGTCGAATTTCACGCCCGTCTGCGGATGGCACTCGAACTCGTTAAGGTCTTTATCGACCGCGTTTCCGGTGAGCACGCCCGTTTCAAAATCGATAGAGCATCCCATACCGCCCTGATGGAAGTTATCCACCGCGGCAATACCGTTGCCTATTCTGAGTGCGGCATAAACTATACGCGATCTGCCGTTATATCCGAAGGACATTATTCTGACCGTGTTTACGCTTGCGGGGCAAAGTCTGTTCATTTCGCTGTGCTGTCTGACGCACTCTTCAATGAAAAGACGCTCGTTTATCAGCTTTGCGTGAAATTCTTCGACGTTATTTACCTCGTCGCGGCTCATTTTTTCTACCTTATGACCGCCGTTACCGTCGTAAGGCTTTATCATAAACTCGCTGTTTCTCTCAAGAAAGCCCTTAAGCTCATCAAGACTTCCGTCCACAAAGTATTCTCTGCTTATATAATCCTTGAAATTTTTAAGAAAATTGGGCTTTACCGTAAAAGCGGTCTTATACGCCGAGGGACAAACGATCTCGTAGAATTTATCCTGATCCTTTATCGTAACGTACTCGTCTATCTCTGCCCAGCTTCTCTTATAAAGCTTATAGTTCATATAGTCGCTGTAGCCGCATCCCGTGCGTGCAAAGCAGAGAAGAAACTTATTAAAAACCACAAAGCTGCTTTTTTCCTCTTTTTTGGCAACCTCCTTAACGTTTCCGAGAAAGCGCTTCAGATTGCCTACAAGGGCATAACGTAACAAACTCATAACAAAACTCCTTTATTTTACTGTCCTTACTGTCATACAAGCTCTTTATTTGCCTGCACAAGCTTTTCAATAATGTTTAGCTGCTGAGGGCAAGCCGCCTCGCAAGCACCGCACTGTGCGCATTTCGAAGCATCGTGTCCCTCACGGACAAGGCGGGCGTAGCGATCGTTTCCCGAAATATCGTTTGAATACTGGAATGCGTCGTTCCATATACGGAATATACGCGGAATATTTACCTCCGAGGGACAAGGCATACAGTATTCACAGCCCGTGCATCCTATCTTCGTTCTGTTTATATATTCCTCGCGCACCTTATCTATTATATCAAGCTCTTCCTTCGACATCGCATTAGCGTCAGCCTCGGAGAATATTCTCATATTATCGTAGAGTTGTTCAAGGCTTGTAACGCCCGAAAGAACCGTAGACACCTGCGGGAAATTACACAGCCATCTGAAGCCCCATTCTGCAGGCGAGCGCTTTTCGCTGTACGAATCGTAAAGCTTCATAACGCTGTCGGGTGCCGATGCAAGCTTTCCGCCAAGAAGTCCCTCCATAATTACCACGGGAATATTTTTGCTACCCGCAAGCATAAGACCCTTAAGTCCCGCCTGATTGTTTATATCCATAAAGTTGAACTGTATTTGGCACATATCCCAGTCATATTCGTTTATGATCTTCTTAAAGGCTTCATAATTATCGTGGAAAGAGAATGCCGCATACTTTATCCTACCCTCGGCCTTAAGCTTATCGAGGAATTCGCGTATTCCCCAAGCCTTTGCCTCCTCCCAACGCTTTGCGCCGAGTGCGTGCACAAGATAAAAATCTATGTAGTCTGTTCCGAGGAATTTAAGCTGCTCTTCAAAAACTCTCTCCATATCCTCGGGACCCGAGCATTCCCAGAGAGGAAGCTTTGTAGCAACGTACACCTTTTCGCGGTATCCGTCCTCAAGTGCGCGTCCGAGTACGCCCTCGTTCTGCTTATCCGAGTAGACATACGCAGTATCAAAATAGTTGACACCGTTGTCCGCCGCAGTTCTGATTATTTTTTTTGCGATCTCCTCATCAACAACACGTTTTCCGTCGACATCCTTCATGGGGAAGCGCATACATCCGAGGCCGAAGGACGATACCTCTATACCGAGTTTTCCAAAAACTCTCTTTTTGACATTAAAATCAGACATATTCGGGTCTCCTTTGTTTAATTTATTATTTATTTTCAAGATATTCCTTTAAAAATTCAACAGCGCACTTATATCCCTCAAATCCAAGTCCTGCAATTTTTTTCTTTGCAACGTACGAAACATAGGATATCTTTCTGAATTTCTCGCGCGAGTCAACGTCTGAAATATGAACCTCTACCGTCGGAATACTTACAGCCTTTATAGCATCGAGTATTGCCACGCTCGTGTGCGTATATGCCGCGGGGTTTATAACAAGTCCGTCAAACACTCCGTATGCCTGCTGTATCTTATCAACGATATCACCCTCGTGATTTGACTGATACAGTTCACATTCAACACCGAGCTCCTTACACGAGTCTTCAATGAAGCTGCAAAGATCTGCATAAGTGCGCGAGCCGTATATTTTCGGTTCTCTGAGACCGAGAAGATTGAGATTCGGTCCGTTTATAACAAGTATTTTCATAAATTTTCCCTGAATTTTATTATTTGATCGTTTTCATTTTAATCCAAGCACATCGGCAAGGTTATTATAGGTTTCATTCGGATCCTTTTCGACTGCTATCTCGCAGTCCGCATATCTTCTGTACAGCGGAAGTCTTTCTCTGTAAAGCTTCTCAACGCCGTCACGCTGTGAGAGCGGACGTCCGCTCGTGTCGAGCTCGTTTATATCCCTATGAAGAAATACTATCCTTCCGTTTCTGTGAAGCGGACGGTAATTTTTTTCTCTTTTTATTATACCTCCGCCCGTTGCGATGACAACGCCTGCCATTTTACCGACCCTTTCGGCGACCTGCGATTCAAGATCGCGGAAAGCGTCCTCGCCGTCCTGCGCAAATATTTCGGGAATACTCTTTCCCGCAAGCTTTACTATTTCCTCGTCCGTATCCACAAGCGCCCGCCCGAGCTTTTCCGATACCTTACGTGCGAGTGTACTCTTGCCGCATCCCGGCATACCAATAAGAACTATATTTTCCTGCGATTTTTCTATCTTTTTCGTGATCTCGGGAATAACGCTATCCTCTATTTCTCTTCCGAGGAATACTTCACAAGCGCGCTTTGCCTGCGCCACAAGCATTGTAAGTCCGTTTATGCGGTTAATTCCTATATCTTCAGCATCGCAGATAATATTCGTCCTTGCGGGATTATATATAAGGTCTGCAAGGCCTACGCACTTTGGGAAAAGTCTGATATCGACGGGGACACCCTCGTTCTCGGGATACATACCGACCGGAGTTGCATTCACAATTATCTCCGCATCGCTGTGCCTTGCAAGATTTTCGGGGTTATTATCTGCTCTGCCGACAACGGTTATTTCGGATGCGCCTCTTCTTTTGAGGACCTCGCAAACGGTAGCGGAAGCTCCGCCAGCGCCCAAAACGATCGATTTTTTATCCTTTACGTCGATCCTTGCAATATCGAGCATATACGAAAATCCGTAAACGTCTGTATTATCGCCGTAAAGAGTACCGTCCCTTCTGCGAACTATCGTATTTACAGCGCCGAGCTTTTGCGCTGTATCAGAAAGCTCATCGAGAAACGGAATGACCGTTTTTTTATACGGAACGGTTACGTTTATAGCGTCAAACGGTCCGTTTTTTATGAAATCTCCGACCTCGTCCTCTTCCCTTTCGAACATTTCGTAGGTATAATCGACGAGATCCTTATGAATTATTTTTGAGTAACTGTGCCCAAGCTTTCTCCCGAGAAGTCCTGCTCTGAAATCCTTATATCCCGTAAGCATTTTCTTTATTTTTCCTCTGATCTGCTGTTATCTATCATTTTTTGCTGATATTCTTTTGAAGTTTTGAGTACTGCGGCATATATCTCGGCAAAATATTCCGCGTACTCCTCTCCCGCAAGCATTCTTATCTTTTCGAGAAGCTGTGCTTCTCTCGAAGCATCGAGCACGGGAAGGTTGTTCTGAATTTTATATTCTGCCACGCCGGACGCCGCCGCCATACGCTCTGCAAGAGTCGCGACTATCGTGCGGTCACATCTGTCTATAACGCCGCGCAGCTCTGAAAGCCTGCTGCTTTCAACACGATCGCCGCCCTGCTTATTTTCATTCGCAGGAGCACTGTTTTCGTTTTTGCTGTCAAGCACAAGATCGAGCACGGCGATCGCCGATGCGGCTTCTACAGCCGCTGCTGCGCGGGGCACTATGCAGGGATCGTGGCGTCCGACTATCGAAAGCTTGGTATTTTCCATTTTAGAAAGAGATATACTGTCCTGTTCTGATGCAATTGACGGAGTGGGCTTCATAGCCACTCTGAAAACTATCGGCATACCGTTTGTCATACCGCCGAGAATACCGCCGCAGTTATTTGTTCTTGTCCAAATGCGCTTTCCGTCGGTAACGTAGGGGTCGTTATTTTCAGAGCCGTACAGCTTGCACGAGTCAAATCCGCGGCCGAATTCAACACCCTTGAGCGCAGGCACTGAGAAGAGCATTTCGGTTATTCTTGCCTCTACGCTTGCAAACATATGCTCGCCGAGTCCTACGGGAAGTCCTGTAACAGCACACTCAATGACACCGCCGACCGAGTCGCCTCGCGATTTTGCCTCGGCTATTTTCTCCTGCATCCTATCGCCCGCCTCGTTATCGAGCACGGGAAAAAGCGATGAAGAAAGCATATTCTTTTCATTTTCACCGACCTCGGTGAGCGAAAATTCTTTATCCTTTATATCGTAGACAGAATATATATGCGAAAATACCGAAATTCCTTTTTCCTCGAGATACTGCATACAAACTCCGCCGAAGGCGCAAAGAAGCGCAGTAAGTCTGCCCGAAAAATGTCCGCCTCCGCGAAGGTCGACGTCACGGCCGTATTTTACTATCGCGGGATAATCCGCGTGCGAGGGTCTCGGAATATCATGCACGTCCTTGTATGCGGAAGATTTTGCATTTTTGCTGTATATTCTTATGGTCATTTCGTCGCCGTTTGTAACGAAATTACCGTCCACTCCCGAGAGAAATATCGGCTCGTCGCTTTCTTTTCTCGCAGTTGCGAAAGCAGAATTTCCGGGTGCACGGCGCGCCATAAATTTAAGCAGCTTTTCTCTGTCTATCCTTACTCCAGCAGGAAATCCCGATATTTTTGCCGTGATAAACTCATCGTGTGAGCCGCCCTCGGTCGTAAGTCTTATATTTTTTCCGAAGCTGTTTATATTCTTATCCATATCTTATTTTTCAAGCCCTTTTTCGAATATTTTTTCAAGCTCGGAAACCTTCACCTTGCAAATCCGCGCATCTCCGATTCCGTATTCCATAATAACGCTTATCGTATCTCCCGTGCGCTTTTTATCTCCGAGTGCGCCCTGTGCAAGCGTTTTTGCCGAGTAGCTGCAAGAGCTCGGAAGTCCGAATTTATCAAGCAGTCCGAGCAGCTTATCGAGCGCGTTTTCCTTGCAAAGACCCATTTTTACCGAAGCTCTTGTCATAATTACCATACCGATCGCGACAGCGCTTCCGTGCGTTATTTCATAATTTGAGCCAAGCTCGATAGCGTGTGCGGGAGTATGTCCGAAATTAAGCAGAGCGCGTATTCCCGTGTCGAATTCATCGCCCGAAACAACGTCGCGCTTGTCCTCGATGCACATAGATATTATCTCGTCAAGTGCATCCTTATCGCCCGGAGTATAAGCGTAGAGCTTGTCTATTATCTCGGGGCGGTTTATCATACCGTATTTTATGACCTCTGCCATTCCGTCGCGCATATGCTCTCTCGGAAGTGTGCCGAGCGTTTCGGGGTCGCAAAGCACGAGGCAGGGCTGATGGAAGGCACCCGCAAGGTTTTTTCCCGCCTTAAGGTCGACCGCCGTCTTGCCGCCGACCGAGGAATCTGTCATTGCGAGAAGAGTAGTCGGGATCTGAACGTATTTTATTCCGCGCAAAAAGGTTGATGCGGCAAAGCCCGCAAGGTCGCCGACCACACCGCCGCCAAGTGCGATTATAGCATCACTTCTTGTTATTTCGGATTCGGCAAGAGCCTCCCAAAGGCGCACAAGATTTTCCGTGCTCTTTGATCTTTCTCCGGGGGCGATAACAAACTCGCAAACCTCTATACCCGACGCAATAAGCGAATTTTTGACACGCTCAAAGTAAAGTCCTTCGACCGTTTTGTCTGTAACGACCATAACGCGCTTTACAGAAGCGACCTTAAGCAGCTCTGCGCCGACTCTGCCGCTTATACTGCGTTCAACAAGTATTTCATACGGTTTTCCCGTTTTTACCTCTATTCTTCTCATAAAAAGAAAGCCCTTTCCAAATCCGTCCGCCGCCTGCGGATAAAAAACACTTGTCATATATTTTACCACTTTAACGCGTATATGTCAAGAGAATTGAAAACGCGGGCAAAAATTTTCCCCGCGCGGGTAGCGCGGGGGTGGGGTATTAGTTTACTGGATATTTAAATACGTATAATTGCTTGCAGTGCCGCCGCTTTCGGTATCGTACTGTGTAGGAATCCTGATGAACGCTTCACCAAAGATAGTCGTTACAATACGTGAAATTCCCATAGACAAATTTTTCAAATTCATTTCTTCTATTTTTGTTCTGAGCTTTTCGTTAGTTGCATCAAGCTTCTCTTTTGTGAGTTTGGCTTCAAGAGCATCGTATTTACCAAAATAACGTGCATTATATGAGCAAATTTCTTTCGTTTCCGGATGTATGCTTACGACAATAGTTTCATCTGTTGCATATCCACCAATATAGCGTGTGTAGCGAACAGCGTACAGACCGCTGCCGGAATATGGTGAAAATTCGCCTTCGTCAAATTTGGAAAACTCTTCTTCTGTTATTATCTTTAAGATAAAGTCTTCTGCTACTTGTTTAGCAGTTATTTCATCAATAGGAGTGTCAGTCCTCGGTCTTTCCACATGGCCTTTGAAATAACTGGTTAAAATATTAGTTCCGTGTAAATACTCAACACGATCGCTACCTTCTTCTGCAACATATCTGTCATAGGTACTGTAAAAATCACCGTATTCTTTTGTTCCGCTTAAAGTCGTAAACTCACTTTGACTACGCTGATAAACAAAAGTTTGGGAGTTTCCAAACGGAGTTTTTTCTTTATTCTTTAGTTCATCAAATACTTGATCTTCTGATTGTGCCGAATCACATATACCGTAATCTTTTGCCGACATGGAACCTATCACTTTGCCCGGTGATGACTGCCCGAGGGCGTATAGGAAGATGTCCTCTTTAGGCACGTTTTCTTCTGACAGAGGTTCTTTAGTTTCCTCTTTCGGCGTCGAACAAGATGTAATGCACGTAAACAACGTAATTAATACTAAAATTAAAGCTAATACTTTTTTCATTTTGTTTTCCTCCATTAAATGTATTTTACAATTTGACATTACTAACTCAAATATTGATCCGAGTCACCAATAAATACTGCCGGATAATAACCAAAGAGTCCGTTCCCTAATTCACAATTGTTAGCCATGTCTAATCCTGACCTATAGCACGCATAAACATCTTCATTCGCGCTCACACCGTCCAAAAATCCTTCTAAAAAATTATCGGAATCGTAAACATTCACCGATTGTGTAGTTCCTAAAACGAAATGAGCACCTTTGTTATACAGCTCATCCATCATATTATGTATACCAACATCATTTGCTGTATTGCAGCCAAGAAGTAATGCACACTGCATATTTGCAAGTTCATTGGCATCAAGATTTGATATTGTGTAAACGGAAGTATAACCAGAGCTTCCAACGCCGGTAGTAGCCCTGATAAGACCTGTTCGAGTTTCATTAACTGAATCATAATAGTAAAGTTTTCCGGGATCGCTATGTCCGTTAAAGACAAATACAGAACAATCAGGCAAACCATTATATGTGTTTCCAACGTTACGATTTACATATATATTACCGGTATAACCATATGAATCCATTTCTGTATTGAATCTGACGATGTGCGCAGTAGTATTAAAAACTCCATTCTCGGCTTCTGCCCACAAATAGGAAAAAGAATCGAGTTCTGCGATCTGTTTTTCAACTCTTGAAAGTGACCAATAACATTTGGAGTCTAACGTGGTTGTAAGATATACGTCATTAGAGGAATTTGCAACTAGATATTTTGTACCGCAGCGTATCCGATACAATCCTTGATATGTTC